>DBBT01000060.1 GCA_002292345.1 Opitutia bacterium UBA977 | reverse complement strand
TACGCTCTTCTTAGCCGGCGCTTTTTTCTTCGCGACTTTTTTGCCAGGCGTTTTTTTTGCGGCGGCTTTCTTGGTCACTGTTTTTTTTGCGGTTGTTTTTTTCGCTGCGGACATAATGTGTTGTGGTTGCTTAGAAAGGGGACGACTTTGTTTAAATTTTGAGTTGGTGTGGTGCGGCAAGTTCTTTGCTGGCGGCCTTTACTTTGCGCATGAGTCCTAATTGGTCTTCGGGCGATGCGTTGGCGACTTTTTGCCTTAAAGTATTCAGTCGATTTTTTAAGTAATTATTGTAGAGGAAGTTGAGGTAATTATTAATTTGATACTCAGCTAAGTCGGCTTCAACATCTAGGTCTCTTGAGTGTAGGTCGGCGATTAGTTGGCGGTCTTCAATCGTGTCGATTAGATTTTCGATATTTGAAGTATCTTCAATCAATCCTTCGCGTAGTTCGGCGAGAATGCGTTTGAGGAGACGGCCGGCTGGCGATGTGCTATTAATCCAATCGTAATCAATTATTTCTGAGATTGCTGCGCTGAATTCGGGAAAGTGTAGAACGAGCCAAAGTAGCTCCCATGTCCCGTCTGTCAATAGCGTGTCTGTACTGACTTTTTTGGTGTTTTTTTGCGGATTCTGACCTGAATGGTACGTCTGAGGCTTTGGGGATTTCTTGAAATCAACCAGTGCCGCGTGGGAATCGACATTTAGAAGCTTTGAGGCGGTCTGTATGTAATCTTCGCGCGCAACCTCGGAAGGTACATGCTGTAATAGATCGAATATGTGACGTAAGGCAGTGGTTTTCTCGTTGGTGCTGGGGTCGCGGTCTTCGGGAAGGCTCTCGGAGATGGCCAGCTCAATGGCACTTTTTGAGTTTGCGCGGAGCGGTTCGAGTGCGGCGGCGCCGTGCTGACGCAATAAGTCGTCGGGGTCGGCTTTTTCCGGTAACAATAGATAGCGGAACTCGAGGCCAGCCTTGAAGGCGAGTGGAAGAGCGCGCAGGGCCGCTTTGCGGCCTGCTTTGTCGCCATCCAATAAACATTCGACGGTATTGGGCTGGTAGCGCCGCATCAGATGAAGTTGATCGTCGGTGATTGCGGTGCCCTGTGGCGCGACCGCGGTGTGCAGGCCGACAGACCAGCAGCGGATAGCGTCGAGTTGACCTTCAACGAGGAGGAAGCTGCCGCCTTCTTTAAGATGCGTGCGTGCGTGATCCATCCCGAACAGGATGCGGCCTTTGTGGAAAATCTGCGTTTCGGGAGAGTTGACGTATTTGGCTTCGCGGGCTGGATCGTCTGCGGGGGTTTGCTCCAGTTGACGTGCGGTAAAGGCGACGACGCGCCCTTGCACATCGCGAATCGGCACCATGAGTCGGCCGCGGAAGCGTGATTTAAAATTGTCGTGAACACTTTCGTTGTCGCGGGCAAAAAACAATCCGCTCTGACGCATCGCGGCGGCGGGAATGCCGCGCTCTTTAAAATAGAGCGCGAGAGCATTTCGTGCGACGGGCGCATAGCCTATTTTGACTTCATCTGCGGTCTCCATTGTAAAACCGCGTTGATCTTGCCAATACTTACGCACGGGTGCGGCTTCTTCGGACTCAATAAATTGCTGGTGAAACCAAGTCATGGCGAGTTCATGGATTTCAAAGATTTGCTTGCGCAGCGACATTTCTTCGCGGGAAGGGCCGCCGGCTTCGTATTCGAGGGTGATGTTAAATTTCTTAGCAATGAACTCGATGGCTTCAGGGAATTCGAGGTTCTCGACCTTCATGATAAAAGTGAAGCAGTCGCCGCCTTCGCCAGTACTGAAGCATTTGTAGAAGCCGCGGTCGGGGTGGACATAAAACGACGGGGTCTTCTCCTGAGTAAACGGGCTGAGGCCTTTCCATGAACTACCAGCTCGTTTGATTTCGACGTAGGGAGACACGAGATCCACCAAATTTACCTGGTGCTTGATCGTTTCGATTGATTTTTGCGCAATGCGGGCCACGTATTATATATGTAGGATGCGGGTGTTGCTGGAAATGGCCTGCTTGAGGCTCAGCGAAGTCGGTTGATTGAGGCTTCAGCCTCATTGCAAAGCGGGTGATTCGGTGCGAGCTGGATGAAGCGTTCATAGAGCACGATTGCGGAGGTATTGTTCCCACTAATTCGCTCATAGCCGCGGGCGAGTGAAAGGGCGATTTCGGGGCTGCCGGGAAAACGGTCATGGGCGGATTCTAATTCGGCGAGGATTTCATCTGGCTTTTTTGTGCGTTGAATCACACGTAGATAGTCGAGGGTGAAATCGATCTTTTGCGGTGCGAGTCTTGTGGCCTCGAGAGCGGTGGTCTCGGCGTTCTTAGCTTGTCCGTCGAGTCGGTAGGCGAGCGAGAGCTGATTCCAGATGTCGGCGCGGGCGTTGGCACGGCCGAGTGCTTGCCAATAGAGCTGGATAGCTTGTGTGTAATCGTGCTCCATGGATGCGCTTTCGGCATCCGCTAGTATTTGTTCTAAGCTGGGCGGTGCTAGGGCGGGGCGAATTGCCGGGAGGGTGGTTTCGGCCGGTTCGACTTCTACTGCGGGTGTGTTGGCCATGGCTTCGGCGCGCTGCATGTCTGCGATGACTTGTGCCTTTCCAGATGAAGCCTCAACAGGGTCAGTAGTTGTTAGGTCAGTAGTTGCTGCTAAGGTGTCGGCTTCGAGTTTGGCGGCAGCTTTTTTAGCGGCGTTAGATTTGGTCAGTTCTGCTTGCAAGGCCACTTGAGCAGTGCGCCAACGTTCGAGTTCGCCGCGGGCGTTGGCCCATATACTGGCATCGACAGCACCAGGGAATTGTTTATCGAGTTGAGTGATGGCTATTTCGGCGGCGGGCCAGTTTTTGTTGCGAAGGTGGATCTCAAGAAGACCGAAGAGTGCTGTAAGTGCGGTTGGGTCGTCGCTGTTTGCGGCGATGTTTAGCCAACGTTCAGCCTGTGGTAAGTTATCGAGTTTATAAAAAAGGGTGCCAATTGCTACTGCAGTTTCTGCGGAGGGTGTGCTGTTTTCCAGATCGATTCCTTTTAAATAAGCGTCGAGGGCTGGCTGAGTCTGATGCGCTTGTGCGCGGAATTTTCCGAGGCGTAGCCATAGTTGAGCGTTTATGGCGTCTGACTCCACCGCGACGAGCGTTTCGAGTAGCTCGTGAGCAGCAGTGGCTTGATTCGCATTCTCTTGTGCGCGGTAGGTTTGGAAGAGAAGTTCTACGTCGCTCGGTGCCAGAGCATAAGCGGCGCTAAGGTAGAAAGCGGCTTCGGAGGTATTGCCAAGCTCGTGATGGATGTCACCGATTTTTTGAAGAATTTCGGGGTCGTTTGGGTATGCTTGCGAAAGTATTTCGAGTGTGGCGAGTGCGGCTGTCTCGTCGCCATCGATACGTTGTTGCGTGGCCTGATTGAGGCTGTTGGCTCTCTTTTCTTCTGGCCCGCTGCAACCTACGAAAATTACGAGTGTCAGAGGGATTAGGATGAAGATTACTTTTTTGGTGTTTGCTTTTAGCATAAGCAGCAATTTGTTGCGAAGGGTGTGTATTACTGGAGATAAGTCCGCAGTGTTACCGTCACTTTCGTTTCCCTTGTTTGGGTGTCAAGTGGATAGGCGGGCGTTGTGCCTTGATTTGATGCGGTTTCGCTGGATTTGCGGTGCGTTGCTTCTCTTGGGTATTTTTTTAGTGCCGTCGGTTGCGAGCGCGCAGGAGGGCTTGCCGCCACGTGCGCCATTGGGCTTGATCTGGGAAGTGCCAGTGCTAGAGGGGGAGCTTTATTACTCTGAAGTGTCGGCTTTGGTTGAGACGTATGAAGCTAAGGTGGGCTCCTCGCTGATGCCGAGTAAGCGTGGCAAGGTGGGCATTAAAGTAAACACACGGAGTGGTCGTGGTTTGAGCACGCCGTTACAATTGCTTCGGGCTGTGATCGACGTATTGGAAACACGTGGCTTTGCACGGGATTCTATTTTGATTGTGGACTATTCGGCGTATCAATTGCGGCAGGCTGGTATCATGCCTTCGATCAGCTCGGATCAGGGCGATTTTGAGGGTTGCCCAGTTTATGCGCTCGATAGTGAGCAGCATTATGATCTGGATTGGTTTTATGATAGCCCGCTGCCGCCGAGATTAAATCAGGAGCCGCAGTTGTTTGGTAGCTTGGGGCGCGGCAGTAGTGCGCTGAAGGCAGGTGCGAAGGAGCGAAAAAGTTTTTTGGCTGCACCGCTATTGTTTGAAGTGGATTTTTGGTTAAATTTAGCGGTCGGCGTGGATGATGCTGCATTGGGGGTGGATGGTGCCCTAGCAAATGCGACTTTATGGAATGTCAGCAACAGCCAGCGCTTTCTAGGCAATGAGGCGACTGCTTCGTCCGCCGTTGCTGAGATCGCAGCAATTCCGGAGTTAAATGAACGAATGGTGCTGCATTTTATTTCGTTGGATCGCTATCAGTATATTGGTGGCCCGCTTTTTAAATCCCGCTATTCTCGATCAGAGCCGTTGTTATGGATGAGTTCGGATCCAGTCGCGATTGATCGATTGTTGTGTGATAAGATCAATAAGCACCGGCGGTTGGACGGTTTTCCAGAGATTTCGCCGCTACCGCGTCAGTTGCCCTTTGCCGCCAGTCTGGGCTTGGGAGTGTTTGAGAAATCGCGCATTCGATTACTGCGTTTGGCATTGGTTGCTCCAGCAAAAAACGACCAATCATTTTCAGGGGAAGACGCGGGGATTCCGTCGAATGGCGACTCTGAGTTAGAATAATTACCGATGTGCGAAGAAACACCTTGAACTGAGACGAAAAGCCTCGTTCTTTCATTCTTATGCAGATCGCGGACTATTATCCGATTCTTATTCAATTTTCTATCGCAGCCAGTATAGGCGCGGTCGTTCTGGTAGCGTCGCATATTTTTGGGCAGCGCGGCACTTCAGTTGGCCTTAAGGATACGCCTTACGAGTGTGGCATGTTGGCTGAAGGTTCCGGCCATGCGCGGTTTGCGGTGAAATTCTATGTCACAGCGATGCTTTTCATCCTGTTCGATATCGAAGTCATCTTTCTGATGCCATGGGTACTAGTCTTTCGTGAGTTCCTGGCTGTAAACTTGCCGATTTTATTGCCGATTTTCTTCTTCCTCTTTGTGATGGTTCTCGGACTTTTCTACGAGTTGAAGAAGGGTGCGATTGAGTGGGATCAGTAAACCTAGCCTGCTCGGGCTTGTTTGCTATATTCTCTTTTTGTTGCTTGGTCTGAGCCTCCAGCTTCCTCCACGGCTGTTATTTATTCTGATATTTATTCAAACCCTTTGACAATAGACGCTCTCGTTTCACATATAAGTTATGCGTATTGACCGCTACATCGCTCAAAATCGTGTGATCGATCTCGAGAGCACCGACTTCAAGGGAGCGCTGTCGGAACTGCTAAACGTTTTCGATTTATCGAAAGACAGGAAGCTGACAAAAAAGGGGCTGCTGAAGGATCTGTTGGATCGGGAGAAGCAGATGACGACTTATTTAGGTAGCGGTGTGTGTTTGCCTCATGCGCGAGTACCGATGAAGCGTAACTATATGATAGCCGTGGGGCGTTGTCCGAATGGGTTGAGTTACGATGGGCAAACTGAGTACCAAGGTATCCGCTACGTTTTTCTATTGCTCGCATCAGAAAACGCGCGGAGTTATTTGTATAGCTTAGCATCGCTGGCTCGTGTGTTTCAGGATGATTCGCACATGGAGCGCTTGGCGGCAGCCGAGTCGTTGCCAGACTTTCGTCGTGAGCTGAAGTCGGTTTTTGGCGGGGATGGAGTGAAGCCGCGTCGCCGTCATGATCGGTTTAATAATTTAATTCTGAAGGAAGCGGCAAAGATCGCCAAAGGAGCGAACTGCACGTCGATCTTAGTGTTTGGTGATACCTTCGGCGGTGGCGTGGAAGTGGGCCGCGTGTTTAAAGGATTTAAGACGGTATTGATAGCGCATGGCACTTCAGATTCCGTGACCGAGCGTGACGATATTGATGCGATTTTGCCGATTCGTTCGTTTAGTAATCACCGCTTTTCTCAATTGCGCAGCGCTGTGTTGATTGGCCTTACACGTGGTATCTTTTCGAATACAGAGCGGCTTTGCTGTGTGGGCGGATTGCCGCAAAGTAATCAATTCGATAGTATTACAGTAGTCGATGTGGAGCGTGAGTTCCAAACGATGCTAATGCAGAAGTCCGATATGTTACCCGCGGGAGTTAAGGCAGAGGTGGTTGAGCGGGTGCTTGCTATTGCCACTGAACTCGCTGTCGAAGGTCGCGAAGGGCATCCTGTCGGCAGCTTATTTGTATTAGGCAATTCAGATGAAATTATTGAATATACCAAGCCGCTTATTTTGAATCCATTTTATGGATATAAGGATGAAGACCGAAACATCCTCAACCCGTTCATGGACGAAACGGTCAAAGAGCTCTCTTCGATTGATGGTGCATTTATTATTCGTGGTGATGGGGTGTTGATTTCCGCAGGCTCATTGATTCATGCGCCAGATTATATTCATAATCTACCCAGTGGCTTGGGTAGTCGTCATGCCGCGGCTGCGTCGATCACTCAAGTCGAAGATTGTCTGTGCGTTGTTGTTTCGGGCAGCACTGGGCAAGTTACACTTTTCAGGCGCGGCGAGATGTTGCCGCTGATTGAAAAAACGCTAGTGCGTAATAGTTAGAGGCTTCGCAGTGTGAATGTCTGAGAGTGGAATCATGCGTATGTTCTCTGGTTACTTGACGAGGCTCGATCAGGTCGCTTAAACCTTTGTCGCCTCAGACCTTAACACTTTTTATTTTTATACTCAAAATGTCTCGTATTGATAAAGCCTTCGCTACTGCCCGTGCCGAAAACCGTGCCGCCTTTGTCGGCTATCTTTGTGCTGGCGATCCTGACTTTGACATATCTGTCAAAGCATGCCGCGCGGTAATTGATGCAGGTGTCGATGTACTCGAGTTGGGCGTACCATTTTCGGATCCGCTTGCGGATGGGTCGACGAATCAACTGGCCGCGCAACGTGCACTTGAAAGTGGAATTACCAGCACCCGTGTACTGGAGTTAGTCAAAGCAGTCCGTGCATTTAGCGACGTGCCGATTGTTTTTTATACCTATTACAATCTCGTCTTCGCTTGGGGTAGTGAGGCGTATGCTGAGCAAGCAAAAGCTGCGGGGGTCGATGGTATACTCACTTTAGACCTGCCGCCGGAAGAAGCTGGCGATCATTTAGTAGCGTGTGAGAAACATGGATTGCAAACCGTATTTATCGTCGCACCAACCACTCCAGACTCGCGCTTAGAAACGATCTGTAAGGCAGCTACTGGATTTGTTTATTATGTATCACGTGAAGGTGTGACGGGTGAGCAAGCTGCTATGTCGGATGGCATTAAGGCGCGCGTTGATGTGATTAAGCAGTACACCGATCTACCAGTCGTGGTTGGCTTCGGTATTTCTAATGCGGATCATGTCAACACAGTCGCGCAGGCAGCCGACGGTATCGTGGTTGGCAGTGCGATTGTAAACTGCATTGCAGATAATCTTGGTGTTACGACTGCGATTGAGTCGGCTTTGACTTCGAAAATGAATGCCCTGACTGAGGGTAATGCCTTGGCGAAATCCTAGTGAGTTGCGGTTCCTTTGAAGAGTCATCGCTGCTCCTGTGGAGCTCGGTGCTAACATGTTCTGCTGTTGACCAGTATATGAATTCGATCAGCGTCTATTGTATCTTGAGTAATACATGAGTATGCACACACACAATGACGATCAGATGGCCTGCCCTTCATGTGACCAGTTGTATGACATGTCAGGTTTAGGGCATCGGCAACAGGCCCGTTGTGGGAGCTGTAATCATCTTCTCGCGATCTATCGAAAGCATGCGTATGCGCATGTCGTGGCATTTTCTATCAGTGGTTTGATATTCTTTGTAATGGCATGTCGCTATCCCTTTATGTCTTTTAAATCAAGTGGCATGGAGAGTATTATGACGCTTCCGCAAGCAATTACGCAGATTAAAGGTGAAGGGATGTGGGATCTCGCAATTTTGGTGGCTTGTTTTATTTTAATCATTCCTGCCTTGGTGATGGTCTTAACTGGAGCACTGGGCATTTCGCTTTTAGCTGGCTGGCGTAATTACTGGGCGAAGGATGTCGCAAAGTTAATTTTCCATTTGCAGGTGTGGAGCATGGTAGAGGTTTTCTTTATCGGTGTCTTGGTCAGTTTGTTTAAAATTGCGCATATGGCGACGGTTGGTATTGGCATTGCTTTTTGGAGCTATGCGGCATTTGCCATATTCTTCACGTTAACGTTGTCGAATTTGGACACGTTTTATACGTGGAAACGCTTGGAGGAGCTTGAGCCATGAGTCGTGCGACTGCTGCTTCGAAGGGATTAGCGTCGTGCCACTTGTGCCAGAAGGTTGCAAGTCTCGAGCTGAATAGGTGCCCGCGTTGCGGAACTGTGCTACATTCACGAAAATCGAATAGTTTGAATCGCACCATGGCCTTACTTTGCACTGCGACGATTTTATATATTCCGGCAAATATTTCCCCAATTATGATTACCGATCAGTTGGGCAGTTCGATTGAAAGTACGATCCTTGGAGGTGTCGTGCTGTTGATTCAAATGGACTCGCTACCTGTCGCTGCGATCATATTTATTGCCAGTGTGATGGTGCCAGTTGCGAAGCTGCTGTCTTTATTTTATTTGTGTTGGACGGTTAAGTCTGGCTCGTCGGTGAGCCCTCGGCAGCGCACGATTGCTTATCGTATTACCGAGTTGATCGGTAAGTGGTCGATGATCGATGTGTTTGTGGTGTCGATTCTGGTGGCGCTGGTTCATATCGGAAAAGTTCTGGTGATTCGCCCAGGGATTGCTTCAATTGCATTTGCAGCTTTAGTGATCGTGACAATGATCGCGGCTGAAGGATTCGACCCTAGATTATTTTGGGATAAAGAGGATGAAAATCATGACTGATATAGCTAAACCTATTATAAATAAGCGTAATGGCCTCTCGGTGATATGGATTATCCCGCTTGTTGCATTTGCATTAGGCCTTTGGATGGTCGTCGACAAAAAGATGTCTGAAGGGCCTGTGATACATATTAGCTTTAAGACGGCCGAAGGCATCGTTGCCGCGAAGACGAAGGTCATGTATCTGAATGTTGAAGTCGGTCAAGTTGAAGCGATTTCGTTGAATGATTCAATGAACGGAGTCTTGGCTTCAGTACGTATTGATCATGATGCTAAGCATTTACTCTTCGAAGACACTCAGTTCTGGGTTGTTCGTGCTCGTGTCGGCGCTGGAAACATTAGCGGTTTGAGCACTTTGCTGGGAGGCGCGTATTTAGAGCTATCGCCGGGGCAGAAAAAAGCGACACACTTTGAGTATGTCGGTTTGGAAACCCCGCCTTTGACCCCCGCTGGCGCCGATGGTATTAAGCTTAATCTGTATAGCGAACACGCAGCTTCAGTGAGCACTGGCGATGCCGTCTTATATAATGGTTATAAAGTCGGTCGCGTTGAGGGTATGGGGTTTGATGAAACGCAGCGTCTGGTGCACTACGATCTCTTTATTGATGCGCCTTATGATCAACTCGTGAATGATTCTGTGCGCTTCTGGAATGTCAGTGGTATATCGGTTAACGCCTCAGCAGGTGGGATCGATATTAAGACAGGTTCGTTGGATACAATCTTACTTGGAGGCGTGGCTTTTCGCTTGCCCGATGGGGCTGAGGCAGGTGCACCAGTAGAGGATGGGGCAGATTTTAAACTTTATGATAGTTATGGAGCTCTACAGGAGCAGCCTTATGAGTATTCGTTGGAGTATGTTGTCCAATTTAGCCAATCGCTGCGTGGTCTTCTACCAGGGGCCCCGGTGGAATATCGAGGGATTCCAATCGGCAGCGTGAGACGTATTATGACGACTGAGCTATTAGCTGATCCTGGAGAGCAACGCGGGGTCGCGATTCCTGTGTTGATTAAGATCGAACCGGGTCGCTTGGGGCTGGCAGATACGCAGGAGTCGGTGAATCTGATTAAACAAAGTTTGACTGAGAGTGTCCCTCAAGGGCTGCGGGCAAGCCTTGAGACTGGGAGTATCATTACGGGTAGTTTATTTATTAATATCGATTATTATGATGGTGTTTCCTCGGCTGAACTTGGGGAGTATGATCAATATTCTTTGATTCCTAGTGTTGAAACTGGTTTCGCTCGAATCGAGCAGCAGCTATCTGATTTTTTAACCAAGGTAAATGCATTGCCGATTGAACAAACGATGCAGAATTTCGATGGCATGGTCACCTCGATGACCGAACTCATGGAGTCAGTGGATGAGTTCCTGAATGATCAAAATACGCAAAATTTGAGCGCGGAGATGACTGCGACATTAAAAGATGTACGTAAGATACTCGGCGGTCTGTCTCCGGATGGTCAAATTTTTCAATCGATCGAGGGTAGCGCTAGTAATATCAATCAGACACTTAACAATCTTAAAGAACTAACACGGACGCTTAGCGATAATCCGAATGCATTGATTCTTCCAACCAACTTCCCTTCAGATCCACTTCCAGGAGCCAATTATTAATGAGAAAACCACTATTACTTATCGCCGTTGCGAGCGTGCTCGTTTCAGCTTGTTCAACTACACCTCAAGCGCGCAGCACCTATTTGTTGCGCTCCAGTAGTCACGTGGCCACCGGGAAATTAGCGGAAGTAGGGGACGCGTATCTCGGAACTGTGCAGGTCGCTAGCTACATCGATCAGCCTGGATTAGTGCTGGAGGTTGAGGAAGGTATGATTCACATCGCGAAGCAGCATCAGTGGGCTGAACCCTTACGTGTGAGCCTGCGCGAATTCTTGAACGTAGAGATTTCGGCGGCAAATGATGAAGCACTTGCTGCGAGTCCACTAAAAGATGCTGCTGCGTCTCGTATCGACGTTCGAATCAGCCAGCTGCATGGCGATGCGGAGGGGCATGCCGTTTTGCTTGCTAGCTGGAGTCTTAGTTCGGCAAAGCAGCGTCATGAGTATCAGTTTGCTGAGACTACGGCCCTCGATGGAGTCGGTTACGAAGCATTGGTGAAAGCTGAGATTAAGCTGCTGATTCAATTGTCTAAGGCGATTGCCCGTGAACTAAAGTGACGTTGTGTGTGGCACCAACTGGCCTCATCTCGACCAGCCGTCGATCTTCCAATTTGACTCCATGAGCTTACGGTCACTCCCACCATGCTCTGGGGAGAACCAAACCTCAAAGCGAGCTCCATAGTACTGATTCCAATCGCCCTCATAAATAGGGAAATCGAAGCTTGCGCGAAACAGCTCATCTGGGTCGTCCGACCAGCCGATAAATTCGGACGAGCTTTGTTTTAAGCGGGACTTCGATAGAGGAACTTCCCCGGTGATTTCGTAGGCCTTCAGGTAAAGGTTACCTGGCTCAACGGGGTTACACCGGATGACTGCAGTGTAGCGCCCAGACCCCCCGGCGAGCGAGATGGAAGGCTCGCCTCGTATAATCGCTCCCTCCGGAAGCAGAGCTCTCGCCGCCTCCCGGGTCGGATCTTTAAGCAGAGCCTCGAACTCGACCTGCAGTTCTCGAACCGTAGCTTTACTCATTCGCCGTTCTTCCGTTTCCGCCTGTTCCATGATCTCCACTGTCACCCCTTGCTCCTGCCAAACGACATAACTTTCCTTCAGCTTATATCCTTGTTTAATTGGCAGGATAAGTTCTTTTCCCGAGGGGACTTTATTTGCTCCCCATCCCCAGGTTTTTCCTGACAGGCCGATGCGAGTTCGGGTCTGGTAGTTTTGGGATACATTTCGGCCAAAGGAGGAAAAATAGCCTTGGTTACGCGTTTGCCATTCCCCTTTTAGAAGCCACCTGCGCGTCGCGAATTCATTGCCATTTATTCGATGGCGCCACCAGGCCGGAGAAGCGGACAGGTACCACTCCAGTAATTCTGGGTAATCACGGTGTAAGATCCCAAGCGCAGGAATTGAGGGGAGAAAGGAAGCATCCGAGGTTCCGGTCGTCTTCAGCGTTGCGATCAGTGCCGCCTGAAAAGTATCCGGTCCGTTCCATTCCGGCTCGCTCGGATGAGGCGGCTGGCTAGTTGGATCTAACAGGGCAACGTTTTCTGGCAATGTGAGTTCGTCAGCAAAATCGTCCAGGTCTTCGGCTAACATCGAACCAAAGAATATTACCATCACAGCTGGAACCAGAGCAAGAAGACAGCACAGAAGACATCCAAGCGCCGCCAGCCCACGCTTCACTTTTTTTTGTATGAACCATCTGATCGCGCTCACCAGAAAAAATATTAGGCTCAGTCCAAACACGAGGGCAAAGGTCGCAGCAAGCCAGATGGGAATTAAAGCGACCGCCGCGCTGCCAAACAATGCACTCAGACTAATTAGTAGCGGCATCAAGTAAAAGCGCCAGGCAATGGATCGAAAAAATGTTTTCATCTTTTATAGATTTTGGACTTAGCTTTCGTTTATCGATACTAAGCCACTAACTCCTCCCTACTGACTCCTTTTTTAAGGTTGATGCACGACTTCTAGCTCCCGCAGGGCTTTTTTTAATTCTGTGATCCCATTGGCGGTGACTTGAGTTTGGCTGAGGAATATTTTTCGTAAGCTGCTGGAAGCGTGGAGTGATTCGAGCCCTGCGTCGCTGATCTGGGTATTGTAGAGGTTCAAGTAGTTGAGGTCAGCAAGCTGGCTAAGTGTGTCTAGTTGCTTGTCGGTTATGTCGGTGCCGTTCAAATGTAAGCGTTGCAAATTGATACACTGCTCGAGTTGTTTAAAGAAGTCTGAGCTGAGGGCTAATTCACTACAATCGAGCCAAGTGAGTTTGTTGCGAAACCGGCTGAGCTGCTGAATGGCTTCGTTGAGCTGTCCGGGCTCGACCACGCCGAGGTCGATCCGTATGCTTTCATCGGCCCATGCGTTGTATTCGGCCTTCACGCCAGTGCGACTGATTTGCTCGATCAATAGGTCGGTGTCGGCGTCGCCAATTTTAACGGTGTCGCTTGATGCACTATTCAGCTCCGCTTCGTCCGGCCAGTAGGCGCCAGCCTCGATCCATTGGCGCACGAGATCGATGTCTTCCGAGGAGACCGGGTCTTTCTCTTCCGGGGGCATGGCATCGTCATCATCATGTGGGAGTAACATGCGATACATCAGCTCGCTCTGCTCAACGTTGCCGGGGACGATAGCGGGTAGCTTACTCTTACCACCTAGGTTAATCGAATGCTGCTCATCTAATCGATAACCTCCTTTTTGTTTGGTCGCACCGTGGCACTTGTAGCAGTTGCGCTCGAAGATGGCTTGAGACGTTTCAAAAAGCGCGATTCTGGGGTCTAACACTTGAGGTGTCTGTTCTAGCGCAGCGATTGGCGCTGATATCTGATCGATTGGATCTTTGCCGATCACTACATCGGCCATCGGGGCGTTGAGTGAAGAGGTACTGGTTGCTTGAGTAACTATTCGCGCTTGGGCCGTATTTTCTTTGCTGCTTTTATCGGCGAATGGAGCAGGCGCGGCGGTACGGCGCTTCTCATCCTTAAATGGTTTGGAGAGGAAACCTTTACCGTGTACTAGCTCACCGCCCTGATGAGCGGTCATGACCATTGTGATGGTGGCGGCGACGAGTGCCAGCATGTAGACTAATTTGCTACTACGTTTCCCTAGCTTTCGATGAATCCAATAACTAAGGAATGTGGCGACGATACAGCCGGCAAAGATGAGGCCCCAAAATCTATGTTGATCGATTTCGTCGCCGTATTGGCCAAATTCTTCGTAGCTGAGGCCAAGTACGACTGTTAAGCCGCAAGAAAGTAGTAGCAACAAGTGTAGCAAGCCGGTGGCTTGGTTCTTATGTTTTTCGTCGTTTTTTTCGAGTAGAAATTCTAGAAACCAGATCGCGGTGAGTGCTCCGATCGGCAAGTGGAGTATGACCATGTGGAAAGGGCCAAAGGGGATTAAGAAATCGGGCATACTAAAGGCGTGAAGTGAGATTAAGATTAAGAATAGGATTAAGATTAGGAGAGACGCTAACTTCTGACTCCTGAATTCTAACTCCTCTTTTTAAAACAGTGCGGTGATGGGGCGACCTTTATCGGCGACGCGGAAGGGGCGGCCACTAGGGGAGTGCACTACTTTATCAATCGGCAAGCCAAGGGCGTAGGCGATAGTCGCGTTGAAGTCTGGCACGCTGACGCCGTTGTCGGCGACGGAGTGGCCACTGGCGTCCGTCGAGCCGTAAACTTGTCCACCTTTGATTCCGCCGCCAGCTAGCACACAGCTAAAAGCGGAAGGGTGGTGATTTCGGCCAGCGTTGCTATTGATTTCGGGGGAGCGACCAAACTCGGTGCCGATCACGACGAGCGTCTCGTCGAGGAGACCGCGGTAATGGAGGTCGTCGAGCAGGGCGGAGACGGATTGATCGAGTGGGCTAGTGAGACCAGCGACTTGATCGTGATTATCGTTGTGTGTATCCCAACCGCCAAGGGTGAGTTCGACAAAGCGCACGCCGTGCTCGACGAGTCGGCGCGCGAGTAGGCAACTTTTGCCGAAGCGAGAATCGCCGTAAACATCGCGTGTGAGCTTCGGCTCTTGGCTAAGGTCGAAGGCGGCGAGGTCTTTGCTGTTCATCAGCTTGATTGCTTGTTCGTAGACATCGCCATAGGCGCGTACTTGCTTGGAAGGATATTTTTTATGAAAGGAGAGATCCATCATCTGCGCGAGTGCCAAGCGTTCCTGTAGTTCGGCTTCGTCGACACTTTGGTGTCGATCGACGTAGGGCAGTCCGTCGTCGGGGCTGCCGAGGTGGAGTGGCTCGTATTTCGAATCGAGAAAGCCTGCGCCGCCGGTGGCGTTATTACTGCCACCGATACGAACGTTTCCAGGCAGGGTGGAGTTGGTCTTGCCGGACATGCTGTTGAGCCATGCGCCGAGTCCAGGGTGCTTAATCGTCCCGCGCTGCGCATAGCTGGTGTGCATGAAGTAATTACCTGGTTCATGCGCGCCTTGGGTTGAATTCATCGAGCGAATAATCGCGATCTTGTCCATGCGTTGTGCTAGGCTGGGTAAGTATTCGCTAATCTGAATGCCGGCTACATTGGTATCGATTGTTTGCACCGGCCCTTGATCTTTCCAGCTGGATTTGGGGTCGAAGGTGTCGATATGGCTCATGCCGCCGCTGAGGTAAATGTAAATGACGTTGCGGGCGGTCGGTTTTTTGATGGTTTGTGAGGCCCAGAGGGGAGTGGTGCTCGCAGATAGGCCGACGCCGAGCAGTGCCTTAGCCGAGTATTGTATAAATTTACGGCGTGAGAGTTCGTCCAGTTTGTTTAGTTCGTCATACATAGCAAAGAGAATTAGGAATTAGGAATGCTGTTTGGAGGTGGGTTCTTAATCGTTATCTTACTCTTAATCCTAATCTTTTTTTGTGTGTGGGGATGATGACTAAGATTAAGGGTATGATTAGGATACTGAGGCCTTGGCTTACTGGATAAACAGGAATTGCTGGGTATTGAGCATAGCCCAAATGATGCGTTGGCGGGCCTTCTCAGGGTCTTCGTTGAAGCTGGGCAGCAGGGCTTCCATTTCGGCTTCCGAGGGTTTACGAGCTAAGAATCCGAGATAGAGTGTTTCTAGTTTGTCTTTTGGGGTCTTGGCTTGGCGTGCTTCCAGCACGGGAGCAGATCGCTGCGCGAGAAGCCAATTGGTTTGGTTCGAATTCATCAGGAAAAGGGCTTGAAGGACGTTGCCCTTTTCGTCGCTATTTTCGATGAGCATGCGGTCGGATTGGCCGAAGACTTCGAGTAGGTGGCCGTTGCTTTGCGGGGATTGTAGCTCGGAAGCGCGACGGATATTTTTGATCCACTTATCGTCGGCTTTGTTGCCTTTTCCTTTTGTTCTAGGGAAGTTTGCTGCCATCATACTCATTTCCATCGATGCGCCAGCGTCTGATCCGCTGAGATCAGGGTTGAGCATTTGGTTCCAGGCCTTTCGAGTGTTTTGGAATTCATTTCGAATGGCTGCCAGTTCGGGAGTGCCTTTAAGAGTGGGGTCTTGGTTGGCTTTATTTTGTTTGGTGCGTGCCGCAAAATATGCTGCATAGACATCGCTCATCTTGGTGATATGGTTGGCGATCTTCTGAGGAGACCATTCATCGAGGTAGACTGCTGCGGCTGGCTTCTGTCCTGTTACGTATTGAATTCCGCCGTTGTTGCCTTTATAGCTGGTGTTGAGAATTTGGTCGATGTCAGGAGTCATCAGTGTGGCGATGGAGTCCCATATCTGCTCCGAGCTCATGCGTTGAAAGATCGGGCCTTCGAGATGGTAGTCATCTGCTAGGTCGGGGTTGTCGATCACGGTTTGGCGCTGGAAATACTGAGTATTGTAGAGTACGCGCAGGTATTGCTTTAGGTCGTAGTCGAGCGCGATCATTATCGACTCTAGGTATGCCATGAGCTCTGGGTCATCGGCTACGGATTCGTCGGTGAGCTCGTCGACGGGCTCGATGAGGCCTTTGCCCATGGCGTGTTTCCACATGCGGTTGGCAATGACGAGTGTGAAGCGTTCGTTGTTTTTTGACACGAGCCAGTCGACGTAGCTGTCTACGCGCTCACTGGAATCGTGCAGTTTGGCATCGGATTGGTTGCCGAAGAGGATCTTGGGCTCGACGATGTCTTTTGGCTTAGCGTCGTCGTATTGATAGTCTTGCGGTAGTTTGAGCGTGCGATCGGTATGCACGACGCCCCATCTGAGGGGATCGAAGAACTCTCGCCCAGCACTCATAGGAGAGGCTTTCTGGTTGCCTAGTATTTTGCCTTTATTCTGTTTTTTGGTAGTTTCTCGCAGGCGGTGCATGACCTCTTTGAGCTTCGGGTCGTCGTTCTGGATGTTGACGCCAGTTTTTAGGCCGTAGGTGTAGGCGGCGAATTCGTAGAAGTCTTTTTGGCTCCAGACATCGGTGGGATGGTCGTGGCACTGAGCGCATTGCATTTGTGTGCCGAGAAAAACTTGCGCGGTCATGGACATATTATCCAGTGGCATGCCAAAGTCGCGCAGGTAGTAGGCGACTGCCGGATTATCCCACGGGTAGCCGTTGGCGGTAAGTAGCGACTCGACAAATTCGTCGTATGGGACGTTGCGGCGGATCTGATCTTTGAGCCAAGGAATGTAATAGATGCCGCCGTAGCGACTGCCTTCGCGGCCAGTAGTTTTTGCACGTAGGATGTCGGCCCAGAGGTTGAAGTTATGGCTAACGTAACCAGGAGAGTCCAAAAGGCTATCGATTAGCTCAGAGCGCTTGTGTGGGGCGCTATCGTTGAGAAAGTGGACTGCTTCGGCGTAGGTTGGAATGCGGCCGATGATTTTGAGATAGGCGCGACGCAGGTAGGTGGCATCGTCGATGATCGGGGCGGGTTCGACCCCTTGCGCTTGCCAGTATTTGGCAAGAAATTTATCGATTTGTTGACTGGCGCCAAAGTGGTCTTGTCTTTTCACGACCCGAGCGACATCGGGCTGTTCTTGCTTGTAGGCCGTGGCGCTGAGTAGGCCCGCCTCTTTTTGGGCGAGTATATAACTGCGATCTTTGGCGGAGAACTGGTTGAGTGCTAGGGTGACTACTCGTCGATCTACAGTGCGTAGAAAGGTGACTCGGTCTCGATACATAGAGACTAGGTCAGCTTCAATCGTTTTGCCTGCCACACTGGTAAAGATTCTGGCGAAGGCGCTGCTGGAAAGCGCGGTGGCCAGTAATAGACACGCGCCGATTCTAAAAAGTATTTTGATTGGTAAACGAATGGTTCGATCCTTTTTGTTTTGCAGTGTCGCAGGGGTAGAGCAGAGGAGTGAATTAGTGTTTTTAAAGGCCTTCCTGTCAATTGGTATTCAATTTGGATACGAATCGAGGTCTAAAGTTCCTGATGAAATTACACTCATTGATATATGTGGTTTACAGCTCAAAAGTTTCAAAAAGGCTAAATAATTTTTCATTTATTAGTGATGCATTGTTTTAGCGCACAAAAAAGCCGCCTGTGCACGATGGCAGTAGGCGGCTATTGAAAAGTTTGATCGGGTTAAGGGCAAATTAGCCCTTGTAGATCTTCAGTAAGGCGTCGGCGATTTCCGATGGGTTGCGGGCGATAGAGACACCAGCATCTTCCATGGCTGCAAACTTCGCTTCGGCTGTGCCAGATCCGTTTGCAGAAACGATTGCACCAGCGTGGCCCATGGTACGGCCTTTAGGTGCAGAAGCGCCTGCGATGAATCCAGCGACTGGCTTAGTGACGTGTTCCTTAATGTAGGCACAGGCTTCTTCTTCAGCGCTTCCACCAATTTCGCCGATCATAATCATCGCAGCCGTGTCGGGGTCTTCGTTGAGCAAGCGCACGGCATCGAGTTGAGAGGTGCCGTTGATTGGGTCACCACCGATGCCGATACATGTGGATTGACCGTGACCGCGCTGCGTGAGCTGGTAAACGGCTTCGTAAGTCAATGTACCGGAGCGAGAGACCACACCGACGCGACCTGGCTTGTGGATGTAGCCTGGCATGATACCTATCTTACATTCGCCGGGTGTGATGATACCTGGGCAGTTTGGCCCGATCAAACGAGTTTTACCGTTTGTTGCATCCAGTGCTTTGCGCACTTCAGCCATGTCGCGTACTGGCACACCTTCAGTGATGCAGATGACGAGCGGAATCTCGGCCGCAATCGCTTCGAGAATTGAGTCGGCCGCGAACGGAGGCGGGACATAGATGACGGAAACATTGGCTCCGTATTGCTTCACTGCTTCGGAAACCGTATTCAGCACAGGCACTTTGCCTTCCCATAGCTGACCGCCTTTGCCGGGTGTGACTCCAGCGACGACATTCGTTCCATAATCAATGCATTGTAAAGTGTGGAAGGTGGCAGTTTTACCAGTAAGTCCCTGGACGACGAGACGTGTATCTTTGTTAACGAGAATACTCATTGGATCTTATATTAAAAGTTATCGTGTTAATACGCTTAGGCGCTGGCGACTTGACTAGTGATGATTTCAGCAGCTTGGACAAGGCTGTCGGCTGGGGTGAGTGCGATGCCACTTTCGCGGAGGATTTTCTTACCAGCTTCGACGTTGGTGCCTTCGAGGCGGACGACGAGTGGCACGTTCAGCTCGATGTTATTGGCAGCAGCAACGATGCCTCGTGCAATGACGTCGCACTTCATAATGCCGCCGAAGATGTTGACCAAAATACCTTTAACATTCGGGTCGGACAGGATGATCTTGAAGGCGGCAGTGACCTTCTCTTCATTGGCGCCTCCGCCGACATCGAGGAAGTTGGCCGGTTCGCCGCCGAAGGTCTTGATGATGTCCATCGTCGCCATGGCAAGTCCTGCGCCGTTCACAAGGCAAGCGATATTGCCGTCCAGAGCAATGTAGGCTAAATCAAACTTGGATGCTTCGATCTCTTTCGGGTCTTCTTCGTTCAAGTCGCGGAGCGCTAGGATGTCAGGGTGCTTGAACAGCGCATTGCCATCGAAGGATACTTTGGCGTCGAGGGCGACGACTTGACCTTCCGGTGTGGTGACCAGTGGGTTGATCTCAACCAGCTCGGCGTTCTTTTCCCAGAACATCTTGTAGGTACCGCTGAGGATTTTACTGAGTTGCTTAACCTGATCGCCTTCGAAGCCAAGTGCGTAAGCGACTTCACGGCAATGAAAGGGGCGCAGGCCTGTGGAAGGCGAAACTGCGACGCGAGTGATCTTCTCTGGAGTGGCCTCGGCGACTGCTTCAATGTCCATGCCACCTTCGGTCGAGGCGATGATGACTGCTTGAGCGGTTTCACGATCGAGCACGATCGCGAGGTAATACTCGTGTGCAATGTCGCACCCTTCAGTGACGTAGAGTGTCTGCACCTTGCGCCCAGCTGGGCCAGTCTGTGCGGTCACCAGTGTGTTATTGAGCATCGCCATGGCAGCTGTTTGTGCGGCTTCGCAACTTTTGACGACCTTTACGCCACCTTGGTAGCCATCGTTGAACGTTCCCTTGCCACGTCCACCTGCGTGAATTTGTGATTTAACGACGATTAGATCGCCTTCAATCTTGGAGATGGCGGTGTCTACTTCTTCGGCATTTGTCGCTGAATATCCGCGTGGGACTGGGACGCCGTAGTTGTGAAGAAGCTCTTTTGCTTGATACTCGTGAATGTTCATCTGTTGTTGGTTAGTGTTCTAGGCACAAAAAGGAAGCTTGCTAGATGCCAAGGTTGATCGGACGGCGCAACCTATTTTATAGGTATTTCGAAGAAGAAAAAACGGTGGCGAGTGAATCGGGCTCATCAAGCAGTTTAAGGCTTCATTTGAGTTATTTGATCTGAACCGCTTTAGGCTTCGTGGTTTATTTCAACTAGCTAGTCTGGTGGAGTGTGAGCGACTCGCTCGTGGGTTCATTATGCATAATATTAGGCTCCGTTGGACGGAAATAAATAAGTTGGTTCATTAATGGCTCTGCCCGTATTCGATCTCCTCCTATTAACCAAGCCGTATCGTTTATTTGTAGCGAGCGGGTTTATCCCGCGATTGAGCAGTAACGAGATGCACTCTCAGAGTTCACAGCCCTGAGGCGTTTCGCAATTAGGACGGGCGATCAGACCTTTGATTGGCTCTTCGGGAAAAAGTTGTTCGGCACGACCATCGTCGATTAGGTGCTTTTGGCAGACGGCGTCCAGGTCATCCTTGCAGCGGGTGCGGCGCATATCATGAAGGAATTGCCCGTCCATATCGACGCCGAGACCAACGAAGTTGAGGAACTTTTTCATATGATTAATGTGGCTGAGTTCGTGGCGTTGCCTATGGCTGGTAGCGATAAATAGGTCTTCGACGTAGTCGCGCACATCGGTCAGCGTTGGGCGAAAGATGGGTTGCTTGGAGAAATGCTCGCGCAGTTGGCGGAAGATCCAAGGGTTGCGTATGCAAGAACGGCCGACCATCAAGCCTGCGCTGTGGGTTTCATTCAGCACCCACTGTCCTTTTGCTACCGAGGTGACGTTGCCATTGGCAAGCACTGGGCAGGTAAGGCGTTCGGCTGCGCGTTTAATATATTCGTAGTGCACCTCGCTGCGGTACGCTTCTTTGACGGTGCGGGCGTGGAGGCTAAGGAGATCCACATCGTATTTCTCGACCAGATCGAGGATGGTGTCGAAATGTTCGTCGCCGTCGAAGCCGATGCGCATCTTTACGGTGAACCGTCCCTTGATCGCTGCGCGTAGGCACCCTAGAATTCCGTCGATTTTAGCGGGATCTCGCAGCAGACCACCGCCAACTTTTTTCTTATATACCTTAGGCGCGGGGCAGCCCATGTTCAAGTCGATGCCTGCGACTGGTAGTTGCAGTGTTTCGATCTCTTGCACCGTGCGTTCTAGGTCGGGCAAGCTTTCACCGATCAGCTGAATAAACACGGGGCGGCCCGTCCCATGCTCGCAGATCGAGTCGATGATCGATTGCTCCATGCGCGAGTGGCAATGCACGCGAAAGAACTCGGTAAACAGTAGGTCGGGTGCGCCGTATTTACCCAGTAATTGCATGAACGGCAAATTGGTGACGTCCTGCATCGGAGCCAGTGCGGTCCATGGTTGGCCAGGAATTAGTGTGTCAGGGAGTGGCTGCATCGAGGTGATATCTTGCGGGCTTAACTATTTAATTTTAGTTAATATGACACTCGATTCTTGGTCGAATATTAGTTGAAAGTTCGATTCTAGTTCATCAATTATTCGTTGAGGCTTGTCAGTGATGACGATGTCCCCGTCAACATTTTCAGTCTTTAGAGCGTCGCTGCTTAAGAATTCTTTGATTGATTTATTGGAGGGTAACCAACTTTCGATCTTGTGGTCCTCCCTGGTCTTAAACAACGTGATTAGCAGGTATTTTCGTTCCGATTTTTGAAATTCTTCGTCCATAATATGGAGAATTCCATATTTATTTCCTTTTTTTAGAATGACCTTTCCTTCGTCTAAATCGAAAGCCTTTTCATCATCGTTCCATTCGATGCTAGCGGTTTTAAACGTTCCGATATTATCTATTTTTTTCAGATCAATGATTTGACTAATATCGCCTTTATTTGAAATTAACCAGGAGCCTTCGAAGTCACTGAGTTGTTCGGGCGTAAAATCGCTGCCGATCGGTTCTTCTACCAAAAGTGAGGTGCAGCCAGCTGCAAAAGAAATAAAAAGTGCGAGTATTAATTTCATTTTATTTAAAACAGTGCCAAACTCCACTATTCACCTTCTTTGAGGATCTTCGCGAGGATCTCGGCCATGTCGTCGACCGAGTCGAGCACTTGTTGGGCCACATACAAGGGCTTGTCGCAGGTGAGAGCAAGTACGATGGAGTCGCTGGGGCGCGCGTCGACTTCGACGATCTTGTGCCCGAGTTGATTCTCCATCGATACGATAAGCCGGGCAAAGAAAGTGCCTTCTTTGACATCGTTGATTACGATGCGCTCTACTTCGGCACCGAGGCCGTCAAGCAGAGTGATCATTAGATTGTGGGTCATTGGGCGCTCTGCTTGCTCTCCGTTTACTGCACGTTGAATCGCTTCGCCGAGCGCGCGATCCATGTAAATGACAAAGGTTTTGGTGTCGTTTCCTAAGAAAACGGCACATCCATTTGATGTGGGCATGACTCCTTTTACGCTGACTTCGACGACGCTGTTATCCATATAATTTTTAAGTATGCTTGGAAGCGGTATGGCTTCAAGTGTATAGGCTGAGTGAAAATGTATTGAAAATAGTGTCGCACCTCGCGCGAGCTGTTCTAAAATCCAAGGCAGTGAATCAAAACAGACAGACAACCAAGCCAAATCTGTATTTAGTCGGATTTATGGGCGTCGGCAAGTCCGCCATCGGGCGGCGTGTCGCGCGTGAGCTCGGCTATAAATTTCTCGATTCGGATGATCGTATCGAAAAGCAGGTAGGTAAAAAGATTCCAGCGATTTTCGCTGCTGAGGGTGAAGCGCGGTTTCGGGCTTACGAGCGCGAGTTTATCGAAACAGGTCATCCGACGCAGGGTTGTGTCGTTTCTTGTGGCGGTGGCCTGGTCGTGCAAGAGGGTATGTCGGAATTGCTAAAGTCAAAGGGAGTTGTGATCTGCTTGTTCGCCTCGGTCGAGAGTATCATTGAGCGCACAAGTCGAAATAATAACCGGCCGCTGCTGAATGTGGCAGATCCTGAGGCACGTATTCGTGAGCTATTGGCCGCGCGCGAGCCGGTCTATATGGACTCAGGAGCTTGTATTACTACTGATGGACGCACTATTCCTGAAGTGGTTAAACATATGCTGCGTACTTATCGTGCATGTGCGAAGCGAGATCAACCGGAGCCGTGAACAGAGGCGTAGGAGTGCCTGATTCGACTTTAGTGCTATGCTAGCTTAAGCCGAATCTCGTCTTGTCATCCGCTTTAGATTCCCGCTTCATGCCCGCATGGCTGAAGACTCAAAAATTCGTTGTGGTGTGGTAGGTACCGGTTATCTGGGCCAACACCACGCTCGTATCTATGCTGCACTCGAAGGGTGCGATTTGGTGGGAATTGTCGAATCCGACGACGCTCGTGCTGCAGAAATGTGTCAGGCGCACAGCTGCGCTCGCTTTGAGTCGCTCGAAGCATTGGCTGAGGCGTGCGATGCTGTAAGTGTCGTAGTGCCGACCGATCATCATCGAAACGTGGCGGTGCCGTTGCTTGAGGGCGGTTGTCATTTGTTAATTGAAAAGCCGCTCTGTACCAGCCTTGAAGAGGCCGAGGATATTCTTTCCGCGGCGAAGGCTGCAGGTCGTATCGTTCAGGTCGGGCACATCGAGCATTACAATCCAGTGATGGGCTACCTTGAAAATGCGGTCACCAAACCACAATTCATTACAGCCGACCGCTTAGCTCCTTTTAATCCACGTGGTACCGAGGTGGGCGTGGTGCTTGATTTGATGATCCACGATCTTGGTGTGATTTTGGCACTTGTGCGTTCGCCGATTAAACAGATTGATGCGGTCGGTGTGAATGTGCTCTCCAAAAGCGAAGACATCGCCAATGCAAGAATCACTTTTGAAAACGGCTGTGTTGCAAATATCAACACCAGTCGTGTGAGCATGAAGAAAGTGCGTGAGATTCGTGTGTTCCAACCCGCGAACTATCTATCGCTGGACTTCATGAATCAGAGTGGTCATTTTCTACGTAAGGAAGGTCCAGAACTCGTACGTGAAGAGATCCCAATCGAGAAGGACGAGCCGCTTAAGCTCGAACTCGCTTCTTTCTTAAAAGTCGTCAAAGACGCTGGGCAACCAAAAGTCGGTGCCGAGCTCGGCAAATCGGCACTTGAACTGGCGATTCAGATCACGGAACTGATTCACGCTGATAAATAAATTTCCCGGGTTCGCATTAATGTCTGAACAGCTTCCAGCACCTACCGATTTTGCCGCGCCAATTAATGGGCGACCGGACTTACTCTTCATTGCAGGTGAGCATTCTGGTGATGAGCATGCGGCGCAAATAGTCGCTGATATACGATTGAAGCACCCTGACATGAAAGTCGCCTGCCTCGGTGGCGTTGAACTCGAGGCCGAGGGCGCACAACTACTTTACGACTTAACTGCGATGTCGATTGTCGGCTTTGCTGAGGTGGTAAGGCATTATGGTTTCTTTAAGGCGCTCTTTGATCGCACGCTGGATTGGATCGAACGCTATCGTCCGAAGCATATTTGTTTCGTTGATTACCCTGGCTTCAATCTGCGTATTGCTGAGCAATTACTCGAACGCGGCTTGAGCAGAAAAGGCGGAGGCGATATCGGTATTAGCTATTATATAGGCCCACAGGTCTGGGCATGGAAAGCGAAGCGTCGCTTTAAGATGGCGCGCACTCTCGATCGTCTCGGGGTGATTTTTCCGTTCGAGGTCGAGTGCTTTGCCGACACCGAACTGCCGACTGATTTTGTCGGCCATCCGTTCGTGCGCGAGAGTTATCAATTGCCGTTCTGCTACGATGCGTCAGCGCCAATGCTGTTGCTGCCCGGAAGTCGAACCGCTGCTGTGGGTCGTATCTTCCCACTATTACTACAAGGATTTGAAATCGCGCAAAAATCGAAGCCAGAACTAAATGCCAAAGTTGTTTACCCAAGCCAACGTATTCGCGATGTTTTGGAGGCGGTGTTACAGAAATATCCTGCATTGCAGAGCTCGATTGAGTTAGTGCGTAATGAGGAAAACGGCTTGCCGGCCAGTGCAGTGTTGATGAGCTCTGGCACAATGTCGCTGTCCTGCGCGCTGTCAGGTATTCCTGGCGCGATTGTGTATCGCCTCAACCCAATCAGTTATTGGCTCGGGCGCATGTTGGTGAAGATCCCGTATATTGGCATTGCGAATCTGCTGCTTAATCGTCCGTTGCATCCCGAATTCATTCAAGGCGCCGCCAAACCGAAACGCTTAGCTAAGCAAATTCTAACCGCGCTTGATGATCCGCAAGCTAGCCACGCCGCTGCCGCGGGTGCTTCCGAGCTCCGCGGTCTGTTGCATGCAGGCAGTGATGTCAGTGCTGCCGAGTGGTTATTAGAGGCGTGCGAAGTCGGATCAAATGGCGCAAAGTAATGTATTCACTTTGTGTCTCACAGCTAGCAATGCCCTTATCTGCGGCGTGAAACAGAGTCTGGATGATCAATCCGACGGGTGCCGGAGTACTGATCATTTGATGCAGATTAGGGATGCGTATTCCCGATATCAGGTGATAGATGAAAGTTGGAGAGTACATTTTGAACTGCCTGCTGCTGTTTGGTCAACCTGAGGTGTTTAAACTGATTCAAGTGGACGGCTTAGGCGGGGATATCGAAATCTGATGATGCAGGACGTGCAGATTCTAAAATCGCAGTAGTCGGGCCTTCGCCAGTGCAGCCCTATGTTTTGATGATGTCTTCTAGGTAGCTGCGCGCGCTGGCTTCATCGGTAAATTCGCCCTCGAGTTGCGCTTCATAGGCGCGGTCGAGGATCTTGCCGAAGTTTGGACCGGGCTTGATGCCAAGCTCGACTAAATGCCGCCCGAGTAAAATTGGTTTTGGGGCACTGTCTTCAATCGCAAGTTCGGTGGCTTTTTTGAGCAGCCAGTCGCCTTCGGGAAAGTCATCAACCACAATCGGCGGGCGACCTAATTTGTCGGCAAAGGCAACGCGGGTGAGGCGATCGACGCGTTTGACGCGGGCGGCAAGTCGGCGGATGGCGGCATCGCCTGCACCATCGCGATATAATGCAAGAGGGCGCATGTGTTGCTCAACCAGCGGTAGTACTTCTGCAAATATTTTTTTCTGTCGCGTCAGACGTTCAAGGAATGCGCGCGCAATCGGCACGCCGTCTACATCGTGGCGTGGGCTGCGAATACGGCCGGTCTTTTCATCGACGAAGCTGGAGACGGCTTTGCCCATGTCGTGGCAAAGCACGGCGAGGCCAACAATAAGGTCTTCCCACTCATCGCCGATTCGATGACACGCATAGGCATCGAGGCAATGGCAAGTGTGGGTCCAAACATCGCCTTCTGGGTGCCACTCCGGATCTTGCTCGCAGCCGACCAAGGCTTCAATTTCGGGGAAGTATTGCAGCCAGTTGCATGCTTGTAGGAAGAGTAAACCTTTTGATGGTTGCGTACCCTTGAGGATGAGCTTCTTCCACTCTTCCCAAAGACGTTCCGAGGGCAAGTGCTCGGGCGAGAGTTCGCGGCAGAGTGTGATCGTCTCGGGCGCCGCTTCGAGGTTGAACCGCGCAACGAATTGCATGCCGCGTAGCACACGCAACGGGTCTTCACTAAAGGCGTCTGAGACGTGGCGCAAACGACGTGCTTTTAGGTCGATCACGCCGTTGTAAGGGTCGAGTAATTCGTCGGTGAGTGGGTCAATGCTTATGGCATTGATGGTAAAATCACGTCGCGATGCAGCTTCTCTAGGCGACATGCTGGTATCGCCTTCAACGACGAAATCTGTGTGCTTCGGCCCGCTCTTTGACTCGCGGCGGGGCAAAGCGAGGTCGATGTCGTGTCCCTTAATGATGAACACACCAAATGCGCGGCCCACAGTATCGAGTCGAAATGTCTTTTTGAGGGTGGACTCCACCTCGTCGGCGCTGAGTCCATACACTTCCATGTCGACATCTTTAGCGGGGATTTCGAGTAAGCCATCACGCACGCAACCGCCTACGATTAAGGCGCGTCCACCAGCTGCTTTGAGTAATTCAGCAACCTGCGTGCAGGCCTGGCGCTGACTGGGAGGAATATTTCCGAGGATTTTCACTGTTAGAGACTAGAGACTTGAGGGGGGAGATCTGAGACTTGAGACTTGAGGGGGGAGATCTGAGTGCTGGTTTCAAGTCTCAGCCCTCAGGTCTCTCGGCTCTCTATCGCAATTCGTTAGCGCATAGCGCTAACGAATTGCGGCCCCGCCCCAGCTGAGCTTGTCGCGAACGATCGCGAAGTGCGAGTGATCTGGGTTTTGCATGAGCCGGAATTTCTTTGTGGCTACCGTTACTTCGATCGGGAAGTTGCCATCGAGATCGAAATGCACGCGGCCATCGATCGTGATACGAGGACTGGGGCCCGGCTCGCCGCTTTCGATTTTAAGTTGGGTTGAGTGGTCGAATATAACTGAACGATTGCCAAACGTGTGCGGGCAAATCGGCGTCATCGCAATGGCGCTGACTTTCGGGCCGATAATCGGGCCGCCGGCAGATAGGTTATAGGCCGTCGACCCGGTTGGAGTGGAAAAGATGAGACCGTCACAGTGATACTCCGATACCGGATTACCGTTGGCGGAAACGCAGAGGCGGATCAGCCCGCTGCCTTGAGTTTCTTTGATGACGACGTCGTTTAGCCCATAGATGCAGTCTCCTTTTGCATTTGTGCAGCTCAGTACCGAGCGTTCGGCGATCGAGTATTTTCCTTTAATGAGTGCGGGGAGATCGCGTGCCGCTTCGGCTTCGGTGAAGGTGGCGAGGAAGCCGAGCTTGCCGAGGTTAATACCAAGCACGGCAGATCCAGATTCGAGCGCTGCATCTAGAACGCCGAGCAGTGTGCCATCACCGCCAATTGCACAGCACAGGTCTTGCCCAATTAGGGCATCGGCTGTGAGCGGATAGTCCTTTAAAATATGTGTCGCGACTCCTTCACGCTCAGCGAGCGCTGCTAGGCTCTCTGCAACGGCTGCAGCCCCAGGCTTGGATGAGTTAACTGCAAAAGTGATGGATTGGATCGGTTTCATGACAATAAGGATGCAGTATGGTGGTATTCTGTGGCTAAATCAATTCGCGATTCAGTTAGATTAGAGGCGCTTTATTTGTGCCGCAGGCATTCTTGCCTGTTAATTTATCGTGTAGACCACAGGCTTCGCTCAGTAAAATAGACGGAACGGAGGTCTGCCTGGATGGCTTAGCGATATCAGCGTCACTGAGGGCATTGATTATTGTTTGGAGCGTTGACCTAGCTTTTCTGTCGTATGGTATTCTGTATAATGCCTGAAGAACGTTACCTACTGATTGACGCGTATAATGTAATTTATGCGACGGATGAACTGCGCGAGGTGCTGCGTGAGAATTTAGATGCCGCTCGGGATCGGCTTACTGAGATGGTTGCTTCGATCCACGATGCCGAAGGCGTCCGCACCGCGTTAATACTAGATAGTCGGAACAGCTCTCTCGAAGTGGATCATCCCTTTGGCAATAAGACCTTCGAATGGATTTATGCGCCGGCGGGGCTTTCGGCGGACGGTGTGATCGAAAGAATCGTGGCGCGTGTGTCGAATCCGTCTGGTGTGACAGTGGTAAGTCATGATAATATGGTGCGTGAATCGATCCGTGCCAATGGCGCCATGGCGATGACGCCCAAGGAGCTCTTCGGTTGGGCACGTGCGTGTGATACGCGGCTAGAGCAAGATGCGCAACGTCGCCGCAAGGCAAATACCCGCGAGTGGCAGAACGGTCTCGAAATTGACTTATAATACAGGCGATTAGCTTTTGGGGCGTTTTAGAAATAACGGATAGACATCTATTATTTTGTGAATGAGCGCCGTGAGACTAGGTAATAAAAATATTTTTTAACTTTTCTTATAGACGTGAGTATAATTCCGATGTTTGATTAAATTCTAAACAAAAATATCTCTAGATTGAGGATGCATACTAATCATGTTGAAGAAATTCAGGGGCTTTACGGGCCATTTACTTTAACCGAGCGGGTGGTGCAGAAGATTTGGCTGCGCCAAGATTTTGCAACGGCGAGGCTATTGACGGTTTCGGGCAAGACGCTTGAGGTAAAAGACCCAGGGAGCTGGAATTTGCAGGAGGGGCCGGATTTTAAAGAAGCATGCTTGATTCTTGATGGTGTTGAAATTGTCGGCGACTTAGAAGTGCATTTCAATGTGTCGGATTGGCACAATCATCAGCACGAGCGTGATGCCAATTTTGACCGCGTAGTGCTGCACGTAGTCTTGCATCCCGAACGGCGAAATCCTAACCTAGTGCAAACCTCGAAGGGGCATGTGCCAGAGCTGTTATATTTGATGCCATTATTGAATCGTGACCTGGAGACGTATGCGATGGATGAGGCTCTGCTAGAGCTGGAGCAGCAGGACGAGTTGGAGTGGGTAGAGCAATTTATTCAACGCCCCGTGGCGAAGCGCTTACAGATTTTGCGAGAGCGAGCTGTAGCGCGTTGGCAACAGAAGCTCACATATGCACAACAACGCTTGCAGGCCGAAGGCTGGGAGGCGGCGTGTCACAGCTATGCATTGGAGGTGTTGGGCTATGCGCGCAACCGTGCGCCGATGCTACGGCTGGCAGCGAAGTATTCGCTCGCTGCGATGCGTGTCGATGGGATGAACAGCGATGGTTTATTTGCGGAAGAAGCGGCGCAGTGGAAGCTAAACGGCCTGCGGCCTGCGAATCATCCGCGCCGGCGCTTGAAGCAATACTTGGAGATCGTGCAACAGCAACCTCACTGGCCAGAGCGTTTGGCGGATTATTTAAAGACGCTTCCTGTTGGGCAGGGGAGTTCGACCACGGCAGATTTTAGAAAGTCCGTGAGCCTACCTAAGCATCGCGCGGTGCTTAGTGAATCACTGTTCAATTCAGTCCTAGGCGAGAAGCGTTTCAATACGATGGTGGTCGATGCCTTCTTGCCGTTGGCAACCGCCGCGGGCTTCCTCGATGGCTTTAATTATTGGATGCATTGGTCACCCGGTGATAGTCCCGATGCCATGCGCCGCTTCTTGAAGCATGCGGGTGTAGCGAATCGGCAGAACCCGCAAAGCAACGGCTGGAATCAAGGTGCACTCGCGTTATTTTTGGAGCGTGGGGTGTATGGAAGCTTGTTTTCGCAGTGTTCGCCCTTCCGCGAGCGTGGCATTGAGCGATTCGAATCGAGAGCCTGAGCAAGCCCAGACGCCACGATTGAATGAATCTATCAAAGGGGTAGAGCCTAATAAATGTGGGACGCGCTTCCGCGCGTAGCGTCATCTAATGCCCTGACCGCTTTGATGAGGTTCTGACTGGTCTCTTGTTGACTGGCCAGCACCTGCTTAAACGCTTCGTTGCCCTAGGTGTTGGTCTTCATATGGGTGTGAAGGCGCGCAAGAGGCAGATGTCTCTATTAATGTATTGTGCCTTCTTCCTTGACGAAATTCGGAACCGAGTTGACGGTGGCGCCATGTTCACTGTAGGCAACTCAAGTCATCAGCCATCCGCATTTATGCGCGGACTGTCTCTGTGTTTGGCTTCGTTGATATTCCTGCTGGGCATGGCGTCGGTTAGTCCCGAGATGCATGAGGCATTGCATGCCTCTAGCGAGCATTCGCATAGTTGTGAGGGGCACCATGATGATGCTCCTCTAGAAAATGACGGAAGCCATTCCTGTGCTGTCACTCTGTTTGATCAGGGTGCGACTGGTGTTGGGCTTCTGGTTGAACTACCTGCGCGAACCGATTCTATTCTGGCGGTTTTTTCGCTCAGTGCTGAAGTCATTTACTGCGGGCAAGCTCCGATTCGGCGCTGTAGTCGCGCGCCTCCGATTGAAACTGTTGTTTAAGTAACACTCCGAGCTCTGGGCAAGTCTGCCTAGGCCGGTATTCCCGCGTGTGCCATGCGCATGCACCGAACAACATTTTTCAATCAACTTATGAATCGCTTATTTTTATCGAGCGGTGCCATCCTGTGCACCGCGCTGGGCTTTGCCCAAATCACTCACGCAGAATCGTCCGACGAGACGATTTATCAACTGGAGGACTTTATCGTCTCCGCTGGCCCGGGCTTACGCTCGATATTTGACTATGCTGCTCCCGTGGACGTGGTGGATGCTAAAGAACTTACTCGCAAGAGCGGTAGCAGCCTCGGCGCGGCGCTTGATTGGCACCCTGGTGTGAGCACTTCGTCTTTTGGCGCAGGTGCGAGTCGCCCTGTGCTACGTGGCTTTGATGGGCCGCGCGTGCGTATCCTTGATTCTGGTATCGAAGCGCTCGATGCCTCGGACACTAGCCCTGACCATGGTGTGGCAACTGAGCCATTGCTGGTCGAGCGGATCGAAGTGCTTCGCGGCCCGTCGACTTTGTTGTATGGAGGCTCTGCGATTGGTGGTGCTGTTAATGCCATTGGCAAGGAAATGCCACGTCGACGGGTGGGGGAGACTGGCTACGAGGGGGCCTTCGAATCACGCTATGATACTGGCTCTAATGGGGAGACCTATTTGGGGTATGCTACCGTTGGCCAAGAGGATTGGGCGCTGACTGTAACTGGCCTCAATCGCGATGCTGACAACTACGAAATACCGAAGGATGCGCGCGCCGATGACGCGAGCGGCGATACTTTGGAAAGCAGTTTTGTTGAAACTGAAATCTACTCATTTGGTGTTAGCTGGTTCTTTAATGATGACAGCCGTATTGGCTTCTCTTTTTCTAACTTTGAGTCCACCTATGGCGTGCCAGGGGAAGAGGAGAGCATATCAATCGACTTAGAGCGAAAGCGTTATGATTTGGAGATGGAATTGGTTGATCCTTCTGAATTAATTGATGCGTTACGCGTGCGGCTTGGCTATACTAATTACAAGCACAGTGAGTTGGAAGGTGCTGAAAATGGAACTGTATTTGAGCGTGACGGTTGGGAGTTTCGCACTGAGGCCGCGCACGCGCCTTTGTGGGTGATCGATGAGGGGGTTATTGGTATCCAACTGTCCGATACCGATTTTTCAGCACTTGGAGAGGAAGCATTCACGCCTCCCACTGAAACCAAGAGTCAGGCTTTGTTTTTCAGCGAACATATTCATGGAGATGTGCTGCACTATGAGTTAGGTGGGCGGGTCGAGCGCAGTGATGTGTCCGCTAACGGCAATGACAGCGACTACGATGAACTGGCGTTGAGTGCCGCAACTGGAGTCACTTGGCAGATTAACCCGAAGGACACGTTGTCACTCGTTTTGCAGCTTTCTCAGCGTCATCCCAACTCGACCGAGTTGTATGCCGATGGTCCCCATCTGGCTACCAGCCAATACGAAATCGGTGATGCTGATTTGGAAAAGGAAACGGCCTATGGAATTGATCTGACTTATCGTTCGACGCATACGCGTTGGCAGGCGGAGTTCTCTACCTTTTACACCTACTACGAGGATTATATTTTTGCTGAGGCTCAAGGCTTTAAGACTGATGGGTTGGACACGTATCAGTTCGAGACCATTGATGCTGAATTTTATGGGTTTGAGGCGCAGCTTGATTACGAACTGTTTAAATCTGTAGATAGCACTGTGCTCCTTAGCTTTATGAGTGATGCTGTGAAGGCTCGCAATAAGGACTCGGGCGATGATCTTCCCCGGATTCCGCCTGTACGCATCGGATCCCGACTCGGCCTGACACATCGCAATTGGGAGTCTGGTTTGGAGCTGCGTTATGCATTTGAGCAAACGAATGTGGCCCCAGATCAGACCGACACTGACGGCTATACTCAGCTGAACGCCGATCTGAGATATCGCTTTGAACTGAGCGACTCATCTGCGGTCGTTTTTTTTCTACGAGGGGAAAATTTGCTGAATGAAGTCATTCGTCATCACAGCTCTTTTCTCAAGGATGAGGCTCCCTTGCCAGGGCGAAATTTTACCCTCGGAGGACGGTTTGAGTTTTAGGTAATTAGATGGGTTATACCTGCCGACTCGCTCAGCTCGCTACAAATAATGACTGCGATGGCGGAGCGCCTATTTCTCGGCATTGACGAGAGCTGCCTCTTTATGTAAGAGTTTCGTGCCATGGCGATTTTTGATGAAAATATTGTCCGCGAGTATTTCGAATTGAACGGTTTTTTTGCCCGTCAGTTGCGTAAGCACAGTGTGCATTCGCGAAGAAAAGCTACGGAGGAGTCGGTGGATTTGTTGGTCTTTAATCCATCGGCACCATCGGATGCACCAGAGCCGAACTTTCAATTATTCTCTTCGGACATGGTTGCGATCCGGCAGGCAATCGTGGTGGTGCATAGCTGGCAACAGACTCGAGTGACGCCGGCGATTTTAAAAAGCCCTGCCCGTTTGTTAGAATTCCTAAAGAAAGGTGTGCTGAGCCAAACGGATGTATTGTTCCAAGTTGAGGACGGGGTACTTGAAAATGTGGCGGCGTACCGCAAGGTTTTGGTGCTGCCCGGCTTGCCGACTGCGGAGCCACAGCGCAGCGAATGCATCGAGCTATTTAAGGCAGCTGGTGTGGATGGGGTGATCGCTTTTAGTACGATTCTAGAAGATTTACTGCGGCACGTGGAAGTGAACCATAGTTATCAGAAGTCAGAGCTTCTGCAACTAGTACGCGTGCTTAAGATCTATGATATGGTGCAGGCTCCACAGATGCGTTTATTTTAGAGGGCTGAGGTGGGAGAGCTGAGGGTTGAGGGTTCTCCCATTCTTAATCATGCTCACAACTTGACTCCTAGTCGACCTTTCGGAGCGCTGAACTGAACTGTGCTGTGGTGATTAGAATTAGGATTAGGACTTTTTTGAGAACAAGTGAGATGACGGGAGTGGAGGAATTTCAACGCGCAACGATCAACTTACTCGCTTGAGTAATTCAAAAAGGCGGGAAAGGTTACGCGTATGTCGATCCATCCTACTGCTCTCGTTTCTGAAACTGCCGTGATTGGTGCAGGTTCTGTTGTTGGTCCTTATGCTGTGATCGAGGCAGGTGCTGTGCTTGGTGAGAATTGTTCAATCGCGGCTCATGCCATTCTGCGTGGTAGCTCTGTTATCGGTGATGCCGTCACCGTCGATTCGTTTGCGGTGATCGGTGGTGATCCTCAGTCGCTGAACTTTGATCCTAAAACGAAGAGTGGCGTGCTGATCGGTAATAATGTGGTGATTCGGGAAGGGTGCACCGTGAATCGTGGCTCGATTGAAGGTTCGGATACCGTGGTAGGGGATGGTTGTTTTTTTATGGCTCAGGCGCATATCGCTCACGACTGTAGGGTGGGTAAGGATGTGGTGATCGCTAATAATGTGATGCTAGCCGGGCATGTGACGATCGAAGCGAATGTTTTTATCGGTGGCGGTGTGGCCATTCATCAGTTCTGCCGAATTGGCACGTATGCGATGATCGGCGGGAATGCAACGATCACAGCGGATGTGCCGCCTTATGTGATGGCAGCTGAGCGTAATACGGCTCATGGCTTGAACATGGTGGGCTTGCGTCGCGGTGGTTTTGAGCGGCGGGATATTGCGGAACTCAAAGAATGCTACCGTGCGGTTTATTTCGGCGGTGGCAATTTGAAGAAAAAGGCAACTGAGGCAGTGAGTGAGCATGAGTTTGGCATCACTGCGGCAGGGGCACGCTTCTTGGCGTTTTTTGAGGATGGTAAGCGTGGCTTCGTGCAGTCCTCGAATGAGGCGAGAAATAAATAGCTAGCAGCGGATGAATTATGAATAATTTAAAGTCGATTTTGCCGTTGGCAATTACCTGTGGTGATCCTGCCGGAATTGGTCCTGAGGTAATTGCTGCCGCGCTTCGCGGTGACTCGGCCCGCGGCCAAGATTGTATTTTAATTGGGCCAGTCGCTTGGGCTCAGCCCTTAGCGACGGAGCTCGATTGCGCTTTTGAGGCGGTCGGGCCAGTTGATTTTCAGGCCGTGCTTGGGCAGCCGTCGCGGGCGGCAGCCGAGGTCTCATTAGCTGCGTTGCAGGTAGCGGCCCAGGGCTGTGTCGATGGTCGTTTTCGTGGTGTGGTGTCTGGACCGGTGAGTAAACATTGGCTGCAACAGGTTGGCTTTAAGCAGCCCGGGCAGACGGAGTTTTTTGCAGAGGCCTGGGGCGGTGAGCCAAGTATGGGATTTGTCGGCAATGAATTGCGCGTAGTATTGGCGACTTGGCATATTCCATTAAGCGAGGTGTCAGATGCGTTGACGGCGGATTGCCTAGAGTTGGCAGTGCGGCGTGCGCATGCGTTGGCTCTGTCTTTTGGTATCGAAATGCCTCGAATCGGTGTATGTGGTTTAAATCCACATGCAGGTGAAGGTGGCATTTTAGGTGTTGAGGAGCGCGATGTACTCGATCCGACTTTGAATCGCTTGCGCGCTGAAATGCCAGGGCTGTCACCATGTTTACCAGGCGATACGGTGTTTTTTCGTCAGCGTCGCGGAGACTTTGACGTGGTGGTTGCTGCTTATCACGATCAGGGGCTGGCAGCAGTCAAGACATTGGAGTTTGATACGGCGGTGAATGTGACGCTGGGCTTGCCCTATGTGCGCACGAGTCCGGATCATGGCACTGCTTTTGAGATTGCAGGTCAGAGTATGGCTGATTCGGGTAGTTTTGCTGCGGCACTTTCTGTCGCTCGGCAGTTGACTGCGAGCTGATTGTGGTTTGTTGGTTGGCCCTTGCTAGTTTCTAGCATAATTTAAGAGATATGAGTGTTGATACGACAAACACGCTCCCTGAGGGCGTTCGTGAAGGTAATGAGAAGCTGGTCTTGGTGACCGCGCCGGCTGGGGTGAAGCTGCAGTCATTGGTCGCGCGTGAGCAGAAAGGTGAGTATCTGCGTATCAAAATTACCGGTGGAGGCTGCAATGGCTTGAGTTACAAAATAAAGTTTGTGAGCGACACTAAGCGAGGTGATATCCTCGTGCGTTCGTCTGGGGCGCAAGTGTTAGTCGATACCAAGAGTGCGCTTTACTTGCGTGGCACGCATTTGGATTTTTCTGATAAAATGGTCGGCGGTGGATTTAAATTCAGCAATCCGAATGCGAAGTCGAGCTGTAGCTGTGGCGAGAGCTTTAGTATTTAAGTGGCTCGCGGCTATCTAATGATCGATCGAACCAGCGAAAAGTGTTGAAATGCTAGTTTGTTCCATGCAACCTTCGATTTCTTGTATGGTTATCAATACCTAAACCTTTGACGATATAAAGTGATTTTTGGAGCAGCACCGAGTTGTTCCCACTTTCGCAAAGGCTATCTGATCGAGTTCCGATACAAGTCGTTCATCTACACATCAATTAATGCCAAAATACCCGAATAATCGCGGACGCTTCCAGAACCGTAATCGTGGACCTAAAGGTCTAAGGAGAAATGATCGTATTCGCGCGACAGAAGTGCGCGTGATCGGCCCCGAGGGCACCAACCTAGGCGTTATGCCACCTCGAAAAGCGCTAGAGCTCGCTCAAAAGGTAGGACTCGAATTGATTGAGATTTCTCCGGCAGCACGTCCTCCAGTTTGTCGTATTTTAGACTTTGGTAAATTCCTCTACGAGGAAAGTAAGAAGCAGAAAGAAAGTAAGCAGCAGGCAACCAAGCTGAAGGAAATTAAATTCCGTGTGCGCATTGGTGATCATGATTTCGAGACGAAGCTGCGTCGTGCAGAGGGTTTCCTTAATCACGGTCATAAGGTAAAGCTCACTCTCCAGTTTCGGGGGCGTGAAAACGAACACCGTGATCTAGGATTTGTGCGAGTAAACCTTGCTAAAGACGAATTGTCTGGCATCGCCACGGCAGATTCTGAGCCACGTTTAGTCGGGCGCCAGGTGGCACTCATTTTGTCGCCATTGCCAGAAGGCAAGCGTGTGTTGAAGTTTAACGCTCCGGATCATGAATATGATGATCGCGATGATAGCGAGATTGAGGAGCACGACGAAGAAGCAGTCGAAGACACAGGCGAAGAAACAGCTGAATCCTAATTCTTATGTGGTGCGGCGTCCTTTCAGTTAAGGCTAGCCGACTGGCGAATTCTATTATTTTTCAAAACTTAGCACTGCTTGTGGTGCTAAGCTTTTTTATGCCTAGTGCCTTGTCGGCTCGGCAGATTCAGATCGAGGGTAAGTCGTATATTGATCTTGCGACGGTGGGAAAGAGCTTCGGCATGCAAGCGTATTGGTTGCAGGGCTATAAAACATATCGCCTACGTAGCCAATGGACCACGGTTGATATCGGTAAAAGCGGTCGCGTCTTATACCTCAATCGGTTGCCGATATATTTGGGATTTCCGACGGTCGAGTCGAAGGGCCAGCTTTTTATCGCGACGGCAGACTACCGACATGTGCTCCAGCCAATTTTGACGCCGCAGGTGTTTAAAAAGCGCCCAGGGGTTCGACGGGTGGTAATTGATGCAGGTCACGGGGGGAAGGACAGTGGGGCGCGTAATAATGCCTATGGTTTGCTGGAAAAGGACCTGACGCTGGATGTGGCTCGGCGATTAAAGGCTCTGCTAGAACGATCTGGGTTTGAAGTCCTGATGACGCGTGATCGCGACGTGTATATTTCTTTGGCACAGCGCCCAAAAGTGGCGAACCGTGCCAAGGCTGATTTATTTGTCAGCTTACATTTTAATGCCGCTGGTTCGACATCGGCATCTGGCTTTGAGTCCTATGCGCTGACTCCGCAGTATCAGGCTTCGTCGAAGTATCCGCGGCCGACAAGTAAGGACGCCAAGCGCTATCTTGGGAATGAACATGACCCTTGGAATACCCTGATTACTTATCATCTCGAGCGTGCCTTAGTGCAGGGCCTAGGCGGTCCGGATCGTGGTATAAAGCGCGCGCGCTGGTCGGTGCTCAAAGACCTCGAGTGTCCCGGTGTGCTAACTGAATTGGGCTTTGTTTCGCATGCCGAAACTGCCAAGAAATTACGTTCGCCAGCATTTCGCCAAAAAATTGCGCAAAGTTTATTTGATGGTATAGTCGCCTATCGAAAACGACTTCAACGTATCCAATAATCGATGTTTGTGAATCAATTCTTTCTGAGTATTGTTGGCCTAAACAGCTTGCTGGCGACTTGCATTGTTGGCCAGGCCGCTGGCCAAGCCGCTGGTGAGGCCGCGCATGTGGTGGTGGTCGTTAATGCGAACGACAGTGGTTCGGCTGAGATCGCTAAATATTATACCGAGCAACGAGGGATTCCGGATGATAATATTATCGCGCTAAAGATGCCGAACAAGGAGACGGTCACCGTGCGAGAGTTTGTGGATACTATTTATAATCCGCTGCTCAATGCCTTGATTGAGAAGGATTGGATGAATGCGGTCAAAGCCAACGGTCGCGATGCCATTGGGCGTGAGCGCGTCTCGGTGGCGACACATCACATTAGTTATTTGGTGACCACACGTGGGGTGCCGCTGCGTATTGCTAATGATCCGACGCTGCTAGGCGCTGGATTAGAGCAGTTTCCAAAGCAATTGAAGGTGAATAATGGCTCCGTCGACGGGGAGCTTCCCTTGATGGCAGCGCCAGCAAATTTATCGATGGATGCTTTTGTGCCGAATCCGTTATTCTCAAATATGACAGCCACGAGTGTGGACGCGAAGCGAGTGATTCGAGTCAGTCGATTAGACGGGCCAAGCGTTAAAGTCGTTAAAAAGTTGATAGCCCGTAGTATACAAGCCGAAGCCGAGGGTCTGCTGGGACGAGCGTATTTTGATATTGGTGGGCCGCACGCGAAAGGGGACGAGTGGATGAACGCGGCGGGCGATCTAGCAGTGGCGGCATATTTCGATACTGATTTTGAGAAGACTATGCGACCAATGGATGGCAGAGATCGTTACGATGCACCCGCGATTTACATGGGTTGGTATCGACAAAATGCCTATGGCGCCTGGCGCGAGCCTAAGTGGTCGGTTCCGCCGGGTGCGATTGGGTTTCACTTGCATAGCTTTTCGGCCACGACCGTTCGCTCGACGAGTACAGGCTGGTTGGGGGCTTTTGTAAATCAAGGCTACTGCGCGACGGTCGGTAATGTGTACGAGCCTTATTTAGATTACACGCACCACCCACATTTATTGCTAGGAGCACTGCTCGACGGCCATACCTTCGGCGAGGCGGCCATGTTTAGCAACCCGGCCTTAAGTTGGCAGGGGGTGGCCATCGGAGATCCACTTTATCGACCTTTCAAAGTAGGGCTAGATGCGCAGTTAAAATGGTCGATGGATAATCCATTGAGCGCGTATCTCTGCTTGCGACAGATCAATCGTCTACAAGCCGAGGGGCAGGCCGATGAGGCTCTGGCATTTGCCCGAACGCAGTTCGTACGACAACCATCTCTAGCTTTGGCGTATGAGCTCGCAAAATTGTATGCGGCTGAAAATGAGCCTAAGAAAGCGGTCGAAGCTTTAAAGGTGACCCGCTATCTTACCGTATTCTCGAGCGATGAAGTCGTGCTGGTCAAACAGATCGCAGATTTTTTAAATCAGCACGGAGACGGCCGGTTGGCGCTCGATTTATATCAGAAATTGATCGATCAGCCGAGGTTGGAGAAGTCCCTGCGGATTTCCTTGCTCGAGGGAGGAGCGAAAGTTGCGATAGCGGAAGGAGCTGGCAGACTTGCATCGAGCTGGCGGCACAGTGCGCGGCAGTTGAAATCGCCACCGCCTTCGTAGGCTAAAAGCTAACTAAGGTATTATCGCGGCGTATTCTTATTATTAGTTCTTGACTTAAGAACTAATAATAAGAATAACCCATGTACTTTTTTGAGAATGCTGCCTTAAGTTGAGCCTTCATTTCCATGAGCAATCCTGACAATATCCACACTGAATTTCACCGCATGCTGGGCCGCGACGCCAAGGAGGCGCAATTGCGTCAGCGCGGGCATGTTTTTTGGTTTTATGGTCTTTCGGGGTCCGGTAAGAGCACGCTGGCCAATGCCGTTGAGCGCAAGCTGACTGAGCGCGGTATTTTGACCAAAATCTTGGATGGCGATAACATTCGCAGTGGCTTGAACGCTGATCTTGGGTTTTCTGATCAAGATCGGCAGGAGAACATCCGCCGAATTTCCGAAGTGGCACGTCTTTTTCTCGATGCCGGAATGGTGGTATTTACCTCGTTTATCACGCCGAAACGCGATCTGCGTGCGGCGGCGGGCGAGATCGTTGGTGCGGATGATTTTACACCTGTGTTTGTGCAAGCGTCTTTCGAGACCTGCGCGGAACGCGATGTCAAAGGGCTGTATGCCAAAGCCGCAGCGGGTAGGGTGAAGCACTTTACTGGCAAAGACTCCACTTTCGAAGAACCCATCGCATCCGATAACGACTGGGTAATCTCCACCGACTCTCAAACCGAGCAAGAGTCGATTGACGAACTTCTCGAGCGGATTATGCCGCTCATCGAACAGACCACTGAGGTCTAAATCCTAATTTTTCTTATAAATTCCAAAATAGAACGATGCATAACGATTACACAATCACGCACCTCAAACAGCTCGAGTCCGAAGCAATTTATATTCTTCGCGAGACTGCTGCACAGTTTGAGAAACCAGTCCTGCTCTTTTCCGGTGGCAAAGACTCCATTGTTATGGCGCACCTCGCGAAGAAGGCTTTCTGGCCTGCCAAGCTGCCGTTTCAGTTGATGCACGTCGATACGGGCCATAACTTTCCAGAGACAATGGCGTTTCGCGACAAGTATGTCGCCGCGCTCGGGGCGGAATTAATCGTCGCTTCGGTTCAGGAATCGATTGATGAGGGCAAGGTCGTGGAAGAAAAAGGGCCACGTGCCAGCCGTAATGGATTACAGACCGTCGCGCTGCTCGAAGGCATTGAAAAAAACAAGTTTGACGCCGCGCTTGGTGGTGGTCGTCGCGACGAAGAAAAAGCCCGCGCGAAAGAGCGCTTTTTCTCGCATCGTGATGCCTTCGGTCAATGGGATCCGAAAAATCAACGCCCCGAGCTGTGGAATATCTTCAATGGACGCAAGGGCCACGGTGAACAATTTCGTGTCTTTCCGCTCAGTAACTGGACGGAGATGGACATCTGGCAATACATCAAGGCCGAGAATATTGAACTACCACATCTCTACTTTTCACACGAGCGTGATTGCTTCGTGCGTGATGGTGTGATCATGGGCGTATGTGATTTTATCGAACTGCTCCCGGGTGAAAAAGTTGAGAAGATGGTCGTTCGTTTCCGCACGATTGGTGACGCGACCTGCACAGGTGCATGCCTCTCGACTGCCGATAACCTCGACGATATCATCGACGAGGTCGCTGCGGCTCGTCAAACCGAGCGTGGCACACGTGCCGATGACAAACGTTCTGAAACCGCAATGGAAGACCGTAAGAAGCAAGGCTACTTTTAAACCCAGCTTACCAGTTAATCGTTTCCCGGTTCTGAGTTAATAGCTGATTTTAACCGGAAACTGAAAACAGAACACCTAACAACTTTTTAATAACATGAGCGAAGATAATAATTCAGGATACCTCGATATGGACTTACTGCGGTTTACTACTGCTGGTTCAGTTGACGACGGTAAAAGCACATTGATAGGCCGCTTACTTTACGATAGTAAGGCAATTTTCGAAGACCAGATGGAGGCCATGGAGGAAAGCTCCAAGGCGCGTGGCGACGAAAATGTAAACCTAGCACTGCTGACCGATGGTCTGCGTGCGGAGCGCGAGCAGGGCATCACGATTGACGTGGCCTACCGCTATTTTGCCACACCAAAGCGAAAGTTCATCATTGCCGATACTCCAGGGCACATTCAGTACACCCGTAACATGGTGACAGGTGCGTCCACTGCGAATCTAGCGATCGTGTTGATTGATGCCCGCAAGGGTGTGATCGAGCAGACTTGCCGTCACTCATTTATTGCCAACTTGCTTCGCATTCAACACGTCGTTGTGTGTGTGAACAAGATGGACTTGGTCGATTGGGATGAAAATGTCTTCAATAAGATCGTTGCCGACTTTAAGCAGTTTGCATCGCGCTTGGATAACATTGTCGAGGTGACTTTCATTCCCGCGAGTGCGCTTATCGGTGATAACATCGTCGATAAGTCAGAGAACATGCCGTGGTATCAAGGCCCGACGCTGCTTTACCATCTGGAAACTGTTTATATCGGTGCCGATGAGAATCATGTCGAAGCACGCTTCCCCGTGCAGTGGGTTATTAGGCCGCATTCCGATAAGTATCATGACTTCCGCGGTTTCGCAGGTCGTGTGGCTGGTGGTGTGTTTAAGCCTGGCGACGATGTCACTGTGCTACCTTCAGGCTTCACTTCGAAGATTAAAGCAATCGAATCGATGGACGGCCCTCAAGCGGAAGTCTTCGCGCCAATGTCTGCAACGATCACACTCGAAGATGAGATCGATATATCTCGCGGCGATATGCTCGTTAAAGCGAATAATCAGCCAGAGCCGACTCAAGATATTGATGCGATGATCTGCTGGTTTGATTCTGGCAAAAAGCTTTCAGGCAGTGGTAAATTCATCCTGCGTCATACGACGAAGGAAGTGAAAGCGATTGTGACTGAGGTCTGCTACAAGGTAAATATTAACACGCTGCATAAGGTCGAAGACGATTTGACCTTCAGCCTGAATGATATCGGTCGTATCAAAGTTCGCACATCTGCTCCGCTGATTGCCGACAGCTACAAGTCCAACCGTATCACCGGCAGCTTCGTGCTGATTGATGAATTAACCAACGCCACTGTCGCGGCGGGCATGATTATTTAAACGCTCGAACAATTCTAAACAAAAATGCCGAGGTTACTATAATGTGCCTCGTTCTTTTTTGTTTTTGTAAGGAGCGAATCGCTGCTGCGTCTTCACAAACCAACACTTGCGATCTGTTTTTGTTCTTTTTTACGTGACGTTATGAAGTTTTTTATTCCAATTCTAGCCCTCTTGGTTGGTTTGATTGGTGGATGGTTTATTGCGAGGCCTGCTGCCAGCAATAGAGAGGGTACTTCGCAAGCGACGCGGGCGTCTGGTAACGTAGAGAGCTCTGCGGTGGCGTCTAGTAAGTCTGAGACGAATGTTCCAGAGGCGGAAGACCTGACCGTGGCGGAGCAAACTGTGGCAGATGCGACGGGCGACACTCCGGAATGGCTTACTGCTTTGGTAGAGATGGAGCCCTTGGAGCAATTAAGTGTTTTACTGGATCGGATGAGGGATAGCTCATCAGAGGACTTTGGCACTTTGATGACAGCGATCCAGAAGTATCAAGGTAGCTTACGTTGGACTGCACAGCTGATTTTGGCGACGAAGTGGGTTGCGACAGATTCTCTAGGGATGTTGGCTTATCTCGAATCGCAGCCGGATGACCAGCAGCGGAGCTTGCGCAATTTGTTTTATAGTGTGTGGGCGAAGGAAGATCCGACGGCAGCATATGCCTCGGTTTTACAATTAGCGAATCCCCGCACTCAGCTAAGTGCGATGCAGAGTGTCATTCGAATCGTGGCGAATACTAACCCACAGGGGGCTATCGAAATGGCAACTGAGATGAGTGCGATGGGACATCGGGCAGATTGGTTGATGGGTAATATTTATGAAAGCTGGGCGAATACTGAACCGGAGGCGGCGCGAGAGTCGGCTTTGAATCTTCCGGATGGGCCTGAGAAAGTTAAGGCGTTGTCGGGCGCATTGCAAAATTGGATACAAGAAGACTCGATTGCAGCGCTGGGATGGCTTGATTCGCTGCCGATGAATGGCACAATATACAATTCGAGGAAAGAGGTTTACCGAAATTTATTAAATAGGGATTTTGATGCCGCCAAAGAATTCATCGCTTCGAAGACCGATCCGATGGAGCGTCAAGAAGTTATTGAAAATATATCGCTGGGCAATTTGGGGTGGCAGAAAGATTTTGATGAAATACTTGAGGTGTATGATTGGGTGGGCGAGGTTGCAAAGGGGCAGTCTTATGATGCTAAAGTGGGTGATGTGATTCGTTCGCTGGTGCAGGCCGACCCTGCTCGGGCAGAGGCTTTTGTTTTGAATCTACCTGCTGGGAATGCGCGGATGAATGCGCTGAAGAATTATGCGCGACAATTGGCGGAGCGTGATCCAGTGGCAGCAATTAACTTTGCTCAGAGCATGGGCGATGTGGACGAGAAAGATCGTGTTCTTCAGGGTATGAGCTGGAGACTCACGCGCGATGGATCTGATGGTATCCGCTCTTTAGTGGCGAGTTCGGAGGATCCCGAAATTCAGCGTAAGCTGGCTTCGGGAATTGTGAGCGACTGGTCGAAGTATGATCAAGAGGGCGCGTTGCTTTGGGCGGATTCGTTGAGTGATGAGAATGCGCGCGAGCGAGCTCTTCAAAGTGTGTATAAGAATTGGATGCAGGCTGATCCAAACGCAGCCTTGGCTTATTTGGAGACCTCAGTTGTTGAACATAAGCAACAGAACTTCCTAAGAGACGGTTTTCATGAGTGGTCGCGGCAAGATCCAGCTGAAGCAGTTACTTGGCTTGATCAACTTCCGGAGGGTGTTGATGAGAATGAGGGCGCCAATTTGTATGGTTCAGTGGCTCGTAACTATGTGCAGCACGACCCGATGGCGGCTTCTGAATGGATATCTACGCTAGATAAAGGGCCGAAGCGCGATAGTTCGGTGGAAACTTTGGTGAGGAGTATTTCGAAGACCGATCCGGAGGCAGGTTTCATTTGGGCATCGACCGTCAGTGACGAAAAAAAGCGCAAAAATACTTTGAACGAAAGCCTACGAGAGTGGATCAAAGTCGATCTTAATGCTGCATATGATGCCGTGACAGAAGCTGATCTTGAGGCGGCTGAGAAAAAGCCGCTCTTGGACATAATCGAAAATGCGAAAGAAAAGTGATCGGGACACAGAAGTAGTCTCGAGAATTAACACTTGAGTCTATCCTTCCAATGGTAGGTCAATCACTTGCCACGGCAAGCCGCGCTTGTTAAGCTCTTCCATAAATGGATCGGGATCGTTCTGCTCCATGTTCCAGACGCCGGGTTCGTTCCATAGGCCGCGTAGGATCATCTGGGCGCCAATCATCGCAGGCACGCCGGTGGTGTAGCTGATTGCTTGGCTGGAGACTTCCTGGTAGCACTCTTGGTGGTCGCAGGAATTGTAGATAAAGATGCGCTTCTTGTGGCCGTCCTTGATGCCGACGATGTCACACCCAATGCAGGTCTTACCCTTCGTGCGAGGGCCGAGGCTACTTGGGTCGGGTAGAACTTTACTGAGAAATTCGATCGGCGCGATTTTTACGCCATTCACCTCAATCGGTTCGATCGAGGTCATGCCGACATTTTCTAACACGCGCAAGTGAGTGAGATACTTCTGTGAGAAGGTCATCCAAAAACGGATACGCTTGAGACCTTTAATATTTTGGGACAGTGATTCGAGTTCTTCGTGATAGAGCAGGTAGGCGTCCTGTTTTCCGACGACTGGGAAGTCATAAACTTGATGCACGCTCATTGCTTCAACTTCTTTCCATTCGCCTTCTTCCCAGTAGCGACCATTCGCTGTAATTTCGCGGATGTTGATCTCCGGGTTGAAGTTGGTCGCGAAGTGGTGGCCGTGGTCGCCCGCGTTGGCATCGAGGATATCAATCGTCTCGATCTCGTCGAATAGATGCTTCTGCGCGTAGGCGCAAAACATGTTGGTCACACCTGGATCAAAGCCGGAGCCGAGTAGAGCTGTTAGGCCAGCTTCTTTGAAGCGATCCTGATAGTCCCATTGCCATTTGTATTCAAATTTCGCTTCGTCGAGTGGCTCGTAGTTGGCCGTGTCAAGGTAGTCGATGCCCGCGGCGAGGCAGGCATCCATCAGTGGCAAGTCTTGGTAGGGCAGCGCGACGTTGATCAAGAGTTGTGGCTTTTCTTCTTTGAGAAATGCAGTCGTCGCCACCACATCGTCAGCATTAATCGCTGCGGTGCGTATGGTGCGTCCTTGTTTGGCTTCAACGTCTTTGGCTATTGCGTCGCATTTTGAGACTGTTCGAGAGGCGAGTACAATCTCTTTGAAAATTTTAGGTAGCTGGGCGCATTTGTGTGCGACGACATTACCTACTCCACCGGCACCGATAATAATTACTTTAGGCATATGAAAAGCTTGATGTGTACTTAGTTCGACTCTTCAAGCGTATTTAGTGCATCCTGATAAGACTTGATGAAATCACTTCGTGAAGCCCGCGTTCATGCCCTCAGAAGTGCAGCGTCACTGTACCGATTTCTAGTGAGCGGTCGTTTTCGTGAGCTTCGGCAATCATTGTATAATCGTTATCTGCATTTGACGTGATCGTCAAAGTGGCAGTGGCGGAACTCGAGAGGGCTTCGGTTCCTAAGTAGCTGCGTTGGATGTAGTCACTTTCTACGAGTAAGAGTGCTGAGTTGTTTAAGAGCGTGTCTTTGATCAGGTCTGCGATTAGTACGGATTGTGCCGTCGAATTGCCTGTGGTGACTGTTTCAAAAAAATAGGGATTGGCCAGGCCTGAAAGCTTTTCGATTAACTGATTTGAATCGTTGACTATGACGCTTACGGGGACCGTGCGTGGGGGCGTTACGACTGCAGTCGCCGTCGGAGTATTTAACGCTTCGGTCGTGGACTCTACACCAATGATAGGTGCTGCTGCAGTCGGTGACAGCACCTGACTAGCATCAGCGATGTAAAACAAAACACTGCTGATTAGTCGCTGTGTATTCAAGTCAAGTCCACGCACGGATAGTAGGGCTTCCGACCCACTGCCTGGTGCGATCACTTCGATTGCGAGTAAAGCGACTTTTTCGCCTTCAAAGACCGACTCATTATCGTATCGAAAGGTATATTCTGCAGTTGTTTCGTCTTTTACTAGTTTTAGGCTGAGAGGCACTTTGACAGTGAATTGCGTGCCGTCTGCTTGGATGAAGGTGTCGTAGGTGGCATTGTGTACTTCTGGTAAGGCTTTGCTGCTTTGTAGCTCTGTTATAATGTACAGGCCATCGTAGAAGATGTTGGTGTAGCCGGCATTGCGGCAGTTTTCGAGTGTTTGCATTGCGGCTTGTTCAATCGCGATCTGATACGTTTGTTCGATCAGTTCGAAACTATATTTCTCCGCTGTGACCGCTTGATTATTGATCTGCTGATCTTGTACTGCAGTCAATAGCTCGATCATTTGCTGCTGAGCTAAGCGGACTTTCGCTTGTCCTTGTTTGACCATTAGCTCTCCGCGTTCATGGAGGGGTTTTAAATCTTTGTTTGGGTTCAGGGTAGTGGGCCTCTGTGCTTGGAGGTTTTCACCACTGCGAATGTCAGACTGGCCCTGCTTAATAATCTGCAACGCGTTGGCGTATGTCATCTGCTGCTGGGGCGTCATATAGGGACGCAGCGTATCGCTTTGCTCGATGATGCTGAGATCGAGCGGTGCTTCTTTTGTGGGGGCTGCCTGACTTGATAGTGGCAGTGCGCAGAGTAATACAAAAAAGAATTGGCGAAATACCAGAGCAAACGATTGATACATGTGGAGGAGATCGGTATGAAAATAACTTTAGGAACTGTGAATAAGAATACTGGATCGTGAAGTACTTGTTCTGATTGCCAAGTTTTTTAGTCAAAGAGTTAAACGAAAAAACATCCTGTATGCGTTCTTGGAGTGACGTTTATTGACAAGAGTTGGAATCTGGCTGTTGTAGGGTTTATGAATTTTAACGAAGAATTGACACTAGTTCGCGATACAACTGCCACGGTGATTCCTGCGGGGGAGGAACAAGTGCTGCCAACTGGTACGCGTGCAGTGATTTCCCAGGCGCTTGGAGGCACGGTGACGATCCGCACAGATTCCGGTCTGTTTCGTCTTTCGAGTAAAGATTGGGATGCCCTAGGCACGGCCGCACAGGCGGAGCTTAAGGCCGTCGCCGAGGCTGCCGAAGCCGAGCAGAGCGATGCGCCTTTTAGTGACGAGCAAGTCTGGGAGGCGATGAAGAGCTGTTTTGATCCAGAGATCCCGGTCAACATTGTCGATCTTGGACTCATCTATGATATGCAGGTCGCTGCGGCTGATGCCGACGGTAAGCATGCAATCAGTGTGAAAATGACACTGACCGCGCAGGGGTGTGGCATGGGCCCAGTCATTGCGGATGATGCCAAGACTCGCATCGAGGCGCTCAAGAATGTGTCTGGTGCTCAAGTCGATATCGTATGGGATCCACCATGGACGCCGCATATGATTTCTGATGCCGGACGTGCTAAATTAGGTTTAGAGTGATCGCCTTAGGCGGAGTGAGGGTGAGGAGTGTCAGTTCGCAGTAGAAGCGGCTTACAGCCGCTTTTTCATGGCTGAGCCAAGCGGCTGAACGCCGCTTCTAATTTTTACCTATTCACACTAATCACTTTCACTCGACCGCAGGTCGTCACTCCGCGTCTAGTGCGGTGTTAGCTGTCCTTGAACTGAGCGACTAAGCCGCTGACTGTTGCTTTGGCGTCGCCATAAATCATGCGGCTGTTCGGTGCAGTAAATAACGCATTTTCTAAGCCAGAAAAGCCAGCGCCTTTGCCGCGCTTGAGGCAGAAAGTCGTCTTTGCCTTGTGCGCGTTAATAATCGGCATGCCGTAAATCGGGCTTGCTGGATCGTCGGCCGCGGCTGGGTTCACCACATCATTGGCGCCGATCACAATGGCCACGTCGACCATTTCAATTGTAGGATTCACATCGTCCATTTCGACGAGTTGCTCATACGGTACGTCGGCTTCGGCGAGTAGCACGTTCATGTGGCCTGGCATACGCCCCGCGACTGGGTGAATTGCAAAGCGTACTTCACAGTCGTTGGATTCGAGTGCTTCGCCGAGTTCTTTGACTGCGTGCTGGGCTTGTGCGACGGCCATACCGTAGCCAGGGATGACGATCACATTCTTAGCAGCTTCGAGAATGTAGTAAGCATCCTCAACCGATACTGGTTTCATTTCGCCAGTGCTCGCACTGCCAGTGACTTGGGTGGAGGCGCCAAAGCTAGAAAACAGCACATTCACTAAAGTGCGGTTCATTGCTTTACACATGATAATAGTCAAAATCAGGCCGGACGCGCCGACTAAGCAGCCTGCGACGATCAGCACGTTGTTCTCGATCACAAAGCCCGCCGCACAGGCCGCGAGACCAGAGCAAGAGTTGAGCAATGAAATAACAACTGGCATGTCGCCGCCGCCGATTGGCATGATGGCGAAGATGCCGAGTAGTAAAGCGAGCACGATCACAGCGATGAGCATCGGGTAAGCCAGTTCTGCGGTTGGAGCCAGCGTGAAGATCGCGCCGCAGGCGATGATGCCGAGCGCGAGCAGTGAATTGAATGCTTTTTGTCCACCGAAGGTGAGGGCACGTCCACCGAGCTTCCCGGAGAGTTTGCCCCATGCGTAGAGCGAACCAGTAAAAGTGATGCCGCCGATCAAAATCGCCAGCACGATGACGACTGCGGTGAAGGTCTCGATGTTGGCAATGTCGATCCCTGCTAGAGTCTTGTAGGACGCGCGTTGAAACTCCGCCCAGCCGACAAGCAGTGAGGCGAGGCCGCCGAAGCCATTAAATAGGGCGACCAGTTCGGGCATGCCGGTCATTTGCACGCGCTTGGCGGCAATGAATCCGATTACGGAGCCGACGGCGATACCGCTGAGTACGAGCTTATAATCGAGACCTTGGCTGAGCAGCGTTACAATGATTGCGAGCGCCATACCGATGGAAGAGATTTGGTTGCCCTTGCGAGCGGTGTCGGCGCGACCGAGCATCTTGATGCCGAAGACGAACAGAATCGCTGCAGCGATGTAAGAGAGATTAATGAGGAGAAGTTTAGTTTCCATTCGATGTTTAAAGTTGGACGTTCGATGTTGAATGTTCGCTGCGCGCTATTTCTTCTTCTTAAACATACCGAGCATGCGATCGGTGACCATGTAGCCGCCTACTACGTTAATAGTTGCGAGTACGATGGCAGCGAATCCAAGCCAGACGGACAGGATGTCGGAGCTGGTGTTGACAGCTAGAATTGCGCCGACCACGGTTATCCCTGAGATCGCATTCGAGCCGGACATCAACGGCGTGTGCAGTTGCGAGGGCACTTTTGCGATCAGCTCAAAGCCGAGGAAGCCAGAGAGCACGAAGATGAAGAGTAAGAGTATTAGTTCCATGGGGAGTGTTGTGGATTGAAAGTGGTTGTTAGCGGTTTGCTGCGTTCAGTTCGAACAACGTGCACAAACAACTACCAACGATTAACCTTTAAAGCGTTCGTGGACGATTGCGCCGCCCTTAGTGATGAGGCAACCGTTGAGGATTTCGTCGTCTTCTTTGTACTGGAAGTCCTTCGCTTCAGCATCCCAGAAATGCTCGATGAGATTGTAGAAGTTGGAGGCCAGCATTAGTGTGGCATCTTTCGGATAGTAGCCTTCAAGATTTTCAGGTCCGATGATGCGCACGCCGTTTGTGGTGACGACTTCTTCGCCGACTTTGGAGCCTTCGACGTTGCCGCCGGATTCGACTGCGAGGTCAATGAGTATACTGCCTGATTGCATTTGATCAAGCACCTCGTTGTTGAGGATGAGTGGAGCTTTGCGGCCAAACAGTTTTGCGGTAGTGATGACGACGTCGGCGCGGGCGCAGGCTTTGGCCATTTCTTGGCGCTGCTTGTCGAGTTGCTCGGGGGTAAGTTCTTTGGCGTAGCCTTGGTCGGTTTCGCTCATTTCGCCGAGATCGACTTTAACAAATTTTGCGCCGAGCGATTTAACCTGCTCTTCGACAATAGGGCGTGTGTCGAATGCTTCCACGCGAGCGCCGAGGCGCTTGGCTGTGGCGATGGCTTGTAGGCCGGCAACACCGACGCCGATGATGAAGAAGCGCGCAGGGGAGATGGTGCCCGAAGGTGTCATCATCATTGGCAGAATCTTGGTCATACGATCTGTTGCCATGGTCACTGCAGCATAGCCTGCCAAATTTGCTTGTGAGGAAAGTGCGTCCATCTTTTGTGCCAGTGTGCTGCGGGGGATCATCTCCATGCTAATGGCGGAGATGTCGCGTTTGGCGAGGTCGTCGATCAATGCCGTTTCATTGAACGGGTCGAGGAAACTAATGTGCAATGTGCCGGGCTTGATCTTATTCAGATCTTCGGAAGATGGCTTGCTCACGCGGGCTACGATGTCGGCTTGTGCGTAGCCAGTGTCCGCATCGGGGACGATTGTGGCACCGGCTTTTTCGTATTCAGCGTCGCTGTAGTCGGACTGTGTGCCGGCACCCGCTTGAATGAGGACTTCGAGGCCGAGTGCGCAAAGCTTGGTGACAGTCGTTGGTGCGACGGTGGCGCGTGTCTCGGCGGGATTGGTTTCGAGGGGAGCGAAGAAGCGCTTCGTAGTGTGCATGTGTCAGATTTATCGTTAAGTAAACTTTATATATTTTGCCCTCAGATTAAGCTTAGCTTATCATTAGTGGGCAAGCAATAAGTTCCAGTGTAGTTTGATGTGATCCTAGTTTAAACTTAATCAGCGCAAATGCTTGAAACGTGCGGGTTTTAGTCCGCGGTCTTCCTTGGGTTTAGAGGTGGTGGCTATCGTGTTTATTTATCTCCTACCGCATTCCTCCAGAGACGCATGCACAAAAAAGGTTGGACGCAAAAAGACGCCCAACCTGTGTTAGAGGATTGTTTCGTTGGTCTTAGACAGTGCCAAAGATGGTCTTGCCGTTGGAGCAAAGATCTTCGGTTGCTTGCACGAGACGAGCTGCCATACTGGCTTCGCCCTTCTTTAGGTAGCCTCGCGGGTCGTAGGTCTTTTTGTTGCCAACTTCGCCGTCGATCTTGAGCACACCTTCGATGTTTGCGCAGATGTGTGTGACGACTGGACGTGTGAACGCATACTGTGTGTCAGTGTCGATGTTCATCTTCACGACACCATAGCCGAGTGTTTCGCGGATGTCGCTAAGCTCGGAGCCAGAACCACCGTGGAACACGAGATCCATGAGTGCTGCATCGCCGTGCTTGTCAGTCACTGCTTTTTGGCCATCACGGAGGATGGTTGGCTTGAGCTGGACAGAGCCTGGCTTGTAAGCGCCGTGCACGTTGCCGAAAGTCGCAGCGAACAGGAAGCGGCCAAGTGGCTGAAGTGCTTCGTAAACTTCGACCATGTCTTCAGGCGTGGTGTAGAGCTTTTCAGCTGGAAGGCCGGAGGTGTCGTGGCCGTCTTCTTCACCACCGACGCAACCTGCTTCGACTTCGAGGATAATGTCGAGCTCCGCACATTCCTTGAGTAGCTCTTTAGAGATCTTAAGGTTTTCGTCCAGTTCGACAACAGAACCATCAAACATATGTGATTGAAACAGCGGGCCCTTGCCTGCTGCGATGCGCTTGCGAGATGCTTCGAGCAATGGCTTGAGGAATCCTTCCACTTTTTCAGGGTGGCAGTGATCCGTGTGCAGACCGACGAGCACGTCGTATTTTTCAGCGAGCAAGTGTGTCGCTTCAGCCAGAACAATCGAGCCGAAGGCAGCATCCGCTACGTTAAGGCCAGAAGCGAATTGACCGCCTCCTGTAGACACTTGGATGATGCCGTCCGACTTTGCGTCGGCGAAGGCTTTGAGCGCTGCATTGATCGTAGTGATCGATGTGACGTTAACAGCTGGGTAAGCGTAGTTACCCTTCTGAGCGGCGTCGAGCATCGCTGCGTATTGCTTTGGTGTTGCTACTGGCATAGTCTAATTCGGTTATGTTGTCTTATTCGGTTTTTAGATTAAGGAAAGCTAATGGCAGGTCTGGCTCCCATTAGGAGGTAAGTACATTTGAGCAGATCAGGATGATTACAATAGTAGAATGTGATTACATTGTAGCCAAGTGGTGACAACTAATCGTGCTTTACTGGCTTAGGCAGTTTTAAAGCAAGGATGAACGGTAGGATCACGATGACTGCGCCAAATAAGTAGGCGCTTTTTGAGCCATACGCAAAGTAAGCGAAGGCTGCGAGTAGTGGTCCGATCGCGCGCGCGAGTGAACCTGCGGAGCGAAATACTCCGATCGCTGCCCCTTGCTCTTCCTCCTTTGTATAAAGAGAGACCAATGCGCTGAGGGTCGGCGAGACGAGCCCGATCGAGAAGGCCATCAAAGCGAGCGCACCGAAGAACAGTCCTAAGTTGAGAGCGACCGCGAGGATTAGGAAGGCTGCAATGCCGCAAGCGATCCCTGTCACAGCTAGACGTTTTTCACCAACCGGCCCAGCGAGACGTCGGACGATGCCGCCTTGCACTAGGATCAGTACAAAGCCAATGAAGACGAACATGCCGCCATTTTGTGCGGGGGAGAATTGGAAGCGCTCGACCGCCAGAAAAGTGAGGGTGAATTCCATGCCGCTGAAGGCTAACATGTAGAGTAGGTAGACTAGGTTGGTGCGTCGCGTTTCGGGGCAGCGGCTTTTGAACATACGAAACACCGGGACACTTTTGCGGTCGGAGTTCACTTTGCCGCGTTTCTCGGTTGGTAGGGTTTCTTTAAAACTACGCGCAACCCAAATCAGATTCGTCAGTGCCAGCGCGAAGCTCACTAATGCAGGCACGGAGAATGGATTGACGCCGAACTGCCCCAACGACGGGGCGATCTCCAGTAGATTGATTTTGGCAAACAAACCGCCGATCCCAGGGCCGACAATAAAGCCTAGGCCAAATGCGATGCCAATAATCGCCAGTCCGCTGGAGCGCTTTTCGCGTGTGGTGCAGTCAGCCACGGCTGCCGTTGCCACCGAGAGATTACCTCCCATCGCGCCACCGAGCACGCGAGCCAGCACTAAAACCCAAAACGATGCAGCAAAAAACCAAGCGGCATAGCTTAGTGCGAGGCCTGCGATCGTAATTAATAGGACTTTGCGTCGGCCAACTCGGTCTGAGTAAGCACCCCAAAGCGGTGCGCAAATAAATTGTAAGATCGAGTAGAGTGAGCCGAGGATGCCACCAAACAGCACCGCCGTCATGAAGCGCGGATCCTCTGCGCCACTGCGCTCAGCCCAAGCCGAAAGCGGAGCGATGAGTTGCCCTAGCAAGCTGCCATCACCTGCACCATTAGGCAGGTAGTAGTCCAACATTGCTGGAAACAGTGGGAAGATGATTGAGAATCCGACCAGATCGAGGAACAGTGTCAGAAAAATAATTCCCAGCGTATGTTTCCCAGGTTTGAGATCGGAAGAAAGTGCTGCGTCAGCTGCCATATTATTGATTATGCCCGAATTTCATCGAGAGAGCGGCATGTACGTTGGTCGGTATCAAGTGTTTCTCGCGATCGGTAAATTTAAATACCTGTTTGACGAGGTTGGAGCTGGTAAAGAAATAGCGCTCGTTGGGCATCAGGAAGATCGTCTCGATATTATCATCTAAATGCCGGTTCATTTGCGCCATTTGAAACTCATGCTCAAAGTCAGACACTGCGCGTAACCCACGAATCAGTGCGACCGCATTAAGCTGTTCTGCGAGGTCGACAATCAAGCCATCAAATGCGATCACTTCAATGTTGGGGCGATTTTTTACATTCTCCTTAATTAGTTCGACGCGTTCTTCGGACGTAAATAGCGGGTCTTTGCTTGGATTACGTGCTACCGCGACGATCACTTTATCAAAGATGTGTCGACCGCGGTTGATGACATCGAGATGCCCATTTGTGATCGGATCAAATGAGCCCGGATAAATTGCAATTTTCATGATAGAGGGCGGATTGAGTCCATATTACGCTAGAAGTCCAACTTTTAACGGTATTTAGGCAATGTAGCGGCAGCATAATTACCTAAATTCTCTAGGCCAATAAGTCTCCGCATTTTTGTGTAGCCCAGAACCATGGGAATCGCCACCCTAGAGTTGTGAATCTTCCGAATCTTTTGACGCTTTCTCGTATTCCGATCATCTTTGCGGTGGTGGCGCTGCTTTATTTACCAGTGGCGGGTGCCAGTACCGCCGCTTTTGTGCTGTTTGTGATTGGTGCAATTACTGACTGGGCGGACGGTTATTATGCCCGCAAACAGGGAATCGTTTCCAATTTTGGCAAGTTAATGGATGCGCTGACTGACAAGATATTCATGGTTGGCTTGTTCATCGCGATGGTGGTGCTCGGTGAACTGCCCGGTTTCTGGTCGCTCTTTCTGCTGCTGCTGGTTCTGAGCCGAGAGTTCTTAATAACAGGTCTGCGCCTTGTCGCCGCTAGTTCGGGTATCATTCTCGCCGCCGAGAAATCTGGTAAGAACAAAACCGTATTTCAAATCGTATCGGCGATTCTATTGCTGCTAGCCATCGCGATTCGTGAGGATTTACCCCATTTGTTTCCAGAGATCATGGGACAATCTTTTGATGAAATTTTGCATTGGGCGGGCGTCGCTTTCTTTGTGGTGGCAGCGGTGCTGACAGTGTCCTCGGGCACAAAATATATGATCAAGTATTGGTCGGTATTCATTGGGGAGGACGAAACAACAGGTGAATAATATACAGCGCTATTTTCCATGGTCACAAATATTGCCCACATCGTTGGTGGTGAACCTCGCAACACTTGGCCCTCTGGGCCACGTCAAAAAAGGCCCGGGTACGGTCGGTAGCTTAGCTGGCATTGGGTTGTATGCAGTGTTGTTTCACCATGCCACGCCACTGGGCTATCTCTTATATATGCTGTTGCTGACCTATTTCGCAGTGGCAATTTGCGATACTACGGAGCGTCGTCTGCAAATGCGTGACCCGGGGATGATCATTCTCGATGAGTGGATCGCTGTGCCACTGGTCTTTCTTGGCATGAATGGACCGCAAGGGCTTGTTGCCGAGCATGGTGGCTGGCCAGTATTGCTCGCAGGCTTCGTGCTGTTTCGGATCTTTGATATCGCCAAACCATTTGGGATTTCTAAATTGCAGAATCTCCCGGGTGGCATTGGTTGCGTGGTTGACGATCTCGCCGCAGCTATTGCGTCCTGCATCGTGCTGCATCTGATCCTGTATTTTTTCTTTTAGGCTACTGCATGTTAAGCCTTCGGCTACCTTGATTTTAAAGCGCCTGTGTCATTGCTGTTCTCGACAAACGAAAGGGATTCGGAGGTTATAAATGCTCTGCCTAATTGTGTATACCAATCTATCTGTTGCCTTAATGGATATCTCGCGTCTTTCGCTTGCGCTCATGCGCACTGCCTCAGATAGATAAGGTATGACTTTCTTAGATAAGCTAGAAAAGCGCTTCGGGCATTGGGCGGTGCCAAATGTGGTGCTGTATGTTATTGTCGCGCAGCTGGTGGTGTATGCCTTGGTCATTAGTGGGCGGATCTCGTTTGTGACTCTTCCGCTGATTCCGAAGGCGGTCCTCAACGGGGAGTTATGGCGCTTATTTTCATTTTTGATTTCGCCGCCCAATATTGCTGGTGGCGCGATGAGCGCGCTGTTTCTGGCATTTTTCTGGTACATTTTCTGGATGATGAGCTCGGCACTCGAACAGATCTGGGGCGCGTTTCGGTTTAATGTCTATCTGCTCTGCGGTGTGCTCCTTACGATTCTCGCCGCGTTCGTCGGGCAATTTATTTCACCTGCGACCACCATTATCATCTTTCCGGACTTTCTCTATCTGAGTGTCTTTCTTGCCTTCGCAGTGAACCACCCGAACGTGGAATTTCTGATCATGTTTATTCTGCCGGTGAAGGTGAAGTGGCTCGCTTGGCTCGCGGTCGGATTAACTACATTCTCTTTTTTGGGCGCGCCGTCGTGGGGTGATCGTATCGCGATTCTCGGGCCGTTGCTTAACTTTTTTCTGTTCTTCCGCAATGACTTGGTCAATTCGGTCGAGAGCCGTAAGCGACGCACGCAGTTTGCTAAGCAAAAAGTCGAGCGCGACAACGCGGCATTTCATACCTGCAGCGAATGTGGCGCAACGGATAAGACTCACCCCGAGCGGCACTTCCGCTATAAGAAAGTCGATGGTGCGTCGGTGTGCATCTGCGAGGTGTGCCGAGGTGAGGGAGCTGGCTAGAGCTCCCCCGTCTCACGACGGAGGCCACATCGTGTAGACTCATTGTTAGGTCGGGGAGCGGATGCTAAGCCACTGGATAGTACGTATAGCCCTTCGAGTCGCCGCCGTAGAAACTGTCGAAGCCGATTGCATTGAAGCCAGTGCTCGCTGGTAGCGGAGTCGCACTTTCCTGGAGAGCTTCCTGATTTGTTGGCCGTGTCCCTGACATTCGAGATAAGCATTCCATTGATCCGCTTCGATATTAACTTTTTGCACCTGCCCTGTATTTGACCGCTCTAGGCTGCCTTAGAATAAGATAAGTATTGGACGATACACCTAATGTTGTGGAGCGCGGGACGTGGTATTTACAGGTTTAATGGCTACTTCAGCCTTCGCTCGAGCTCGTCGGCTAATTTATCGAGGCGTTTTTCGGAGACTTTTTGGGCGGTGCCGAGTTCCTGAGCATAGACCGAGACTTTGAATTCTTCGAGCAGCATGTGGTAGGCTTTGACTTGGCTCTGTTGCTCGGGGGATTTGGCTAATTTGTCTAGCTTCGCTTGCCTGACCTCGTAGGGTGCTACCCGTTCCGATTTTTCGATGTCGCGCTGAAGGCTGTCTTTGGCGCGTTCGGCGCGCAGGCGCATCGCTTTTAGGAAACGGGTGAGGTGTGGCAGTTCAGTGAAGTTGTAGTGCTCTAGGATGTTGGTGGGCGCGATACGCTCCATCTGTGCGCGCATGCCGGGATAGACCAGCGCCGTACTGGTCTTCTTCTGCTCAAGTAAGAGGCAGATGTCTTGGCGGGCTTCGAGTAGGGCGCGGAGCTGCTCTTTGAGCTTGGGTACGATCCCGCGGCGTTCTTCATCGGCGCGTGCGAGTACTTTTTTAAAGCGTGATTCTTTAAGCGGTAAGTATTCACCTGTGCGAAAGAGGTGATTCTGAATGTGGTGCCAAGCACTTGCTTTGACAGTGTCGAAGTCGCCAAGTGGCAGGAGTAGGGCGCCGATTTGTTTGAGGTCTTTTAGATCGTTGCGCAGCCAAGCGATGTCGCGGCCCATCACAATTGTACCGAGTGCCGGCCAGCCTTTTTGTGTGGCGTGGAGTGCAGCGGAGACGTCTGCTAGGAGGCGTAGGTGCACTTGTTCACCTTCTAATACCAAAGCGGGGAATGCTTTGAGTGGTAGACCGGAGTCGCCGCTGAGGTCGATCTCTGTGGGCAGGTCGCCGAAGCTCCAGTTGCTAAGGTTTTCACGTTCGTATTGTGCGGTGGC
>DBBT01000062.1 GCA_002292345.1 Opitutia bacterium UBA977 | reverse complement strand
TCCGACAGTTTCACGTTCACGGTGAATGACGGGACGACCGACAGTGCGCCGGCCACTGTTTCAATTTTCGTTTCGAACACGGTTCAAACCAATGCAGTTTACGCTGACGTTACCGGCGCTGCTGCGTTCACCAGCGCTACCGACCTCGCCAATCAGGGACAAGCAACCTTTGCGAGTTCAACGGTGAGTGCGAATCAAAGCCCCGGGACTCCCGAAGGAGGCTTCAATGACGGCGCAACAGAGAGTAATCTAGGCAGTATGACCTGGTTTCGTGATGATGTCACGCTAACCCAATTTCCAGGCGAAATCGTACTGAACCTCGACGTGTCCACCAACAGCGCAGGCTACAATATCACTTCGATCAACTCGATTGCCGGCTACAATGCCGGCGGTGCGCAAGCGGATCAAGTGATGACCGTCGAGTACAGTGTGGTCGGGGATGCCAGCTATACCACACTGGGTACATATAGCAACGAAGCTGCAGACACACAAGGTCAATACAGCTCTATCAGCCTCACTCATTACTTAAACGGTAATTTGTTGTTCGGCGTCGACTCCCTACGCTTTACTTATGCAAACCCGGCCGCCAATACCCGCCTCGCGCTACAGGAAATCGACGTGATCGGCGGTGCAGTTCAAGCCACGAATTACGAAAGCGACCTGGCGTCAGTACAAGCGGCTACCAGCGCGGCCGACCTCGTGGACAGTAGTCAAGCCACCTATGCCAGCTCTACAATTACTGCCAATCAAGGGGGCGATACAGCTGCGACCGAAGATGTAAATGATGGCGTTACGGCAACAGACCTCAATAACGCGACTTGGTTTCGTGATGATCAAACGCCAGCCCAATTTCCAGCCGAAGTCGTACTCAACCTAGATGTCACCACCAATACAAATGGCTACAATATCTCAGAAATCAACTCGATTGCCGGCTGGAATAATGCTCAACACGATCAGGTGATGACGGTGGAATACAGTATCGTGGGCAGCGCGGATTGGGTTTCAATTGGTCAGTTTACAAATATACCAAGTACGGCATCTTACAGCCGCATTCACTTGAGTTCCTCTCCGGCGGGATACTTGGCGAATTCTGTAGATGCCTTGCGCTTCACCTATGCAGATCCTGATCTTGCTGCGACAGGACACAGGATAGTGCTGCAGGAAATCGACGTCATCGGCGCTCCTGCCGGCGCTTTTCCGCCAACCTTGACAGTCGACGCGCTGTCGAATGACATGCTGATTGAGCCCAGCCAAGCGACAACGGTGACTGGCACCAGTACCGCGGGCGCTGGCATTACGGTTGCATTTAGCGGGCAGAGCAAAACCACTACCGCGGCGGGCGATGGCAGCTGGTCCGTGAGCCTCGATGCAGAGGTGGCCAATTCCACCGGTCAGGTCTTGACGGTGACGGCTAACTTGAACTCCTTGACCACAGTCGCAAGCTACACCAACGTGGTGGTCGGCTATCAGCCAATCGATTTGCAACTGTCTTCGATGTTTTCGGATGACATGATCTTGCAGCGTGAGAAAGCGGTACCGGTGTGGGGCACGAGTAGTGCGAGTGCTGGCATTACGGTCGAATTTGACGGGCAAACCAAAACCACCACCGCGGCCGGCGACGGCACCTGGACGGTGAGCCTAGATTCTATGGTCGCGTCGATCACTTCGCGCGTTTTGACGGTCACTGCTTCGCTGAATGGGGGAACCACAGTCCTGACCTACAACAACGTGCTGGTCGGCGAAGTGTGGCTCTGCTCCGGCCAGTCTAATATGGCGTGGCAGAATAATCAATCCGATCACCAAGCCACCGTTGAGGCGACGCCTAACAATCCCACGCTGCGCTTTTACAAAGTGCCGCTGCTGAGTCAGGGTACCCCGGTGGCACACATCAATACCGTGTGGACCGAGAGCACCACAGGCAGCAGCGGTACTGCGACTGCTTTTAGCGCAGTCGCGTATTTCTTTGGTCTCAAGTTGCAGGACGAACTTGAATCCTCTGAAGGCGCTGATGTGCCGATCGGCTTGATCCAGAGCGCCAAAGGCGGCTCGCAAATTGAAACGTGGATGCCTGCAGGTACCGTTTACAACAGCGGAGCCGCGGGCGGTTATTACAACGGTCAGATCGACGCATTGATCCCGTTTGCGATGCGCGGTGTGATTTGGTATCAGGGCGAGGCCAATCTATCCGACGGAATGGCCTATGTGCCCAAGCAAAAAGCACTGATCGATGGTTGGCGCGCGCTGTGGCTCGAAGATTTCCCGTTCTACTATGTGCAGCTCGCACCACGCTCGGGTCCAGGTGAGACCAAACCAATCTTCTGGGAAGCGCAGTCCGCGGTGCTAGATCAGGTGGCGGGTACCGGTATGGCGGTGATCACTGATACGTGGAATGGTACTGAAGGGATCCATCCGGGAAATAAGCAACCAGTCGGCGAACGCCTCGGACTACTGGCGCTCGACAACACCTATGGTCAGGATATTGTCAGTACTGGTCCGACCTTTCAGTCGATCCGACTATCTGGCAGTACCTTAGAGGTCACCTTTGATTCCGCGGTTGGCTTAACTCCCGCATCGCCTGATTACTTCGAAATCGCAGGCGCCGACGGTACTTATGTTGCGGCTACCGCCACGGTCAGTGGCAATAAGCTGGTTCTAAGTAATGCGGCTGTCGCTTTGCCAGTATCGATGCGTTTTGCCTGGATCGATACGGCACAGCCCAACCTCAGAAATGCAGCCGGACTCGTGCCGTCCGCGTTCCGCGCAACCTCACCAAGAGGCACTTGGCTCGCTGCTAATAGCTTGACCGACTCGGATTGGGAAAACAATGCGGACGGTGACGGCAACAGCAACCTGCTCGAATTCGCCTTCGGCACCGACCCGGCTGTTTCTAATAACAACTCCATCGGCTACGGCAGCGGAGTGACGCCAGGTTTACCGCTGCCAGTATTAGAAACCATTACGTCCAACAATGTGGATTTCCGCGCGGTCTTTGGGCGGCGCAAGAATTGGTCGGTGGCGGGACTGAGCTACACGCCGCAGTTCAGCCCAGACCTTACGGAGTGGGTGGACGTCACCACCACACCGACACTGATCGAAAGCGGCAGCGGCGATATCGACGCGGTCTTCGTGCCTTACCCCATGATTATTCAAACCACGACTGGCTGGGAGAAACCACAATTCTTCCGCCTGAGCGTCAGTCAGGACTAACTCCTCTTACATACTATAATGGCACACTCCTCAACACACTCTGCGCGATTCCGCGTTGCCGCGGCACTGCTCTTGAGCAGTGTGCTGCCAGTTGCTGCCGACGTGCTTTACAGTAACTTGCAGGACCTTTCGATCCCGACCAACTTCGACGGCGTCTATATAGACATTGAGAGCGGTACCAACGACACGTCGGGGACGACGTTCGATTGGGACGTTAACTTATTCTTCGGCGGGATCGGGGTAGTCAACAGCACTGGCTTCCAGCCAGTGCGCGAGACCGCCGCCGGCAATAGCACGCTGAGCAATCTAGCGTGGGGCGACACGGTGAACTCTTCGTCGACGTTCGACTCGAGTGGCGACGCTGGCGGTTCGACCGATCACCTCGGCGATACCTTTACGGCTGGGCAGGAGGGCTACATCGGATTTGAGCTTACCGGCGGCAACTACGGTTGGATGCGCGTGGTGTTAGACGGCAGCGGCAGTGCTTTAGTCAAGGACTGGGCCTACGACACTAGCGGCAGCACTGGCGCTATCGCCACCGGCAACGTCCTGCAAAGCGGCTCGACCGTTACAGTGGATTCATCCTCTGGTGCGTTCACGCTAGGCTCAGTCGTTTCCGGCTCCAACAGCCTAGTCAAAAACGGGAGCGGCACCACGACTCTCAATGCCACCAACACCTATACCGGAACGACTACTGTCAGTTCGGGCATGTTGCTGGTCAATGGCGACAACAGTGCAGCGTCTGGCGCGGTCACCGTCGCCTCAGGTGCAAGCCTCGGTGGTAGTGGCATCATCGGCGGCGCCACGACCATCCAGTCGGGTGGTTTCCTAGCGCCTGGCAACAGTCCTGGCATCTTGACCTTTAGCAGTGCTCTGACACTGGCCACGGGTTCCTTTACCAATATGGAAATCGCTGGCACCACACGTGGCACCGGCTATGACGGTATTGATGTTGGTGGTGCATTGACTTACGGCGGCGCGCTGACCTTGACATCAAATACCCTGATTGGGGTCGGCACATATAACCTGTTCGACTTTACCGGTGATAACGCCAGTGAAAGCGGTGATTTTACATCGATTATATTGAGCGGAACTGCCTACGCCAGTAACGCATTTATTCAAAACGGGGATGTTTGGGACGCGATTGTTGATAATCAGACCTATACCTTCTCGCAGGTCACCGGCAATTTGGTCGTGGCTACGACCGCAGTTCCGGAACCAGAAACTTTCGCGCTGTTGGGTGGCTTGTTGGCACTCATTTATGAGCTCGGTCGCCGGCGTCGTCGTTAGAATTTCACCTGCAAGGGATTATAGGTTAAGAGGCCGTGCTGGGGAGCATGGCCTCTTTTTGTGGGTAGCAATCCTGGAAATCGCTTTCCTAGTTGCCACTCGGTAGGGCGAGTGGCCTCAGTCGCCGCGCTACTCTAGGGCAGAATCAATTCAAATAAGTGTGTATTTTTTTTAAGAAACACCAGGATCGTCACTGTCATCATCCAAACGAATGATAGCCAGAGCCTGCGGCAAGTGTTAGAATGTGTGTTTGCATCGATATGTCAGTGATACATGCGCACATGAAGTCGATTCATGTCACGATCCGGAGCTATTACAATGAAACGAAATTACTTATTAACGACTGTTTTATCGGCTTTACTTGCCTGGTCTTCAGCGACCGCTGCAAGCGTTGCGGGACGTCCCAAGGGCCCGATCCCGCAAACGCAGCCTAATATCGTACACATCTTGACGGATGATTTGGGCTGGCAGGATGTGGCTTGTTATTACCGCAGTGTACGTGGCAAAGAATCGCTGATTGAAACGCCGAACATGGATCGGATCGCGAAAAACGGCATGCTCTTTATGCAGGCCTACTCGCCATCGCCGGTCTGTGCGCCGTCGCGGGCAGCCTATATGGCCGGGCAGTCGACACTAAAGGCCGGTGTGCTGCACGTGTTGGGTGGCACGCCGTCGCGTCCACGCACACCGACGTTCAAATACATCGATCCGATCTACACGGCACGTCTGTCGCTGGAAACCCCAACCATTGCCACCTTGTTGAAGGACGCCGGCTACATCACCGCCCATATCCAGAAATTTCACTTCGGCGGGGTCAACCATGGCTTCCCTGGGCCTCTGGATTACGGCTTCGACTTCAGTTGGACCACGGGGCCAGGAATGCGTTACAATGATCCCGATCTATGGGATCCAAACGATAAAAAACGCGCGGATTATCAGGGCATCTGGGCTCCGCTGAAGCCGGATCGTCTGAGCAATTTCCCATCCAGTCACGATCCGGAGGCGCCATATTCCTTGGATGCAGACGACCGTCCGTATGACAGTGTCGTGGATCTTTCGATCCGCTGGATGGACAAGGTCAAGGGGCAGGGAAAGCCGTTTTTTGTAAACTTCTGCCCGTCGTTTGTGCATGGGCCGATTGGTTCCCGCGATCGCAAACGTTTGGAGCTTTACTGTGAAAAGATGGGATTCCCGTTCCCGACCGAGCCCGGTAGGGTCACAGACAAACAGAAGGGGCAAGTGAACCCCTATTATGCGGCGATGATCGATAGCGCCGACTGGCAAGTGGGGCAGATCCTTACCTTTCTTGAAACGACTGATGACCCGCGTAATCCTGGGCATAAGCTGATCGACAACACCTACATTATGGTGAGTTCGGATAATGGCGGATCCACGCATGGTGGCACGCCCACAGGGAGCGAGGCCTGCGCCGACAACACCCCTTTGCGTGCCGGCAAGAAGTCCGCCTATGAGGGTGGGGTGCGTATTCCGTTCATCATTCAGGGCCCTGGCATCCAAGCCGACAGTATCAACAATACACCCATCAATCTATTGGATATGCTGCCGACCTATGTGGCGATGTCGGGTGAGAAGCCGAAGCGTGAGCTCGATATCGATGGCTGCAATGTTCTGCCGCTGATGCTCGGACAAGACAATACGGTGAAATCCGCTGACGGCTCGGTGCGCGATACCATGTTCTTCTCCTTCCCGATTGAGCAGTTCGCCAACAGCGTTATTCGCAAGGGTGGCTGGAAACTATTGTGGAACCACGTGCCGGAAATGAACGGCTTCGAGGAAGTGCAGCTCTATCGTCTCTACAACCTAGACGGCAGCGTCTGTGATCTGGGTGAAGCAAAGAATGTGGCCGATACGAATCCTGACAGGCGCGATGCGATGCTAAAGGAATTGAAAGCCTGGCTGAAAGCGAACAATGCCATTCTACCGTATAAGAATGCGCACTTGGCTGGCGCCAAATTAGCGGGCAGCGAGCAGGTCCCCGCGGTGATCCATACTGGCATCCGAGACGATGTGGTGACTGTGCGGGTCGAGACGGAGGTAGGCAAGGCGAAGATTGTCGAAGCGCTGCTGTTTTATACCACCAACGGTAGCGGCGAGTTGCGCGATCACAAAAATTATGAGGAGTGGTTCATCGCTTCCGCAACGCTGCACGCCGACGGTGCCGAAGCGTTTGCACCTCCGGGTATGACACATGGCATTTTCTATCTGCGCGATGCGAACGGGTTTGTTGTGAACTCAGAACTGCTGCCGGCACGGATCACGCCTGGTAGTGATATCTGGGCGAAGGGCAGTGAGTTTATTGAAAACGTCTACGGCTATCGCCCCGGCCTGATCTCTCTGATAAATACTGGGCTCTCGGCAGTGCAGAGCGCAACGCAGAGCGGACAGAATACTGCGACGTTGTCTGCAGCCATTGAGGCTGCAAAAGCGGTGGCTCAAACGCCGGTCGATGAAAAATCCTACGCAAGATCGATGAGCTCGCTGCGCCATGCGATCCAGTCGCTCGATGTGCCTGAGGCGAAGTTGCCGGTTCTGAATCAGTTTAAAATGAAGAAGTGGTCCACTCCAGAGCAGGGCGCGATCAGTTCCAGAGGAGACAATGGACCGCATGAACCGGCGAAAAATGCGTTTGATGGAAATCCGAAAACCAAGTGGCTGGACTTCTCGCCGCAAGACAGCTGGATCCAATATGCGTACGTCGCCCCCAAGGCTGTCACGGGGTATGCCATTACATCGGCAGATGAGCCTGCGGCTCGGGATCCCATGGACTGGCAGTTGCTTGGTTCGAACGACGGCAAAACCTGGGCCATGCTGGATACCCGTAGCGGAGAACAGTGGTTGAAGCGTTATGAAAAGCGCAGTTTTAAGTTGAGCAATCAGACCGCTTGCAAATTCTATCGCATGAAAATTTCTGCGGTGCGCGATGTGGCGCAGGCCAATTCGGTGCAGCTTGCTGAGGTCGAGTTCCTGACTGCGCAGTCAACGAGCGCATCGGGCGGCAAGGCCCGTTTCGTCAGCAATCTAGATGCGGGCAAGCCGCAGACGGTGGTCACCTTTGGCACCAGTCTGACCGCGGTGGGGGCTTGGGTGGATCAACTTCGCACGGTGATCGAACAGCAATATCCCGGGCTAGCGAAAGTCATTAACGGCGCTCAGGGTGGTGCCAACTCCGACTGGGGCCGCGGTGCTTTGGATGAAAAAGTGCTCAAGCACAATCCGGATACGGTGTTGATCGAGTTCTCAGTCAATGATGCCGTTGCTCGGCGCAAAACTTCAGTGGCACACGCGCGCGGCAATCTGGAAAATATGATCAAGCGGATTCTTAAGCAGAACTCCGACTGTGAGATTATTTTGCAAGTGATGAACCCGCCTGTGGGGCATACGAAAACTCAACGGCCTAATCTGCTCGCGTATAATCAGATGGTTCGCGATGTCGCTAAGGAGCGCGGCTTTCAGTTGATCGACCACTATCCGGTCTGGGAGAAGCTGCTCAATGATGATCCTTTGAAATTCTTGTTTTATGTGCCGGACACGATCCACCCCGTGCGCGAGGGCGCGCTGCAGGTGATTACGCCCACGATGCTCCATGCCTTGGGTCTTAAGCCGGGGAAGCCGGAGTTGAGTGAAGACGCGCCTTGTTGGAAGTACCTCTCTAGAGGGCTGATGGATAAGGACAAGGATCGGGTGATCACCCATGAGGAGTTTAATAATTACTGGAAGAAACTATTTACGAACAATGACGCCAACCTGGATGGGGAATTGTCTGCAGATGAATTCGGGCCGCAGGTGCTGTTCGATGCACTCGATGCGGATCAGGACAGGCAAGTCACGCTCGATGAGTTTCTGAAGGTGTATGCGCCGCACTTTACTCGTTTCGAATAAAAACCTACCCTGTGATGTCATATAAAATGAAATTCCCGCTTTTACGTCTGGCAGCGACTGCGCTGCTACTTCACGGCGGCACGATGCTACAAGCCGCGCCGCAGCCAAACATTGTCCACATCTTGGTCGATGACCTTGGCTGGCAGGATGTGGCCTGCTACTACCGCACGCAGCATCAGCATGAGCCTTTCTATGAAACACCCAACATGGATCGGATGGCCGAAAATGGGATGCGTTTCATGCAGGCCTACTCGCCGGCGATGACCTGTGCGCCGTCACGAGCCGCATATATGACGGGGCAGTTTACGCCGCATAATGGCATGTATCATGTCAATATGGGGGGGCGTATTCCACGGGCACGCGGCGATACCAAGCCGCAGATGGACCCGTATTATGTCACACGGGTGATGCCGGGTAAACCGGCCATTCCCAAGGCGATGAAGGCGGCTGGCTATACCACGGCGCATGTCGGCAAGTGGCATATCTCCGGGGTGAATTATGATCCAGGCCCGCTGGATCTGGGCTTCGATTTCTCGTTTGATAAACATCATGATTACAACGATCCCGAACTGTATGATCCGAACGATCCGAAGCAGACGAATTTCTCCGCCTTGTTCGCGCAGCCGAAGCACCGCCTGAAGGATGCCTTTACAGATCCGCGCTTCCCGCTGCTGGAGGATGAGCGCCCGTATGACAGCATGACCGATCTGTCGCAGCGCTGGATCACCAAAGTATCGCAGCAGGATAAGCCCTTTTTCTTGAATCTCTGCCCGAGCCTAGTGCACGGACCAGTGATGACCCGCGATAAGAAGCGGCTGGCGCATTATTGCGAAAAACTCGGCATCCCGTTCCCGACGGATCAGGGCTCCATTTCTGATCCGAATAAGCCGGGGCAGCACAATCCGTATTACGCCAGCATGGTGGATTCGGTCGACTGGATCGTCGGCCAGATTATCAAGACTCTGGAGGAGACTGACGACGTCCGGAACCCTGGGCATAAGCTGATCGATAACACCTATGTCTTTGTCAGTGCCGACAACGGGGCCGCTCAGAATCTGGGCAACTGGAGAGATGCGGAAGGAAAAATGCGCCGTGAAAAAGTGAGCGATAATACGCCGTTGCGCCAAGGCAAAGGCTGGGCCTATGAAGGTGGCTGCCGGATTCCGTTTATTGCGATGGGGCCTGGCATTAAGCCGGGCAGCGTCAATGAAGACACACCGATCAATCTGATCGACCTGTTCCCGACCTTTATGGCGATCGGCGGGATGGAAAACGACGGCTCGCTGGATATCGACGGCTGCAATATTTTCCCGATTCTAAAGGAGCAGACGCAGGTCGCCAAATTTCACGATGGCAAAGAGCGTGATACGCTCTATTGGCATTATCCGGTTCTCAATGGAGCCTTCTCCACGATTCAGAGAGATAATTGGAAGCTGATGAAGAACACCGGCATTCATACGAATCCCGCACCGGAGATCCAGCTCTTCAACCTGAACGAAGACCTGAGCGAAACGACGAATCTGGCGGAACAGTATCCAGAGAAGACGCGTCAGTTATTGGCGGCTCTCGATGCATGGCTGGAAAAGTATGATGCCGGCGTACCTTACAACAATGCGGACTACCAGAAGGGCGATCTGCCGGGGCAGCAAAATGTGCCTGCGGTAACAGACCGTGGATTTGAAAAGGATCACGTCTGGGTAAACTTTGAGACCGGAGTAGGTAAGACCGAGGTGGCAGAGGCGTTCTTCCTCTATACGGTCAACGGCGATCTCCGGAAAATTGAAGAGGAGTGGTTCCGCGCGCCTGCGAAACTGTCTGATGGTCGAGTCGAGGCGAAGGCCCAGCCTGGAATGACACATGGGATTTTCTGCCTGATCGATGCAAACAACTTTCTAATTTATTCCGAGCCGGTCCCAGCGTGGGAAGAAATCGCCACCTTCAAGCCGTTGGCCTTTACGCTTGAAGATGGCTATGCCTACAAACCGGGTCTCTATGCGCTGATTCAGCTGAGTGGGTCTGCGCTGCAAGGGCTCAATCAACAGGGACAGAACACCACTACTCTAGAAAAGGCGTTGCTCGCTGCCAAAGGTGTGTATGGCAAACCAGTTGAAGAGAAGGCATACGCCGCCGCCATACAGAATCTTCGTAACGAGTTGGTGGGATTCAAAGGCCTGACTCCCGAAGCCGATACCGAATGTCTACACTATTTCTCTGCGAACGATTAATGGGCTAAACGTAGAGCCGAGCGTAGCGACAACTTTTATCACCTCAAATAAATCCAAGGAAATCAAATGATACGACCAAGTGCTTTACTTTCTATAATTGCTGCTGCCGTGCCTCTTGTCGGCGTGGCCGATGTCCGGCCGGCAGCTTTGTTTGCCGATAATATGATCATTCAGCGCGAGACGCAGGCACCTGTCTGGGGCCGTGCCGATGCGGGCGAAAAGGTAACCGTGACTGGCAGCTGGGGGGAATCTGCGAAAGCGACGACCGCCGATGACGGGAAATGGATGGTGAAGCTCAAAACTCCAGAGGCTGGTGGCCCACACACCATCACCATTAAAGGCGACAACACGGTCGAAATCAAAAACGTGCTCGCGGGCGAGGTTTGGTTCTGTTCAGGCCAGTCGAACATGGACTTTATCTTGAATCAGCTCGTCAAATTCAAAGTCGGGCGTACTGCGCCTCAAGATCAGCCTGCGGCTGAGTACATCAAAATCGAGGTCGCAACTGCTAAGGATGATCTGTTACGCCAATTCACGGTGCAAAAAAATACTTCTCCGTTGGAGCCACTGGATACGTTCATGGGCGCGTGGATGATCTCTTCTCCGAAGACCAATGCCGACTTTTCTGCGACGGCTTACTTCTTCGGCCGCGAGCTACGCAAAGAGCTTAACGTTCCGGTTGCATTGATTAAGTGTGCATGGGGCGGCACCCGCGTGGAACCTTGGATGCCGGCTGAGGAGTTCCAGCAGGATGAGGAAATGGCTGCCTACTACGATGCGAACATCGCTGCGCTGAAGGGTAAAATCGCGAAATGGGATCCGACCAAAGTCGAGGCGAATTATCAGGCTGCTCTGAAAAAATGGCAGGGCACGAAAAAAGGCCGTAAGCCTCGGAAGGCGAGTCATCCGAAAGGAAATCAGCAGTCTCCGTCGACCTTGTTCAACGGCATGGTCAGTCCGGTGATTCCTTATGCCATCAAAGGCGCGATCTGGTATCAGGGGGAGTCGAATGCGAACCATAACACGGTCAAATACGAAGCAAACTTCCGTCGCATGATCAGTAGTTGGCGCACGCATTGGGGGCAGGGGGATTTTCCTTTTTACTTTGCTCAGTTGGCCAACTTTAAAGCGCCCGTTACGGAGCCAGTTGATTCCGACGGCTGGGCGTCGATCTGTGATCAGCAGCGCAGAACGCTTGGCCTTAAAAATACCGGCATGGCGGTGTTGAGCGATATCGGCGAAGCTCAGGACATACATCCGCATAACAAGATGGAGGTCGGCAAGCGTCTTGCGTTGTGGGCATTGAAGCATGACTACAAACAGAAGCTCCAGGTTTACAGCGGCCCGCTCTATAAGAGCCACAAAATCAAGGGCGATCAAGTGATCATCAAATTTGATTCCGCAGGCTCCGGTCTCATGACGGGTGTCAAAGCAGGCATGGCTGATACGAAGGCAACGGAAGATGCCTTGAAGCATTTTCAGATCTGTGGCGCAGACCGTCAGTGGAAGTGGGCTCAGGCTGAAATTACTGGCAAAGACACTGTCACGGTTTCGCACTCGGAAATTGCCGCGCCAACCGTGGTCCGCTATGCATGGGCAGCGAACGCGGCAGCCGCCAACCTTTACAACAACGAGGGTCTACCCGCTTCGATTTTTACTACAGAGACCGAAATCTATAAATAAAGTGAGGACAACAATAGTCGCATTTTCGGTCTTGAATGCGCTGGTCGCGTTGTCCGTATGCGTGGCGCTCGCAGCCGCGCAATCGGCAACCGCCGCGAGTTCTCCGGATATCGTGTTCGTGGTGGTGGATGATCTCGGGTTTTCGGATTTAGGCTGCTATGGCAGCGAGATTCTAACCCCGAACATTGATCGCTTGGCGCATCATGGTATCCGTTTTTCGCAGTTTGCTTCTGAGAATAAATGCAACCCGAGTCGCACTTCGCTGATGACCGGGCAGTATTACATTCGTGGCTACAACGGTGGGACAACCCTTACCATTCCCGAAGGGCTGAAAGCGGCGGGCTACCGAAGCTATGTCAGTGGTAAATGGGATGTGGTGGCCGACACGCCGGGTGGGCCGTTGAAGCGCGGGTTTGATCATTTTTATGGCAACATTCGCGGCTGCGGCAGTCAGTTCGCTCCGCTGGGATTGCAGCGCGATGGCAAGGACGCCGAGCGCGAGTGGCGCGACAACAAGGCATTTTATTATACGCATGCGATTACGGATAATGCGGTGAGTACTATTGAGCAGACTCCAGACGAAACTCCGCTCTTTTTGCTGGTCACGTATACCGCGCCACACTGGCCGATGCATGCGCTGCCCGAGGATATTGAAAAATATAAGGGGACGTATGCCGAAGGTTGGGATGTGCTGCGTGCACAGCGGCTGGAGCGCATGAAGGCGATGGGCTTGGTACCGGAAAACACGCCGCTGCCGCCACGCGAAGGGGGTACTGCATGGGAGGATGCCCCGAACCAGGAGTGGCAGCAGCGCCGAATGGAAGTGTATGCGGCCATGATCGATGCGGTGGATCAGGGCGTCGGTCAACTGGTGCAGCAATTGAAGCAGCAAGGTCGTTTTGAAAACACCCTGTTTGTGGTGCTGTCTGACAACGGAGCCTCGGCGGAGGATTATGGTTCGAATAAGACCGGGCGGTTTCTCAATTCTCAAACGCGCGACGGCCGTCCGATGCGTGTGGGAAGTTTGCCGTCGATCATGCCGGGGGCGGAAGACACTTGGCAGACCGTGGGTCCCAACTGGGCGTTTCTCAGTTCGACACCGTTCCGGATGTATAAGGGCTTTGAGCATGAGGGCGGGCATGCCGTGCCGTTGATTATGCATTGGCCGCGGGTGATTCAAAATTGCGGCCGGATATCGGATGAGTTGTGCCATGTCATCGATCTTCTGCCGACCGCGCTTGACGCCGCAGGTGTGTCCTACCCGGAAACCTTCGACGGACGCAGTATCGATCCGGCTGACGGCAAAAGTCTACTACCGGTATTGCGGGGGCAGCCACGCCAGGGGCACGATACCTTGTGCTGGGGATCTATCCATGGCAAAGCCATCCGGCAGGGGCAGTGGAAGTTGGTGCGGGCGCGTAAGAATCCTTGGGAACTCTACGATATGGCTACGGATCGCACGGAACTGAACGACTTGGCCGCGCAGCACCCCGAGAAAGTACAACAACTGGAGCGGCAGTGGGAGGCGTGGCGCGATTCTGTGAGCCTGCCCCAGGCATGGCGTGATCCAGCGATATTTTCGGTTCAATAATCTACACTCTAACCTGTGATTTTATGGGACTTAATAATTTAAACGTAGCGATGATGATGAATGATACGTATGGGGAACTACTGGTGGCACTGTGCGCCTCAATACGACTGAAAGCCCAGTCGTGACTCAAGCGGAGCGGGCGGTTAAATCATAGGCTCGGGGAGGGGATCTTTATATTTTGCGTTTGACCCCATTTTACCTGACCCCATTTTACCTATCGTTTGACCCAATTTTACCTCTCACGCGTATTCGCCCTGATCGGGGGGGCTGTTTGCGCTCGTCCACGTCGTGGTGCGTCGCCGTCGAGCTAAGTGATAAGATGAGTATCATCCATACAGATGATGGGCAAAATCTGTGGGTATGCTATTTTATATGCTTCCCTACCTTTTACTAACATGGCCTCGTCCTTGATATCTCCGTCCTCTTCGCGTCAACCTTGCAGCGGTTTCGCCTTGGTGATCGCGTTGAGCTTGATGGCTTTCGTGCTGTTGTTGCTGCTGTCGATCACGACCTTGGTGCAGGTGGAGTCGC
>DBBT01000028.1:35948-36801 GCA_002292345.1 Opitutia bacterium UBA977 | reverse complement strand
CACCATCAGGCGCATACAGCACATACAGCGGCACACCCGAACGACCGAAGCGCTCCAGCTCCGTCGTGATTGCTGAATCATAGCGTGTCCAATCCGCCTCAAGCGCGACCACGCCATATTCCTCAAACAAAGCTTCAGTCGCCTCCGTATGCGTCGCCACCTTCTTGTTCACCTGACAAATCAGGCACCAGCTCGCGGTGAAATCAATAAACACAGACTTCCCCGCAGCCAACTCCGCTGCGACACGTTCACTCGACCAAGGTTGCCACTGGCCATTCTTGGAGACGGAAGTCCCAGTTTCAAAACTTTCATACGCAGCCTTGGTCTCGTTGATTGCATAATAGGTCGCAAAAACGAGCAGCGCCAAACTAATGGCCTGCGCGAATCGCTGTGTGCGCTTCGGCTTCACCGGCACCGACCAACGCCCATAGATCCACGCGGCCAGGCCAGCGACCAGCAATGCGATGAGCAACGCGATCACCGCATCCACTCCTCCGAGACGTCCAGCTACCAGCGCGAGAAAGACCACCGCCGCCATCAACAGAAAGCCCATGAACTGCTTGACCGACTCCATCCATACCCCTGGCTTAGGCAAGTAAGCTACCAACTTCGGAAACACCGACAAAAACAAGAACGGCGACGCGAGCCCACAGCCCATCACACCAAAAATCAGTAGCCCTATGGCTGCATTGGTCTGCACTGCGATGCCACTGACCGAAGCCACCAACGGTCCCATGCACGGCGCACCGACCACAGCGGCCAACACGCCCATCCCGAACGAGCCCAGCACATCGTTGCGTTTCGATACCTTGGTGTCCGCGCCGACGAGACTCGTGCCCACCTCAAACACACC
>DBBT01000028.1:27839-35860 GCA_002292345.1 Opitutia bacterium UBA977 | reverse complement strand
GTATACGCACCGCCATGCAGCAAGGCCTGCGCCCGCGACTGCCCCGAATGCTTCAATAAGGAAAACACTTTGAGCGACAGCACTGGCAATACGCAGGGCATCACATTCAGAATCAACCCACCAAAAAACGCCAACAGCAACCAGCCGGGAAGCCCGAGGTTCAACAAGACTCCCTCAAATCCGGTGGCTGCAGGCACTGCACCCCCCAACAACGGCGGCTGCACAGCAGCTGCTTCGGCCCCAATCCTCAGATCGATCGCCCAGTTCCCCGACTGCGATTGTAAAACACCCGCAACGGCAGCACTCGGCTCCTGCAACTGCATCACATCGAGATTTGCGCGTAATTGCACCTGTCCCTCGCCAACCGAACTTAACGTCTGCAGGGCGCTCGGCTCGATCACTCCCCCTTTATCCGCATAAAAATACAAATCACTCGGAATCGCCGAACCGTCCGTCTGCTCGATCGTTAAAACTAATTTCTGCCCTTCCACTGTCGCCGAGACCAGCCACGGTGTAGTCACCTCAGGCAAGCGCGCACGAGCCGCGTCAAACGTGGCCGCTTCGTCACTGTTTAAGGCCTCAGATGCAGTAGTCAGCTCGAGACTTAGACTGGCATCGCCTGGCATACAAAATTGCTCGCAGACCAACCACGACACCTCGGCATGAATCGGCACCGCAGTTCCCAAATCAAACTCCTGCGCAGCTTGAATCGGTACAATCAAGGTCACCGTATCCTCGTAACCATAGTTCATCAGCCCACCTAACTCGATCCGCTCCGGTGCCGGCCACTGAATCTCGCCGGCACTCAAGCCTGCTGGCAGCTGCCATTCGATCTCCACCGGCAGACCACTCGCACCTGGATTTTTCCAGTAAAGATGCCAATGCGGCTCCAGCTTAAAATCTAATGCCACATTAAAGCGTTCGCCTGGCACGACCGCAGTGGTCTCAGCAATCAGTTCTACCGTGACCGCTCCCGCAACCACTGGCGCCGCACGCAACAGACTTGAACCGGCGATTAACCAACTAAACAAAGCAAAAAGGACAACAGATGTTTTCATAAAGCGAAGCAGCATAACTATCCAAACAGATATGCCAAACCCTGAACTTATTCCAATCACTGTTTTAATAAACAACGAAACCAAACCTCGCTCCAACAATTTTTACCTTTGCACCTTTTATCCTTCGCACTTTCATTCGCTACATCATGACTGACCAAGACCTCGGACCAACCGGCGAAATTTGTTTCGACCTCCCCTCTCCGTATCAAGCGCACCCCTGTGGACTGCTGCACTTGCCACGCTTTATCAGCAAATGCCGTAAGCACTTGGCGGGTGAGCTACCGAAATCCTACCAAAAGAATTTCTGCCGCGGCTTTGATCGCTTTTTATCCATGCACCTCGGCATCGATCCCAAGCAAGTGCTCGCTGCGGTCGAAGCCGCTGGTGACGACGAAATCGAACTGGATCGCCTACTCGGCGAATGCCTCCCTGAAGACCTCAACGCCATCGAGTGGAACCGAGAAGTCACTCATAAGGGACAAACTAAAATGGGCCGCGAGTTCCTGGCCGAATCGCTGACCAATATGGGGCATCCTGAAATGATCGGTGTGGTCGACAGTGTGATGGACATGATCGATTTCGATGAAGGCCGGATCGCGGGCTTTTCCGATGAGCGCCGCAAGGCGTGGGAGGCAAGCGTTGCAGGTTGAGAGTTACTCGAAGTAAAGCCCAACCCACGACCTCGAACGAACCACTCCTACTGAATTCGCCCCAGTTGCGCACGCACTAGCTCGGCAATCTTCTGCATGCTCGCGGCTGGTGGCAGCTCGCTGAACGGTGCCACGGCATCGGTCGCTTTAGCTAGCTCCGCCTCAAAGGTTTCGACCACCTCTGCAAAAACGGGAAAATCGTGCAAGCGCTTGGTAAAGTCAGCCGACACCGTCTGGTCGCCTGCCTTAAAGCGCGCCATCAGACTGTTGCGCTCTTTCTCGGGCAACTTCTCCAGCAACAGCAGCAGCGGCAGAGTAAACTTACCCTTAGCCAGATCGGTGCCTAGCGTCTTACCGATCATCGACTCTTCGGCGTACAAATCCACCAAGTCATCAAAAATCTGATACGCAATGCCGACATGACGCCCGAACAGTCCCGCAGCCTCGCTAAAGGCCTCGCTGTAACCAGCGATTTTCGCGCCTAGACGGCAGGATACTTCGAATAGCTCGGCGGTCTTGAGCTGAATCACGCGGAAATAGAACTCGCGACTATAGTTCACCTCCCCGCGCTGATAGGTCTGCGCGATCTCGCCAGCACAGACACGCGCTGTCGCCTGTGCCACTGAGCGACAGACTTCGTTCGTATCAAAATCAGAGGCCAATTTGAGCGCGTGCGAAAACAACACATCGCCAATCAATACCGCCGCAGCAGGGCCGTATTTCTTTGCCGCTGTCTCTTGTCGGTGACGTATGTCTGCCTCATCCAAAATATCATCGTGCACCAAGGTCGCGAGATGCACTAATTCGATCACCGAGCCTAACATCACTAGGTCCTTGGCGCAGTTTTCCGCTGGCCCCTGCCAGCCGCTGTAAGCGACCAACATCGGCCGCAGGCGCTTACCGCTGTGGCCAAACACATAGCGCACATGTTCCTGCACTTCAGGCTCCAAATGCTCCACCTGGGACTGCAAAAAGATGTCCAGATCATCCAGATAAGACTTTACCGGTTGGTAAACTTCGGAAAAACCGGCTGCGGCCACTGAATCGGCCTCGGACTGTGAGCGGGATGTCATTTTATTGAGTATGAAAGTTTGAAGGTGTAAAAGTTAAACAATGAATCAACTGATAGAGTTCTTTTTTTGGTGCCGTTGCTTGCAACGGCCAACGCTCAGCCATGAGACATAACTATGTAGGCCGTTGCAAGCAACGACGCTACACCCGATGGAAGCGGTTAATCGCGATGTTTCGGCTCGGTGGGCTTAGGTCGGTTCGACTTCGCAGTTTTAATGCTACCGCTGCCTTGCAACCATTTGTTCAGCGCATCTAAGAAACCCTTACGGTCATCGACGTGCACATTGTGCCCGGCCTGAGGAATACTGGCTTGTTTAATATTCGGTAGCCATTCGCGCATTGCTTTGACGTCGCCGCCTTTTACAAAATCGGACTTCCCGCCAGTGATGAGCAGAGTTGGTCCCTTGAAGTTATCGAGCCCGCTGAGCGAGTTCTGACGCAGCACCTGTAAACTTGAATGCAGCACTTCGAGGTTGCACTGCCATTTTAGGCCGAACTCCCCGCGCACCAGGTTCGTCATCACAAATTGCCGCAGTCCCCAATCCGGGATCAGCGGCTTCAACAGCTCTTCCGCTTCGCGGCGATTCTCGATGGCGCCTGCAGGCACGCGCTTCATCGCGCGAAACTCGGCATCGTGATACGGCGGATACTTCTTCGCTGCGATATCGACGATGATCAGTTTTGCGACCACGGCCGAATGGCCGCAGGCAAACCGCATCGCAATCTTGCCGCCGAGGCTATGCCCCATTAGTGTGACGTTTTTTAGATCGTGCACACGAAGATAGGCAGACAAATCGGCGTTTAGCTCAGACCAACGCATCGTTTCCGCATGCGGCGAACTGCCGTGGTTACGCAGATCCAAGATGTGAACATCAAAGCGATCTTTCAGCGCCTTACCGATCGTCTTCCAGTTGCGCGACGCCCCAAGCAGTCCATGCAGAATGACTAATGCGGGTGCTTTAGGATTTTCAAACCGAAGAGAATTGAGCTTTATGGCTGCCATAGGTCCCGCATTTGCCCACGAATGGCATGAATTGTCACGAATCATTTCCGCTAAAGAACGTACCAGAGGATGAAAAGGCTCAAAATCTATCAATTTTCGCTAATGTGCATTATTTTTGATTCGCGTTCATTCGCGTAATTAGTGGGCTCTTTCCTTTCAAACTATGTCCGCCGAGAAGCCCAAGAAAGTAACCCCAATGATGCAGCAATGGCACGAGATTCGTGGCCAGCTCGCTGATGATACTTTATTGATGTTTCGCTTGGGGGACTTTTACGAAATATTCCTACAAGATGCCGAGCGCGGCGCGCAACTGCTCGGCATCACACTGACCCACCGCCACGGCATGCCGATGGCTGGCATTCCTTTCCACGCTTCCGAGACCTACATTCAGAAGCTTCTCGATCAAGGCGTCAAAGTTGCAATTGTCGATCAGGTTGAGACGCCGCAACCTGGCAAACTGGTCAAGCGCGCGCTCACTCGCATCATCACCCCCGGCACCCGCCTCGCCGACACCCAGATCGATGCCCAGCGTAATCACTTCCTGCTCGCACTCTCACTAGAGAAGCAACAACTGCACGCCGCTTGGCTCGACTTGACCACGGGCGAATTTGTTGTCGCCTCCGACGCACGCCCCGAGAATTTGTTCGCGGCCTTTGAGGGTATCGACCCTCGCGAGATCATCGTGCCAGAAAACGCCGCCTCTAATTGGGAAAGCCATCCGGATGCCGCCAAGTTCAATGAACTCTTCACCTCTTTGTGCGACGGTCGCGCTGTGACCAAGATTCCCGACTATCACTTTGACGAAGTCGCCGGCGCGCAATCCGTGATGGAGACCCTCGGCGTCCTCAACCTCGAAGGCTTCGGCATCGACCGCGACCATCCTGCCCTCGGCGCAGCGGGCGCACTAGTGCATTACTCGACCGAAACACTCTGCGCCAAACCGGAGAATCTCCGTAAACTCAGCGAGTACAGCAGCGAGAAGACCCTGCTACTCGATCCCGCGACCCTGCGTAACCTCGAAATCTTCAAATCCGCTGCCAATACCCGCCACGGCTCACTGCTCTCGGCGATGGACGGCAGCGTGACTGCGCCCGGCGCCCGCCTGCTCGAGCGCTGGCTGTGCGCGCCCGAACTCAACCTGATCGAAGTGCAACGCCGGCAAGACTGTGTAGCCGAGTTCGTTGCAGGTCCGGGACTTTCAACCGAGCTGCAAAAACATCTCAAAGGCATTCGCGACATCGAGCGCATTCTCGGCCGCCTGCAAAACCGTCTGCGCAACCCGCGCGAACTTGGCGGCGTGCGCGATACCCTCGCCTCATTACCCGCCATCTCCGGCACACTACTGGAATTCCCCGACACGCCGGTCGCCGCCATCGCAGAGCGCATCCACGACTTTGAGCCACTGTCCGAACTGCTCAACCGCGCCCTTGCCGATGAATTACCTGGCAAGATCGGCGACGGCGGCACGATTCGCGACGGCTTCGACGCAGAGCTCGACCGCATCCGCAGTCTGACCCGCGACAGCCAGCAATGGCTCAGCGAATTCGAACTCGCCGAACAAGAGCGCACCGGCATCAAAAATCTACGCATCCGTTTCAACGGGGCCTTTGGCTACTTCATTGAAGTGACTAAGAGTAACGTCGCCCTCGTCCCCGACGACTACGTACGCAAACAGACCATGAAAAACGCCGAGCGCTACACCACGAGTGTGTTGAAAGAGCGCGAACGCGAGATTCTCAGCGCTGAGGAGAAATCCCTCGGCTGTGAAGAGAAATTATTTAATGCCTTGATTCTATCGATCCTCGAGCATGCCAATGCACTCAAAGAGACCGCCGAAGCACTTGCCGAGATCGATGTACTGATCGGCTGGGGCGCACTCGCCCGCGAGTGGGACTACTGCAGGCCGCAGCTTGACCACTCTGACCAGCTACGAATCAACCAAGGTCGCCACCCCGTTGTTGAGCAAATGCTGCGCGCCGAACGTCTCGGCCTCGCCGGTGCACATGCCTTCGTGCCCAACGACACCAGCCTCTCCAGCTCAGGCGTCAATGCCGACACTCCACAAATCGCGCTAATCACTGGGCCCAACATGGCTGGTAAATCGACTTACATTCGCCAGATCGCCTTGATTGTGCTGATGGCCCAAACCGGGGCATGGGTGCCCGCGAAGAGCTGCCAGATCGGTCTCGTCGATCGCATCTTCTCGCGCGTTGGCGCGAGCGACGAACTTGCCCGCGGCAATTCGACCTTCATGGTCGAGATGAATGAGACTGCCAATATTCTCAACAACGCCACCCCGCGAAGCCTCGTCATCCTCGACGAAATCGGCCGTGGCACTAGTACCTACGACGGCCTCTCCATCGCATGGGCGGTGATCGAGCATCTGCATCCGAAGGACGCTGACGGCCCGCGCACCCTATTTGCCACGCACTACCACGAGCTCACACAATTGGCCAAAACGCAGGCCCGCCTAGAGAACTACTCGGTGGCCGTGAAGGAGTGGAACGACGAAATCATCTTCGTGCGCCAAGTAATTAAAGGCGCCGCCGACCGCTCCTACGGGATTCAAGTCGCCCGCTTAGCGGGATTGCCGACCACCGTGATCGACCGCGCCAAAACGATACTCGAACGCCTCGAAGCCGACGACTCCTCGCACAACCTCCTGCGTAAGCGTATGAAAAAGGAGCAATCTGGCGAAAACACCGACCGCGAAGACGATCAGTTGGCATTATTCTAAAAAGCAAAAGAGTGAGGGCGATGCGCCCTCGTATAGATCAGATCAACGTGGCCGGGTCGCCCACGCTCCTATCCCAATTGTAGTGGAACGAGCTTCCCGCAGGGAGCTTGTTAGCGGCTCCCCAAGCACGCTCCGCAAAACTGAGCGGGAAACATAGTGGAAGCTACTGCTCCTGCTCGCTCGACTTACCAATCACCCCGATAAAGAAGTAGGCCAAGGGGATCAGCGTGAATCCGGCCAACGCCCACCAGAAAACGGACCAGCTACTGAGCTTCTCCGTGACATGCTGCTGGTAGACTACTTCGCAAAAGAAACTGCCGACAATGCCTGCCACGCTGCCGACCAGCAACTGATAGAGTGCTTGTGCTTGTCCGCGCATCGTGTCTGGCACGCGCTTATCAAGGAAGATCCGACCAGCCACCATCGTGAAAGTATAAATCGGTCCGTGTAGTGCGATTCCCAGCCAAATCAGCGCTAGCAGACCCAAGTCTCCTGCCAAGGCAAACAGTGCAAAACGCGCAAGCCCCAACACCATCCCGACGATCAAGAACCAGCGAATACGAAAACGCCCGGCCACCATGCTGAGAAAAAGCATTGAGCCGATTTCAACCACCTGCCCCAACGTCATCTGAGCGGTTGGATACAGGCTACCAAACTCCATCAACATTGTTGGCACCAACATATAAAATGACACACAGGGAATCGCAAATAAGGCTGAGGCGAAGTAAAAAACCCGCAGCTCGCGGACTTTGAGCAGCTTAAACGCAGTCAATCCCAAGGCCGCTCGCCAGCCACGGCTCACGTGGTCCGTCGGCGGCGTGGCTGGCAGCAAGAAACAAAGGAAGCCCATCAAGAGTCGAATATAGGCCGCCCATTGCCCCGTGTCTGCGGACTGATCCAGCGCAAACCAACTAACGATGCAACCGCCCGCCATCCACCCGACGGTTCCTCCAACCGCATACAACGGAAAGCTCTTTGCCGCATTCGGCAGATTCACCAGCTTAATTTTAGTGATCAGCGCAAACATTGGCCCCGAGATCAGCGCATTACAGCCTTGAAAGAACAGATACCAGCCCGGGTGCCAGCGATGCTCCAATGCGAAAAAACCAAGCCACAAAAAGAACGCACCAAAGATCGCCAAAGCCCCCAGCAGTTTCTCCGCATTCATCTTTCGATCAGACAATGCGCCAAACATCAATGCCGAGAACATTGCACACAAGGGCGTCAACGCCATTGCATACGGCAACACCCACCGTACCCCCTGCGCCTCAAGAATATTTGGCAACGACGGCACCCACATGCCTGGCGGCATGAACATCAGGCACATCACCACCCACATCATGTAGCGTCGGTGTTTGAGGGTCATTTGCATAAGTCGTCGAAATTGCTAGCTCAGCGTTCTCAAAGCGCAAGCGGCAAAGCTAATCTGGTAAAAAGCGACAAGAGTGTCGCTACCAGCAGAGTTTACACTTCCAATTAATAGTGAACATATTTACACCTAA
>DBBT01000028.1:27108-27774 GCA_002292345.1 Opitutia bacterium UBA977 | reverse complement strand
TCGTGCAGTCACTAGGTGTTGACAACACTAGTTGTATCGCGGCCAGCTACGAGGCAAAGGCACGCGGGGTTAAGACAGGCACGGGGGTGCGCGAAGCACGCTTCCTCTGCCCGGGCATCCAATTTGTACAGAGCAACCACAGCCGGTACGTGCAGACACACAAGAAGATCCACCAGATCATCCACCAGATTATTTACGTCGATGCCGTGCTTTCGATCGACGAGATGTTTGGCCGCCTACCGCCCCACTGGCAGCCGCCCGCGGTCGCGCGCGCCAAGGCCCTTGAGATCAAAGCCGCTCTCAAAACCAACATCGGGCCCCATATCGGCGCCTCGATCGGCCTCGCTCCGAATCGCTTCCTCGCCAAGCTTGCCAGCAAGCTCGAAAAGCCCGACGGCTTGGTGGCGATCGACTTCGACGACCTGCCTGAAATCCTGTACCGCTTCGAGCTCGAAGACATCACTGGTATCGGTCGGCGTATGCAAGAGCGCCTACGCATCGCACGCATCATCAGCATGGAACAACTGTGCAACGCACCGCGGCACACATTGCACCGCATCTGGAAATCGGTCGAGGGCGACCGCATGTGGTATGCCCTGCGTGGCATCGAGATGGCACGACCAGAAAGCACCACCCGCCACAGCATCGGCCACTCCCACGTGCTAC
>DBBT01000028.1:4608-27078 GCA_002292345.1 Opitutia bacterium UBA977 | reverse complement strand
CGACACTTTTACCGGTCACCTCGAGGTACAGGCCACCTTCGGCTTCGAGATTCACTGGCACGGTGGAGCAAACTGCTTCCCCACGCAGGATAATGTCACCTTAGGGAGACTTTTAAACAATCTCTGGGCACAACCCTTTGACGACCTGCCAGATCCGACTAAGGTCGGTATCACCTGCACGCATTTAATCCACGCCGACAGCCACACGCCGTCGCTCTTCCCAGAAGACAACCACCCGCGCCGCATGCAGCTACAACACGCCATGGACGCGATCAACCAACAGCACGGTGGTCGTAGCCTCTACTACGCCGACGCCCATCAAGCCCAGCGCTGCAGCGAAGCCGCGCCAATGCGCATTTCATTTAGCCACATCCCGGATCTAGAAATAGAGCGGGAGTAGCAGCGGCGCGAATGTCGCTGCTACATCACATCCAGATCGACTAGGATCTCGCGCGGACTGGAGCCGTTTTCGGGGCCAACGATGCCGCGCTCTTCGAGGGCTTCCATTAAGCGAGCCGCGCGGTTGTAGCCCACACGTAGGCGGCGTTGCAGCATCGAAGTGGACGCACGCTTGGTGCTACGCAGCACATCGATTGCATCCGGTAGAAGCTCATCACCATCCGACTCGCCGGTACCTGCAGTCGGGCCGCCGTCGTCGCCTCCAGCATCAATTTGCTGCTGCACTTCTTGAGCAATCTGCGGTGGATCATTGTTCTCCTTAAGGAATTCGACAATCGCTTCGATCTCATCATCCGAGACGAACGCACCCTGCGCACGCACCAGGCTGGAGGTGCCTGGGGGGATAAACAGCATGTCGCCCCTGCCGATCAACGCCTCCGCACCGCCACCATCGAGGATCGTACGGCTATCAATCTTGGAAGCCACCTTGAAGGAAATACGACTGGGCAGGTTGGCCTTAATCACGCCGGTGACGACGTTCACCGAGGGACGTTGGGTTGCTAGCACTAAGTGAATACCAGCGGCACGCGCGAGTTGGGCGATACGAGCGATACAAGTCTCGATATCGGCAGGCGCGACCATCATCAGGTCGGCGAGCTCGTCAATGATGCAGACGATGTAAGGCAGCTTTTTCTTCGGAACCTCAAAAGCATCATCATCGCGGGGCACTTGCATATTACTCACGGCAGCGCGCTCTTCTGGAGTCATGTCGGCATCCATGGCCTCGGCCTTGGCCTGCTCTTCCTTGTCCTTCATCAGCTTGGCGTTAAAGCCTGCGATATTGCGGACATTGGTCTTGGCAAAGATTTGGTAGCGGTGCTCCATCTCGGCGATCAGCCACTTCAGCGCGCCCGGCACCTTCTTGGCCTCGGTCACCACCGGAATCAACATGTGCGGCAGCGCATTATACATCTGCATTTCAACCACCTTCGGATCGACCATGATGAAACGAAGATCGTCTGGCCCGGAGTGGTAGAGCAGCGATGCGATAATCGCGTTGATACAGACCGTTTTCCCGGAACCGGTCGAACCAGCGATCAGCACGTGGGGCATCTTGGTGAGATCCATCACCATCGGCTTACCTGTTACATCCTTACCTAGCACGACTGGGATCTCCGCATTGGCTTCCCCCCACGCCTTGGACTCGACGATGTCGCGCATGCAGACCGCCTCGGATACCTTATTGGGCACTTCGATACCGACTGTGCCTTTACCAGGAACTGGCGCGAGAATACGCACAGACATGGCCTGCAGGCCGAGCGCGATATTTTTGTCTAGATTGACGATCTTCTCGACGCGAACGCCTGGCGCGGGCTTTACCTCGTAGCGGGTAATGACTGGCCCAGTATGAATCTCGCCGGGAATGACCTTAACGCCGAACTCGTCGAGCGTACGCACCAACGCTTGCATCGTGCCGGCATGGTCTTCTTCGCTAATAGTGCCCGCAACTTGCGGCTCAGCCAATAAGCTGAGCGGTGGAAACACATAGTCGCCGCGGCGCTCAGGTATACTCGCGACGGCTTTTTCTGTCTTCTCTTCTGCAACGACCTTGATCATCGAAGGATCAAACTTCGGCTTCGGCTGCTCGATCGGCGGCTCGGGCTCTTCCATCAAGGGCTTAACCTGTTTAGCCTGTTTGGCCTGTTTGGCTGGCGATTCTTTTTTGGCCTGTTCGCGCTTCAAGCCAGCAGGAGAAGTGATCGAAGCAGGCAGCAATGATGGGCGACGCCCATCGTCATCGGCAGCCTCCTCTTCGTCTTCATCGTCCTCAGCAAGCGCTGGTTGAGATTTCTTGCTGGCCTTAGCCGCGGCGCGGTCCGCCTTGCGTTGTACTTTGGCAGCCGCCGCCTCTGCTTTGGCGAGGCGTTTAGCCTCCCTGCGCTCCGCCCGCAGAGCTTTACGCTCTTCCTTCGAGCCAGCCCGCGCGACAAGGAAGCCGCTATACGCGTTTTGAATATAATCAAGAAAACGGCCGAGGTTATCGGTAAAGACAATCACCGAGCCGACCACGAACCCCGTCAACAGGATCAAGAAACTGCCAAAGGGGCCGATAAACGGCTGCAATATAGTCGCGGCAACAAATTCGCCAAAAACCCCGCCGACGTGTGACGAAAGTTGCTGCGCAAAAATGCCGTCTTGTATCTTCACCGTGCCGATGACCTCCATCATCGCCGCCAAACCAGACGCACACATTAACGAGCCCACGGTTGCAACGCCACTCACCATACGGCGGCGAGGCTGCTGCTGCAGAATGAAGCGAACCCCAGCCCATAAAAGATAGAGCGGAATCAACCACGTAGCGACACCGATAAAATGAAAAGCCCAAAAACTCACTTCTGCTCCAAAGACGCCGACTAGGTTCATTTCGGGCTCAGTGGTGTACACCCGGGACTGCGCAAGCTCGAAATCCCAGATCGCCACAAAGCTACAGAGGCCAATACAAAAAAACACCAGTGCCCACACTGGCCGAGACCCGGCTTTACGTGGTTGCGAGACGACTTTCTTTCGCGCGACTTTTTTCTTCGGTTTTCTGGCCATGGAATGTGTTTTAGATACGTTGCTTTAAATCCAAAAAGAATTCGATTGAATATCGCAATTTAAACAAACTCCTGCATAGAAGTGAAAAATGCAACTCCTAGAATTCACACCTTTATATATGGAACGCGTTTGGGGCGGTCGAGGCCTCGAAGCAAAATTGGGTCGTACGCTCCCCGATGGACAAGTCATCGGGGAAAGCTGGGAAATTGTCGATCGCCCGGACGAGCAATCCGTCGTCGCCTCCGGCCCACTCGCTGGCCAAACGATCCGCGAACTGCTTGAAAGTTCCGCGGCCGACATCCTTGGCCCTGGCCGCGATCCTGCCAAGCCTTTCCCGATCCTCGTCAAATGGCTCGATTGCCAAGATCGCCTCAGCCTGCAGGTGCACCCGCCAGCCGCGATCGCACCCTCGCTCGGCGGCGAGCCAAAGACCGAAAATTGGTATGTCGCTGATGCCAACGCCGATGCCTCCCTCATTGTCGGCCTGAAAAAGGGCGTCACGCGCGAACAATTTGAGACTGCGCTCGCCAACAATCAAGCCGAGGACTGCGTGCACCGCTTCCCCGTGAAAGCCGGGGACTCAATTCTAGTCGAAAGCGGGCGCATGCATGCGATCGACGCGGGTAATCTGATCCTTGAAATCCAGCAAAACTCCGACACCACTTACCGCGTCTACGACTGGGGGCGCGTCGGGCTGGACGGTGCACCACGGCAACTGCACATTGAGGAGTCCCTCAAATCGATCGACTTCGACGACTTTGAACCAGACGCTTTGACCATCATTCCAGGCGAACAGGTGTTGGCTGATTGTAGCGAATTTCGTATTCGCAAGCTGGAATTGCAGCCCGGTGATACCGCCATTGAGCTCGCCGCTGGTGAACAAGCTCGCCTGATCCACATCGTGAGTGGCAGCGTCAAAGACGGAATTTCTGGCCAGACGCTCGTGGGCGGCAACAACTACCTGCAGCCCTACGTCACCAGCGCAACGCTCGTCGCCGAGACAGCAACCACACTGCTGATTACCGACCAGTTCTAGTCGCTAGACAAAGCCAGCAGTCTTACAAGGCAGTTTAGTCCCGCCTCGGAAGCATCTGACATACCATTTGAAGCGCCCCAATGCAGCTGTGTAATAAGGGGCATCTAAGCGAACAATACTTCGCACGAATAATTAAATTTCGCTCTTTTTGCCTAAAACTGCGTCCTTGATCTCTGCGAAGGAATCAACACACTTCCGCGCTCAATCTTGAATCAGATCTGCCTTTTTGCACCTGCAAGCGCCAATACTTTTCGAAAAATGACCGACAACAACACAGACACATCCGACGAAACTACTGAAACCGAAGCGGCTGAAGTCGTCGAAGAAACTGCCGAAGAAACTGAAACACCTATCGCTGAAGCCACGCCTCTTGAGAAAGCCGAAGCCGAAGCAGCGGAGATGAAATCTCGCTGGTTACTTTCAGTCGCGGATATGGAAAACTACCGCAAGCGTATCGGCCGCGAAAAGCAGGACATCATTCGCAGTGCTGGGGCTAGCGTAGTGGAATCACTCCTCCCAGTACTCGATAATATGAAACTCGGCCTGCAGGCTGCCGAAAATCATCCCGAAGCAAAGGACGTCACCCTCGGCTTCCAGATGGTTGATGATCAGCTCAAGCGGGCACTCAGCGAACAAGGCCTCGAAGAACTCATTCCAGACGGCGATGCCTTCGACCCGAATTTCCACGAATGTATTTCACATCAATCATCGAATGAAGTGGAGGAAGACAAAGTCATCCAAACTGTCCGTGCAGGTTATCGCCTGAATGACCGACTGATCCGCGCAGCGAGTGTAATTGTTTCCAGTGGCCCTGAAAAAGCATAACCCCCTTTTAGACCACCATGGCACAAGCAGATTTATATGAAACCCTCGGCGTCGCACGCGATGCGTCCGACGATGAACTTAAGAAGGCCTACCGCAAGCTGGCAGTCAAATATCATCCAGATAAAAACCCGGGGGATGCCGCTGCAGAAGCAAAATTCAAAGATATTTCTTCTGCTTACGACAATTTAAAGGACCCCGATAAGCGTGCGGCCTACGATCGTTACGGACACGCCGCTTTCCAAGGTGGCATGGGTGGCGGAGGTGGCGGTGGCCATGATCCGTTCGACATGTTCCGCGAAGCCTTTGGCGGCCGCGGCGGCGGGGGTGGTGGCATTTTCGATGAATTTTTTGGCGGCGGAGGTGGCCAATCCGCGAGTGGAGCAGCTCACGGCTCGGACCTTCGCTATGACCTAGAGATTTCCTTAGAAGAAGCCGTCAAAGGCTGCGAAAAAGAAATCCGCTATCGACGCCCGATCGAATGTAAAAAATGTCACGGCGAAGGCGCCGAGCCCGGCTCGAAGAAGGTGACCTGCTCGACTTGTGGTGGCGCAGGGCAAGTGTCGTCCAACCGCGGGTTTATTAGTTTTCGACAAGTATGCCCTAGCTGCCAAGGCGCTGGGCAAACGATCGAGAAGCCTTGCAGTAACTGCCACGGCGAAGGCCGCGAGATGGATACCAGCACGGTCAAAGTTCGCATTCCTGGCGGCGTCGCCACTGGTTCGAAACTTCGCTCTGCGGGTAAGGGCGAAGCGGGTCAAATGGGCGGCCAAGCGGGCGACCTCTACATCATCGTGCACGTCAAAGAACATGAGCTCTTCGAGCGCCACGACCATGACCTTTTCTGCGAAGTGCCGATCAAGTTCACCCTCGCCGCACTCGGCGGTTCGATCAATGTGCCAACCCTGTTCGGCAAAGGCTCACTCAAAATCCCTGCCGGTACGCAGACTGGCACTACTTTCCGCCTGCGCGGCCAAGGAGTCCCGCACCTACGTGGCAATGGCAAAGGCGATCTACTCATCCGCGTGCAAGTGGAAGTGCCCACCAAGCTCACTGCAGACCAAAAGAAAAAGCTCGAGGAATACGCCGATGCCTGTGGCGATCCGGCCAACCCGATGAGCGAATCCTTCGTCGAAAAAGCGAAGCAATTCTTTCGCTAGGCCGCTAACGCGGGTTTACAAGTTATCGGTTCTTTAGTTTCAGTTGATCAAAAATTAAATCCGAAAACCAATAACTGATAACCAAACAACTCTAACTACATGGCTTATCCAATCGTCATTCTCGGCTCTGGCAGCGGCACCAACGCTGAGGCTCTGTTAAAGGCAGAAGCGAACAAGCAACTCGGCGCGGCAAAGATTGCAGCGATCATTAGCGATCACGAAGACGCGGGCATCCTTGAGCTAGGGCAAAAATATCAAGTGCCCGCGATCTACATCGACCCAAAGCGCAAAGGCGCTCGGCTGAGCGACGAAGCCGAGCAAACTTACATCGAACGCATCGCATCGTTCTCTCCAAAGCTTATCGTGTTGGCCGGCTTCATGCGGATTATCAACCGCCCATTCATCGAAGCTTTCGAGGGGCGCATGATTAACCTGCACCCGAGCCTGCTGCCGAGTTTCCCTGGCATGGATGGCATTGCTCAAGCCTTCGATCACGGCGTAAAGCTCACTGGTTGCACCGTACATTGGGTCACTCCAGCACTCGATGCCGGCCCCATCATCGACCAAAAAGAAGTGCGTATTGAAGAACAAGATACACTCGAATTGCTCGAAAAGAAGGTCCATATCGTCGAGCACCAACTGCTGCCCGATGTCGTCGCCCGCTTGAGTAAGGGTAAGATTAAATCGTTGTAAATATTATTGACCTAGCACCACTCGATGGAGCGCCTCGCCGCTCGCTTAGTGCGATTGCACCCGCTGTTCAGTTCCAGCATCTAACTCGTACTTCACTTTTTCAGACTAATTACCATGGGCACACAAATTGAACTTCGCTCCATTATCCCCGACGAAATGGCTGACCTCCTTGACGGTCATTTTTTCGAAATCGAGTCCGCCCACTGGGGTATCATGCAAAAAGAGGTCGACGACCCTTTCGAAGTGTTTGGTATCTTCGCCGACGCCAAGACCGGACACGCGGCACTCGCCGAACTACGGATCGAGTTCCCCAATTTGCCCGAGACATTTACCGAAACCGTGATTGAAGATGCAGATTGGCAAAATGCGTATAAAGAGTTCGTCAAGCCATGGAACGATCGACAGTTGCACTGGATTCCGCTCTGGGACCGCGACAGCCTCAAAGCGCCCGCCGAAGCCGCGGTCGTCTATCTTGATGCTGGCATGGCCTTTGGTACAGGTGCTCATGAGACGACACGCCTGTGTGCGCGACGCCTGCAAGACTATCGCGATGCCAATATCGACCAACTGGATACGGCCGAGTTAATCGACGCAGGCTGCGGCTCTGGCGTGCTCGCACTTTCGGCTGCAGTGCTTGGATTCAGAAAGATCCTCGGGTTCGACTTCGACCCCGAAGCGATCGTCGTTTGCCACAGCAACGCCGACGAGAACGCGCACATCCCGAAACCCGAATTTGAGGTAGCTGATTTGGAAAAAGGCCTCAAAGGCAGGCAGGCCGACTTGTTACTGGCGAATATTCAAACCGACGTACTGATTCCACACTGCGATCCCGTCGTGCATGGCGTCAAATCAGGCGGCACTCTAGCGCTCAGTGGCATTCTAGTCAAAGAGCTCAACCTTGTGCGCTCGCACTACGAAGCTAAATTTGCCGAACTGCGCCCAGCAGACACAATTAGGGTGGATTCGCGGCAAGACGGCGAATGGGGTGATTTGCGGTTCGTGCTGTCGTAATGCTATCAGATTTAGGTCTGTGGATTTCGCCCTATTCCGTGCTTGCGATATAAAACCAGACGCTCACATAATGCCCATCTAATGCAAAATATTGGCGAACGATTTGAAGAGGCACGTAAGCGCAAGGGGATTTCCCTGCGGGAGGCCGCTGAGGCGACTAAAATCCGTAGTGATTTTTTGGGAAACATCGAACAGAACAAGTTCAATTTCAATCTCCCTGAGATCTACAAGCGCGGATTCCTCAAAAGCTACGCACGCTATCTTAAGCTCGACCCTGAAAATATCCTCACGGACTACAGTGCGCATTTACTAAGCAAATCCCGCAACAGTTCCAAAGGAGCCGAACTTTTCGGCAGCATGGACGTCAAGGAAACATCGACTGAACTGGCGGGTGATCAAAACGAAGAGCCTTCCTACGGCAGAATTTCCGCGAATGCTCCCGCTGACGAAACAGAGGAAGGCGAGCCAAACCTTGAAGACGAGAGTGAAAAGATTTTTTATATTAAAGCGGGGCTAGTTGCCGTCGGCACAATCGCACTCGTCGTGGTGATCTTTAGCCTAATTAAAGCAATTTTAGGCAGTGGCGACGATCCTGTGATTGAAACCAATGATCTCCGCGATCCTGCTGCGATCACCGAAACAGCTGAATCGACCGAGCCGAGTAATCCTGCAAGCCCCGAAGAAAGCATCACTCTGATTGCCAGTGGCAATGTTTACGTTCTCGTTAAACAGCGTAACGACAACCAAGATCTCCTTCGGAAAGCACTCAGTGGTGGTGAAACCGTCACCCTCGCAAAGAGTGGCCCGGTCGACATCTTATTCACCGCAGGTGAGAATCTAGTGATCGTTAATCCAGCCGGCGAAAAGCTACGTCCCGAAGGCGAAGGCACTGCAAAGATTTCGATCCCGTAGAGCGTCAGTTAAACCTTAAACCACGCAACCCGTGGCGCACTGTTTTACTCGCGCGCACTGTGCTCCGTACCACAGGCGCAGCATCTCTGCGAAGCAGATCTCTCTACAATCCCACCGAGAGTGATGACTGGCTTGATGCCAGGAGAATTCCTTTAGTTTACACCGCACCCAGACGGTCGTAGCCCAACAGGCTTGCCTAGCACCTCACCATATACAAAAGCCGTGCGTGCTGCGGCGGGATCGCGCAAAACCGATCGAACCGATCCCGCAGGTAAGCTCCCGCGAGTCGAACGAGACTGCCCATTCGGAGACTTCGCTGCTGTAGTCGGCCGGCCCGCCTGACGCCTGAGCACTTCGGCGCGACGCTTAGTCGCTTCGATCTGCTCTAAGCGAGCCTGCATTTGCTCTTCGTATACATTGTCCGATGTATTCCAAGAAAAACGATCATCCACTGTGGACGCTTGAGGAGTCGGCTCCACGTGCGGTGCGCGTTGATGAGTTTCCTTGTGCCGCTCGACGACCCGCTTGTGTAGCTCACGATGCGCCACAACTGGCTCTGGTGAAGACGTAGGAGTCGCCGTCGCCTCTCGCCGCTGCATGATTTTGCGACGAATCGCCTCCTGAACCTGGCGCTGACGCGCGGCATCGTCACTATCAGCAGATTCACGCGGCAAAGTCGGCGCCCCTGGCGAGTCCTCATCCTTACCCTTAAAGATCTGATTCCCAAAGAGGTAGATTGCCCCAAAGATGAGGCCACCGACGACTTTTAAAATCTCTTCTAAACTTTCCATATAATCTGTGGATTTGAGTGTAATGAGGCGGCCATAACGACCGCCTCAATCATTCAAATACTCTATTTCTTCTCGTCCCCCTTAGAGATCGAGTCGCGCATATCCGTATCGGCTTTGATGTTGTTCATCTTGTAGTAGTCCATGACTCCTAGGTTGCCGGAACGGAAGGCTTCAGCCAATGCAAGCGGCACCTCTGCCTCTGCTTCGACGACTTTCGCCCGCATCTCTTCAACCTTGGCCTTCATTTCCTGCTCGAGTGCCACCGCAGCCGCACGACGCATTTCCGCCTTTGCTTGAGCGACGTTCTTATCCGCTTCCGCTTGTGATTCTTGTAGTTTCGCACCGATATTTTCGCCCACATCCACGTCGGCGATATCGATTGAGAGAATTTCAAATGCCGTGCCGACGTCGAGGCCGCGCTCCAGTACCACTTTCGAGATACTATCTGGCGACTCCAGCACTGACTTATACGAATCAGCCGAGCCAATGGTCGTCACAATCCCCTCACCTACACGGGCAATAATCGTCTCTTCGAGCGCGCTACCGACGTAGTTATCCAGGTTGGAGCGGACCGTCACACGGGCGCGCGCCTTCACTTGAATGCCGTCTTTAGCGACACCATCAATCGTCGCCCGCCCGCTATCTGCCGCGGGGCACTCGATCACTTTCGGATTAATCGAGGTGCGCACCGCTTCGAGCACGGACTTGCCAGTTCCCTTGGTCGCAAGATCGATTGCACAGGCGCGCTGCCAGTCGAGGCCGATGTTGGCCTTGTCTGCGGCGATGATCGACTGCACTGTTTGAATGACATTACCCTCGGCGAGATAGTGTGCTTCGAGATCGTTCGCGCTGACCTCAATGCCCGCCTTCACTGCAGTAATCCGTGCGTCCACAATCAACGAAGCGGGCACACGGCGCAGGCGCATCGCGATCAAAGTCGGAAAGCCGACAGTTGCACCCGATAGCTTGGCACGGAGCCAAGTCATAAAGAAGGTCGCGATGACCAAAACGAGAACCAGAATGAGGAGCGCCAGAATTGCGGCCGCACCGAGTTGCCAGCCACCTAGGGCGGCGAGAGGGAGGATGAATGTAGTCATAGTTTTTTAATGATTAATTTGAAATTGTCTTGGCCCACAACCGCAATCGCCTGATCACGCTCAATATAGCCATCTTGTGAATAAGCTTCGTAGCTCTTGCCTTCAACCGCAATCTTTCCAGACGGATTTAGGCGAGTTAAAGTCAACCCTTCCTTGCCTATCACAGAATCTTCAGCAACCGCCGCACGCGTATGTCCGTCAATGGCAGACTTTAAGAAAAACTTTTGGCCGAAAGAAGTCTTCCCAAGCAATTTGAATTCCACAAATACCAATATTGTCATCAACAGAATCGTGCCGAAGAAAACCGCACCGCCACCCATCAGCCCGTACGTATCATAGCCAATCCAGGACGCTGCAAGCAGGCATAGGGCGGATAAGACGCCAAGAACTCCTCCGGGGAGTAGCACTTCGAAAAAAACCAACAGCACCGCAGCTGCGGTAAAGCCCAAAATCATACTCATGTCGCGACCGCCTCCACGATCAGCTCGAAATCACTACTCCTAACAACTCGAATGCAGGCACCGCTCTCAATAATGCCGACCGAGCAATGTGCCTCATAGCGCTGCCCCGCAATCTCGACTCGGCCGCCGGGATGCAGTGGCGTGAGCGCGATCCCCTCGCTGCCAGCTTTCGGCAGTATCGATTCCCTCGCTTCACGAATAGCCGGCCCATCGCCGCCAGCCGCGGTGTTCAACACAAGTTCTCGCTCAATCGAAGAGCCCTTAAATAACCGCGACACAATCAACGCCCCAATCAATGCAATTGAAATGCCGAAAATAAGTTGCACCAGTGGCTCGGCAAACATTTCAGGCGACAGCACTATGCCACCCCCATCGCTACTAGACGGCCAATAATCGACCATCGTCCACAGCAATGAACCGACCATCAGCGCTAATCCAGACAAAGCGAACACCACTACCCCTGGCAAAAAGAGCAACTCCACCAGCACCAGTAATACGCCTAAAACAAAGAAGAACACTGTCTCATTCCCTGCCAGCCCTGCCACATAGTGACTGGCAAAGAAAATTCCTAGCAAGATCAACCCGCCGATGCCGAAGACCCCAAAGCCAGGAGTCTTAAATTCGATGAACAGCAACAGCGCGCCCAAGCCCATTAGCACTGGAGCGATGGTATTCATCCACTTCGCGATTTCTTCTGAATAACTGATTTCAAAGTCCCGGATAGCATAATTGCCCTCCCCCAACCGAGCATCGAGCAAGTCTTTAATCGAATCGTAGATTCCTTCACCCAAAAGTTTATGCGGCGGATCTCCATATTCTTGCACCGCTTCCGACGCGGTCAGGGTCAACAATTCCCCCGCTGGTTTGATCACTTCATCGCCAATCTTTAGCTCGAACTCGGCGTCGAGCATCGCCCGCACCACGTCGGATCGGTATGGATAGTCCTCGGTGATCACTCGGATGTTCGCACGTAAATAACTCTCGATCTTCTGCTTAGCGGTCTCCGCAACATCCTCGCCAGTGCCCTGAATCACTGCCGAAGCACCGATTTTACCACGAGGCGAAAAATAAATCTCCTGCGTTGCGGCCGCAATGAAAGAGCCTGCCGAGATCGCATCATCATTCACGTAGGTCGCGGTAATGCCGTCGAAACGATCCAGCATCTCCATCATCTCTAGCGTGATGTCTACCCGCCCGCCTGGAGTGTCCATGTCGAGGACCACCATACCGACGTCGTTCTCAATCGCCTCCTTCAAACCACGCCGTAGAATATACAAATTCGGCGTGCTAATCGCCCCGGTAATCGGGATTACATAGGCATCAATTGGCGCCGCAGTCACTGGCACTACTTCTTGCGCAAGCAAGCCAGCCAGCGGCAACCAGGATAACGTAAGGAGTAAAAGGCAGAAACGACAAGTCGCCATAGAGTTTTAACAATGAAAAATTAAAGGCAGAAAGCAAGTGCGGACGACTCAACTTATCTGTAATTGTGCCACATCGCCCGCGAAACGGAGAGCGATGACGCCTCTCTAGTTCGATGGACGATCGCTGGCTAGGTCTCTACGAACTGTTCCATGATAATTATTTACGCATTACCCACGGTCCCCTGCCGCACTCTCTTTAATCTGGCGCTAGACAAGTGCAAAAAAAATCTTTCAACTCTAGTCCAATGGAAACGATTGATTATAACGGCATCACGCTGCATCGCTGGCACTGCGGGCCTTCGACCTTTCTCGCACGCCCAGAGCTAGGTGCGCGTCTAATGAACTGGAACCTTCAAATGCCTGACGGCACTGTGCGCGATGTTATACACTGGCCCGAAGAGGCTGATTTTGAGCACTTTGATAAAGTCCGCGGAGGCAATCCAATCCTCTTCCCATTCTCTGGCCGTAGCTACAACGAAGGCGAGATCGGCTATTGGCCCGATCAGGACGGCACAGTACGGCCGATGCCGATGCATGGATTCACGCGAAATGGTAGATTCACAGTGGTCGCGACCAACGAGGCTGGCTTTACCGCCGAACTGCTACCAACCCAAGCAGACCACGAAGCCTATCCCTATGACTATCGTTTCACCGTACGCTATGAATTCAGCGAGCTGAAACTACGAGTTACGCTGTCGCTGGAAAATTTAGATCACCACCCGATCCTCTGGTCGGCGGGGCACCACTTCTACTTTACATTGCCCTGGCGCGACGGATCAACCCGTGGCGACTACCAGTTTAAGATTCCCGCCAAAGAGTGCTATATCCAGAACGGCGACGGAGCACTCGAGCCAGTCAAACCCTTTGCCAAACAGGGCTCTTTTGGCAGCACCGAAAACAGCAATCGTATTTTTACAAAATTGCACGGTACTTCGACCACTTTCGGCCCAAACGACGGCAGCGAAGAGATACGCATGGATATTTTGCAGGATACCGAGACCGCATCGCCAGCGAATGCGTTGATTCTTTGGACAGAATTCAAAGATAGCCCGTTTTACTGCGTCGAACCGTGGATGGGGCCGCCAAATAGTGCGGAACACGGCAAAGGCCTGCATACTGTGGCGCCTGGCGAGCGCTCCAGCTTCACTGTTGAAGTGACGATTTGATCGATGCGGAAACTCTCGCGCACTCAATCTTAGCATATAGCCCGTCGCTAAGAAAATTAAATCTGCTGTCCTTACGTCGCGAATCCGGGGTTCGCAACACGATAAAGACTCAGTCGCCTCGCCCAAAGCCCGCTCGCAGCCTAGTTTTTATCCAAAATAAGGCGGGAAAGCCCCTAAAATTAACTCTGGATATACGCCCCCGCGCCGTCACAATGCGCTGGAAGTTTAAAGTCATTTAGACACATCCGTTATGAAAATCATCATCGTTGGCGCCGGCGAAGTCGGCCACAATCTTTGCACAACACTCGCTGCCTCTGGGCACGACGTGACCCTCATCGAACGCTCTGCACAACGCTGCGAGAAGCTGGATGAGGAACAGAACGCACGCATCATCTCTGGCAACGGCAGCTCTGCACGCCAATTGATCGAAGTCGATGTGGCAGAGTGCGACGCTTTTCTCGCGATGACCAGTGATGACCGCACCAACATCATCTCCTGCTCACTCGCCAAAGGGCTGGGCGCTAAAAACACGATCGCCCGGATCCATGACGAGACCTACAGTGATAACTCGGTCATTAACTATCAACTACACTTCGGCATCGATCTTCTGGTAAATCCGGAAGCAATCTGCGCCGTAGAACTGGCTAAAGAGATACGTGGTGCGGGTCGCGTAGCCGTAGAAAACTTCGCTCGCGGGCAGATCGAAGTGCAGCAACAACGTGTCGCCGCTGGCTCTCGCCTGATCGGCAAACAACTCAAGGACCTAAAATTCGACCCTCGTGTACGGATTGGCTACATTCAACGCGACGGCAAGTGCGAGATCGCCAGCGCAGAAAGTACGATGCAAGTGGACGATCTGGTCACGCACTTCGGCCATCCTGAAGCCCTATTTGCCCTGCGCCAAAAATTCGATCCAAAACACAAAGCCGACCTCTCACGAGTCGTACTCTTTGGTGCCAGCGAGACTGCAATCAATTTAATTCAGCTGCTAACTAATCCACGCTTCAAAATTCGTGTGATCGAAAAAGATCCCGAGACCTGCCGCGCACTGGCAGAGCGCTTTCCACACATCACCGTGATTCATGGTGATGCGACCTCATTACGTCTGCTCGAAGAGGAGCAAATCGGCAGTGCCGACTATTTCGTGGGCTGCACCAAAGACGATGAGGAAAACATCCTGACCTGTATTCAAGCCTCTAAGCTCGGCGCCAAACACGTGCAACTAGTGATCAACAAGGGCGACTATGATGAACTTCTTGGTATGCTAAAGACGACGTTGGCGATCGAAGTAGTTGTCTCGCCACGCCGCGCCACTGCCGAATTCATGCTACGCACCTTATCGACAGAAACTGTCGCGACACTTGCCGATTTACCGAATCAGGGAGTGCGCATACTCGAAGTGCGCATCAGTCACTCCAGTCCATGTGTCGGACGTAGCGTCAAAGACCTGCAATTTCCACGCGGGAGCCTCTTGGTCGCTCTACAACACAAATTCAAAGCCAAAGTCCCCGCAGCAGATGATGTCATTCTTGCCGGCGATCGGATCGTCGTTGCGGTCAACCACGAGCAAGAAAAAGCACTGCTAGAGCGCCTCGTCTAAACTGTGAATACCCCAATCATTTATAAGCTGCTAGGCATGGTGCTGCTGGCTCTGGCCGGAGCATTCGGCCTCTGCGTCATCGCGGGGCTAGCCAACGGCGAGACCTTTGCCGACCAATCCTTGCAAGCCTTCGCGACCTCGATCGGGATAACTTTTGCGCTCGCCGCGCTCTTTCTGCTACTCGGCCGCAACGGACAAGCCAGGCTCTTTCGCCGTGAGGCACTCTGCGTCATCGGGCTATCATGGATACTCGCGACCATCGTTGGAGCGATTCCATATCTCCTCATTGTCGAGCAATGCGATCTCTCCGATGCGATCTTTGAGAGTTCGTCTGGGCTCACCACCACTGGTGCGACCGCCTTCCCGAAGTTTTACGAATTCCCAGAGAGTCTGTTGTTTTGGCGCTCACTTAGCCAATGGGTCGGCGGTCTAGGGGTGGTCGTATTTTTCGTCGCGATCCTTTCCTCGCTCGGTGCCGGCGCAAAAATTCTGTTTAGTAATGAGTCTTCGGGTACATCGGCAGACTTTGATCACGGCCGTATTCAGAGCGGCGCGTTCTACCTGATGCTCTATTACTTAGGCCTTTCGGTTACCTGTATGGTCGCCTATGTGATGGGAGGGATGAATTGGTTCCAAGCGATCAACCACGCCATGACCACCATCGCCACGGGTGGGTTCAGCACCGAACCCACGAGTATCCAGCATTTTCAGAGTGCGACAATCGAATGGATCTCGATCGTATTTATGACGATTTCAGGCACGACGTTCGTATTTGCGATACGGTTGCTTCGCGGGCGTACCAAGGGACTAGCCAGACACAACGAAATCTACTGGTTCTATGTGATACTCCTCACTAGCACTGCGCTTCTGACGCTCTACCTAGTCGAGTTTACCGGCGAGCTCCCAGACCATAACAGTATCCGTGCCGCAGCCTTCCAAGCCGTTTCCATAATGACGACGACTGGCTATACGACCATGGACTACGACACTTGGTTGCCCTCTGCCAAAATGTTACTACTTATTTTGATGTTAATTGGAGGCTGTTCGGGCTCGACCAGCGGCGGAGTTAAAGTGGTGCGCGTCGTGATCGCGTTGCGGGCCGCAGCGCAAAGCGTAACGCAGTCCTTCCGCCCAAATGTGACTAAGCCAATGCGGATGGGCGGCCAAACCCTCAGCCAAGGGACGATTAATAGCGTGATCCTCTTTTTAATGCTCATGCTTTTTCTAGTGGTCGCATCGATGCTCTTTGTCGTGTCCAATGAGCCCGAACTCACTTTCGTGGCCTCATTCTCGGCAGTTCAAGCTACCTTATTTAATATTGGTCCAGGCTTCGACGCCTTCGGCCCCACCCAGAATTTTCATTTTTTAAGAGATTCAACCAAAGTCTTTCTTTCTCTACTGATGATCCTCGGGCGCCTTGAACTCTACGCCGTGCTTGTCCTATTTTCTCCATCGGTGTGGAAACGATTTTCATAGCCAACGGCGGCGTGGCGGGAGTGACTACGCTCAGTGGCACTGAACAAGAAAAATTCATCGTCGATTAGTGGTGATGGAAGGGAGAGCGACTCGCCCTCTTTTGCGGCAACACAGATTCAATGTGGGCGAGTCGCCCACACTCTTATCGCGGTCAATGGTTCAAACACCCCCACAACATGGGATCCGTTGCCTCACGGATAAAACGGACTGTCGTTTCGATCGAAACTTTCCCACTGATCGACGATGAGCCAAAAAAGCCCGCGAATCATCGCGGGCTTTAGAAATTGATTCGGCATCAAGCAGATCAGCCCTCGCCATCTTCGCCAATCGCTTCAACTGGGCAGCCTTCGAGCGCTTCCATGCACAGTGCGATGGCCTCTTCGTCATTCGCCTCGGGTTGCTTGTGCACAAAGGAATACCCTCCGTCTTCGTTTCGGGTAAAGAAATCCGGAGCAGTTTCACGGCACAGATCACAGTCGATGCATTGCTCATCAACATAGAACTTCCCCTTAACATTTTCCGGCCATTTTTCGTCTAAGTCTGCCATGCTGCGAAAATTGATACTTTCTCTTGTGAGTCAAGCGGGAAGCCCACTGAGACTCATTTGCTCCAAATCAGAAGCTTCGTTTGCAATTCGCGCAGAATCTCTATTTCCTTTGATACTCGTATACACGGGAACGCTCTGCTTCGAATGCGGTCTAGTCGTGTGCGAAACCTTTTACGTTTAAATTTCTATGCTCTACGACCGCCCGTATATGCGCCAAGCCCCTGAGCCTGTCGCCAAGCAGACCAACGCAGTGACGATTCTCCTGATTGTGACGATCGGCATCTTTGTCCTCCAGCAAGTACTGAATGTCAGTTTCCCTGGAACTGGCGGTCGCCAGAATTTGTTTCTTACCGACTGGTTTGCATTGAGCGCAGACAACTTCAAAGACCTCAAAGTCTGGACCGTCTTCAGTTATGCTTTTCTGCACAGTACCACGACGATTCTACATCTTCTGGGTAATATGCTGGGCCTGTTTTTTATCGGCCGAATTTTGGAGCCACTGCTAGGGAAGCAACAGTTTTTGATCCTCTATTTCGGTGGCGCTGTGGCCGGAGCACTTACTTATCTGATCTTTCACTTTGACGGCAATAATACCGTCGTCGGCGCCTCAGCAGCAGTGTTTGCACTGCTCGCCTTCTTTTGCCAGCGCCACCCCGAGCAGCCTATTACGTTACTGCTGTTCTTCGTCATTCCATTAACCGTTAAACCAAAGTGGCTCTTTTGGGGGCTACTTGGCTACTCTATCTACGCACTCATCTTTACCGAACTGGCCGGGACTTCACACGTCGCGCATTCCGCCCATCTCGGCGGCTTCCTCGTTGGCGTGCTCTTCTTTCGCTATGTCTACAATGGCAATTCCTCCTTTGCTGCGGCTCGCAAGCGGCCAAGTATCGAAATGCCGGAATGGTTTAAACGCCGCAAAAGATCCGCAGCCCAGGCCAGCTATCAAGTGAATCGCCCGACAACGAGCAACAATGACCTGCAGAAAGAGGTCGATCGTATTTTAGATAAAATTAATGCCTCTGGCTTTGGCTCGCTCAATCCTACCGAGAAAGCGACCCTCGACCAAGCCAAGGACATCCTTAGTAAATAATCGCCTTACCTGCATACTTTCCCAACTGTTCATGACTTCTACATTTAATACGATTGCCCGCCTAGCCTGTGTCTCTCTCGCCTTCCTCATGCTCCAAGGACCTGCTTACGCTGGATTTGAGCAGACCAAAGAAATGGCAGATCAAACCCGCTGGGTGATGAACACCATCAATTCCCGCCATTATCTGCACGGCAAGATGGAGAAGCTCAACGGCACCGAAATCGTCGAGGCCTTCACGGAATCGTTCGACTATGCCCGCATGTATTTCCTACGTAGCGAGGTCGATGACTTCGTCTTCCGCTTCGGCGATGCGATGGAAGATTTTCTGCAAAAAGGTAACCTCTACGCAGCCTTTGAGATCTACGCGGCCTATCAAGCCAATGTCCAAGAGCGCACTGATTGGGCTTACCAGCGACTGGCCCAAGACTTCGATTTCAGCCGAAACGAAAGCTTCACTCCCGACCGCCGCGAAGCGAAATGGCCCACCACTGCAGAGGAGAGCAGCGGCCTCTGGGAGCGTCGCCTAAAATACGAAGTTCTCAACGAGCTTCTTTCACTCGCTGGCGAAGAAGAAGAAGAACAGCTCGAATATGGAGAAACCAAGAATCCTGACAACGTTGAAGACCAGAAAGACGACAGCTTTGACCCCGCCAAGATTCAACGTCTCCTCGAAGACCCTAAGTTTATGGTCGAGACGCTCGACGCTGCGCGCGAGAAGATCCGCCGCCGCTACGAGCGTAATCTCACCTACATCGTCGATCGTGAAGCTACCGAAGTTCAAGAGTCCTTTATCAATGCAATGACTCAGCTGTTTGATCCACACTCCAGTTTCCTCTCTGCCGACACGCTTGAAAGCTTCAACTCTGCGGTGCAAAACTCGTTTGTTGGCATCGGCGCCCTGCTTCAGGACGACGACGGCATTTGCACCATTAAACAAATCCTTCCAGGTGGCCCTGCCGAAGAATCTGGCCTACTACATGACGAAGATAAAATCCTCGCCGTGGCACAGGGTAAAGACGGTGAATTTGAAGACGTCGTTGATATGCAACTGCGCTACGTCGTGCGCAAAATTAAAGGTGAGAAAGGCACGATCGTGCGCCTCCTCATTCGCCCTGGCTCCGCTGGCGATCCATCTGCCCGCAAGGATATTTCGATCACCCGCGGCGAGGTCAAACTCACCGCCAACCTCGCATCTGCAAAGTTAATCGATCTTCCGACAGCCGCCGGCGAACTCATTCCTGTTGGAGTTATCGAGCTACCCTCTTTCTATGGTAACATTGGCGCCGGCGGTACGTTGACCACAACTGCTGGCGACGTCACCGAACTTCTCAAAAAGCTAAGTGCCGCTGGGGCACAAGGCATCATTCTCGACCTTCGCATGAATGGTGGTGGCCTGCTCAGTGAAGCGGTACGCGTGGCCGGACTGTTCATCCCCATCGGCCCCGTCGTGCAAGTGCGTAACCCCGATGGCCGCACTGATGTGCTTTCCGATCGTGACCTTAATCTCGAATGGAGAGGTCCGCTGATCGTGCTGACTTCACGCTTCAGCGCCTCCGCCTCAGAGATCGTCGCTGGTGCGTTGCAAGACCACGGACGTGCGCTCATTGTTGGTAATAGTTCGACGCACGGCAAAGGCACCGTTCAGGAAGTTTACCACATGAACAGCCGACCCGCATTTTCTTGGTTCCAAAATGCCGCGCAGCCACAAGCCCGACCCGTCGCCTCAAAAATCACCATTAAACAATTCTACCTGCCTGGCGGCAGCTCCACTCAGCTCAAAGGGGTGCCCTCAGACATCGCCTTGCCATCGGTAAACGAGTTTCTGCCTATCGGTGAGTCCGATCTACCACATGCTCTAGCTTGGGATAAAATTCCCGAAGTCGAGTGGTTCAACGACTGGAAGAAACTCCGTATCTCGACCCCAGAAAAGCCCGAATTAAAGACCGCACTCGCTCAAAACAGCACGGCGCGACAGGCGAGCCTAGCAGAATTTGCATTCCTTAAGGAGCAGATCGAGTGGCGCAAAGCACGCTATGAAGAAAAGGCGATATCGCTCAACCTTGAGCAGCGCATCGCCCGTAAGATCGCAGATCGGACATACATCGACAGCATGGACGATGCCTACGAGACGCTCTGCGAGACCAACTACGTCGAAGAAGAATTTATCCTAAAGATTGCTGAAGAACAAGATATTCTCTCAAAGCAGAACCTGCTCGAAACAGGAGAAGCTGAAGCCGCACTCGCGGCCGAACAAGCTGCGAATGACATTGCGGCGGGCATCGTAGCAGTAGAAGAAGAGGAAGAAGAAGAAGAAGATGATGATGAAGAAGACAAGCCAGACTTCGACATCTACCTGCGCGAAAGCGCCCGCATCATGGCCGATTGGATCGAAATTGAGACTACTGACGACACTGCTGTCACCGCCACTAAGGTCGCTGCATCAGCGCAGGCACTGTAGAAAATCGCCGCGGATTTTAGTGACATATTGCTTCCTCAAATGTATCTGCATCAGGGACTTGTAGTATAATCGTGATTCCCTGCAGAGACTCCTCAGCGCGGATTTCGTTACCGCGGCCCACACTATGTGCGTGGTAAAGCCGCAGTTACGTGAAATGTCTGCCGAAGATGGCTAAATCTTGTTTGCATCGCAGCCACAAAAAACGCGCTCCCTATCGGAAACGCGTTTTTCAAAATGGCTTGGAATCAATACTTAGCGGCGGCGACGGCCTTTAGCTAGCTTCTGCGTAATTAAGAACTGAATACTAGACTCAAGGCGATCCACTTCACTCGGATCATGACCTTCGGCAGCTGCGATACTGAGGGCTTCTTCTGCACGTGCTTGGGCTGATTCGACCGCGGAAAGATCGATATCTTTGACGTCAATGGCAGCCTCAGTGAGCACCGATACGGTGTTACCCAGCACCTTGGCGAAGCCACAGTCAACTGCGATGAACTCTACCTGGCCGTCTTTGAACACCTTTAACTCGCCAGCGACGACTTTGGTGACCAATGGAATGTGACCAGTCAGAATACCCGCCTCGCCCGAGTCAGTCGGCAATACGACCTGATCGGCCTCGGTACTGAGGACCTTTTCGTCAGGTGTAATAATTTCTAGAGTAATCATTCTGATTTGAATTCCTTATTGGTAGCGTCGCTGCTTAGCCCTTTTTATTTGCTTCGATAGCCATGTCGATTCCGCCCTTCATATAGAGGTCGTTCTCGGCTAGGTCATCGCACTCACCATTCAGGATCATTTGGAAACCCTTAATGGTGTCTGCAGTCGAAACGTATTCACCCGGAGTGCCGGTGAAGATTTCCGCAACGTGGAATGGCTGTGAAAGGAATTTTTGAACCTTACGTGCGCGGTAAACAGTTTGCTTATCTTCAGGAGACAACTCATCCAGACCAAGAATCGCAATGATGTCTTGGAGATCTTTGTAACGCTGCAGTACGTTTTGTACACCACGAGCACATTGGTAGTGCTCTTCGCCAACGATTGCTGGGTCAAGTGCGTTGGAGATCGAAGCTAGCGGATCGACCGCAGGGTAAATACCAAGCTCAGCGATCGAACGCTCAAGAACGATGGTAGAGTCCAAGTGGGCGAAGGTGTTCGCTGGCGCAGGGTCAGTCAAATCATCCGCAGGGACGTAAACCGCTTGGAAGGAAGTAATCGAACCCTTCTTAGTGGAGGTAATACGCTCCTGAAGGTTACCCATTTCCTGAGAAAGTGTTGGCTGGTAACCCACCGCAGAAGGCGAACGACCTAAGAGCGCGGACACCTCGGCTCCGGCTTGTGAGAAGCGGAAGATGTTATCCACGAACAAAAGAACGTCTTGGTTCTTTTCGTCACGGAAGTATTCAGCCATGGTCAGACCGGAAAGCGCGACACGCATACGTGCACCAGGAGGCTCGTTCATTTGACCGTAGACCAGAGCCACTTTGGACTTACTGATATCTTTTTGATCGATCACACCTGCATCTGACATTTCGTGGTAAAGGTCATTTCCCTCACGAGAACGCTCACCCACGCCGGCGAATACGGAGTAACCACCGTGCGCCTTAGCAATATTGTTGATCAGCTCCATGATGACAACGGTCTTACCAACACCCGCACCACCGAAAGCACCAACTTTACCACCCTTAGTGAACGGGCAAATAAGGTCGATCACCTTAATGCCGGTCTC
>DBBT01000028.1:0-4603 GCA_002292345.1 Opitutia bacterium UBA977 | reverse complement strand
TGGATCGAGCGACGCTCGTCTGTTGCTACCGGGCCCTTTTCGTCAACTGTATCACCAGTCACGTTAAAGATGCGGCCGAGGACCGCTGGACCGACGGGGACAGAGATCGAAGATCCTGTGCCAACGACTTCCATGCCGCGGACGAGACCGTCGGTGGAGGTCATCGCGACCGCACGGACAAGACCTTCGCCCAAGTGCTGTTGCACTTCGAGTGTGAGGCTCTTTTCAGTGCCGCCGATTGTGTAGGCGATGGTGATGGCGTCGTAAATTTCAGGGACGCTGTCTTGCGGGAAGGCTGCGTCGACGACGGCGCCGATGACTTGGACAATTTTACCGTTTTTGCTCATGGTTGAAAAAGGAGTTAAATGTAAGAAGTAGAAGTTAGCTCTAGTGGGCAGATGCTGCGGCCGCAATTTCAAGAATTTCCTGAGTAATCGCAGCTTGGCGGGCTTTGTTATAGTCGAGAGTGAGATCGTCAACCAAAGTCGACGCGTTATCCGTAGCAGCCTTCATGGCGACCATGCGTGCACAATATTCGGCCGCACGGCTTTCGAGAAGGAGTTGGTGGATGATGACCTTCACATAAAGGTCTGGGAGTGCATCGAGCACGGCTTTCGCCGATGATTCGAAAATCATTTCACGGGTATCGCCACGTGCTTCCAAGGATGGCAGATCGCCGACGCGTTTTTTAAGCTGATCCAGGACTTCACGCAGATCAACAATCGGTAATAGGGTCTGAAGCACAGGCTCCTGCACGAGGACGTTAACGAAGCTCGGGTAAGCGACCTCGATGGTGTCGACTTCGCCATTCTTGTACGCATCAATCAGAAGTTTCAACATTGGGCGCAATTCAGAGAACGTTGCTTTGTCAGAAACAGTGAAATCTGCAATCAAATCGCGCTTTGAACGCGAGATGAACTGAGTCGCCTTACGGCCGACGGTGATAAACTTTGCCTCGCCTTTAATCTCCTCAACAATCTTACGAAATAGATTGGTGTTGAGTGCGCCGCACAGGCCCTTGTCAGTTGAGAGAATCAAAATGCCACGTGTGTTGACTTCGCGCTTCTCAAAGAAGGGATGAGAAATCGTCGCACCAGCCAAATCGAGCTTTTCACCGACGGTATCGAGCAAGTCAGCAAGGAGCAGTGCGTATGGGCGCCCAGCTACAGCAGCGTCCTGAGCTCGTTTCATCTTAGAGGAAGAAACCAGCTGCATCGCGCGCGTGATCTGCCGGGTATTCTTAACCGACTTAATGCGGCGGCGGATGTCGCGTAGATTAGCCATTTATTATATAAGATCGGAGTTCAGATAACAAAGGTCAGCGATTAAGCGGAAAAACCTGCCACCCACTCATCGAGGGAGGTCTTAAGAGCCGCTTCGGTTGCGTCGCTAATTGCTTTTTCGGCGCGGATGGTGCCCATCACTTTCGCACCACGAGTTTCGAGGAACTCACGCAGACTAGAAGTGGCGGCAACGATTTTAGCGACGTCAATCGCATCGAAGAAACCATTCTGAACGGCATAGATCAGTGAGGACTGAACTTCGACAGGAATCGGGTTGAACGCAGTTTGCTTGAACAATTCAACCACACGCGCACCACGCTCGAGTTGAGCTTTGGTCTTCGCGTCGAGATCCGAACCGAACTGAGCAAACGCTGCAAGCTCGCGGAACTGCGCGAGCTGAAGTTTCACCTTACCAGCAACCTTCTTAATCGCCTTGATCTGCGCTGCAGAACCGACACGAGAAACGGACAGACCCACCGATACCGCTGGGCGGATACCTTGATTGAACAAATCTGTTTCGAGGAAGACTTGGCCGTCAGTGATCGAAATCACGTTGGTCGGAATGTAAGCGGACACGTCGCCTGCTTGAGTTTCAATGATCGGCAGCGCTGTAAGCGAACCATTACCATTGTCCTCATTCACACGAGCGGAACGCTCGAGGAGGCGTGAGTGAAGATAAAACACATCACCAGGATACGCTTCACGACCAGATGGGCGCTTCAGAATCAAAGAAATTTGACGATAGGCAACCGCTTGCTTGGAAAGGTCATCATAGACGATCAGCGCATCCATACCATTGTTCATGAAGAACTCACCCATCGATGCACCAGAGAAGGGCGCGATATATTGGTTGGCAGGATTATCGCCAGCAGACGCAGAAACGATAATGGTGTATTCCATCGCGCCAGCTTTCTCGAGTACGGCAATGGTGCGAGCGATGTTGGAATTCTTCTGACCAACAGCAACGTAGATCGAATAAACCGGACGGAAGTCTTCCGGGAAGGTGCCATCCTCATTGCGGTGCTGGTTGTTGATCTTCCCTTGATTGATGATGGTATCAATCGCGATCGTTGTCTTACCAGTTGAGCGGTCACCAATGATGAGCTCACGTTGGCCACGACCGATGGGGATCATCGAGTCGATAGACATGATGCCCGTTTGCATTGGCTGATCAACCGACTTGCGCGGGATGATGCCGGGAGCGACTTGGTCGACAGGATATGTCTCGGTGGAGTTGATTGGCCCTTTGCCATCGATTGGGTTACCAATCGCGTCAACCACACGACCTAGCAGGCCCATGCCAACCGGAACGGAAAGTAGTGTACCTGTGGTGGAGGCTTCGTCGCCTTCCTTTAGCTTGGAGTAATCACCTAGAATAACGCAACCGACTTCATCTTCTTCAAGATTCAAGGCGATTCCGAAGACGCTCTGACCGAAATCGATCATTTCGTTATACATGACACCGGATAAGCCTTCGAGCTTGGCGACGCCATCTGCGATGGCGACGATTCGACCGGTGTTGGATTTGACGGCGCTGGCTTGGAAGCTAGCGATCTCGTTTTCAATTTGTTCGACTATAGAGCTCATGAGAAACTAATGGGGAGAAAGTGTGTAAGGTTAGAGAGTGCGAATGTTGATTATTTGACGTTCTCGGCAAGGCGCTGAAGGTGCCCGGCTACGGACGCATCATACACATCGTCGCCGACGCGCACACGCACACCAGCAATTAGAGAAGTATCTTGTTGAGTAACCGCGCTGACAGCGCGGCCATACATTTTGGAATAGGTCGTTTCAATCGTCTTTAACGCATCGTCACTCAATGCGCCTGGCGTCGATACGACGGCCGTCTGCAGCGCGATCTCGCGACGTAGAAAGCCAAGGAAGGTCTTGAGAACCGTAAGATGGTGGCGGTGTTGCACGTGCTTGAGGCCAGCGAGGACTTCGCCGACTTTGGCTTCAGTCACAACGCCATTGTCCTTAGACAGCTCTAGGAGCTTCTTGGCTAAGCGGGTGATCTTTTGGTCGCGTTTCATCAGATGGAAAAACTAAGGCTTAGTTACCTGTGCTAGCCAATTCCTTGGCGGCAGAATCGGAAAAGGTTTGTTTCTCCGCATCTGAAAGGTCGCGAGAAAGCACCTTTGAGGACGTCGCCACAACCAGACGGGCGACTTCTTGACGCACATCCGCAAGCATCTTTTGGCGTTCGAGCTCTGCGGCTTCACTCGCCTTACGGATGATCGCTTCAGCCTGTGCGGCAGCTTCTTGTGTCTTTTGCTCGATCATCTCTTTGGACTGTTCGCGAGACTCAGTCAGAATCTTTTGAGCATCCACAGCCGCGGTCTTGATTTTCTCAGCACGCTCGCGCTCAGCGGCAGCAAGTTGCGCTTTCATTTCTTCAGCATACTGAAGACCGTCAGCAATTTTCTGTTGGCGTTCATCCAGCGTCGCAACGATTGGCTTAACGGCGAATTTGTAGAGAACCAAAGCGACCAGACAGAAGTTAATCATCTGCGCGATCAAAGTCGGAAGTTTCACACCGAACTTATCAGTGACCATAGTCAGCTTGTCGGCTTCGGCGGGCGTCGCCGCTTCACCGTGGTCGGCCACATCGCTAATTGCATCGTGAGCGACTGCGTGGGCGTCTTCGGCGGCGATGAGACCGAACGGCACAGAAAGTGCGAGTAGCAGAGTGATCAGTATGGCCTTCATTATGAGGAAAGTATATTAGATAGAATCGGAAAAAGCCGGCGATCCGAAGATCGCCGGCAAAGACTTATTTTGCCAGACTAGACAAGGAAGATTGCGAAGAAGATAATCGCTTCAGCGAAAGCCATAGCGATAATCGATTGAACCAGCACTTTAGTGGCTGCTTCTGGATTCCGGGCTACGCCTGCACAAGCTCCGAAGCCGACAAGGCCGATACCAAGTGGCACCCCAAGAGCTGCCGCTGCTACGTGAATTTTACCTTCAACTGCTGCTAGAATTAGATCGTACATATTATTTGTATTTAGGTTGTTTAGTTTGCTTCTGCGCCGTCCACGGTTGCTACATGGTCCCGAACACGGAAAGGGTTGATTAGATTAGTGTGCTTCTTCGTCGTGATTGGTCATCAAGCCGATGTAAATAGCGACTAGTAGCGTAAAGATGAGCGCTTGAACCACACCGACGAGCACCTCGTAAAAGTAGAATGGAATCGGCACGATATAAGGAGCCATCCCTGTCATGCTAGTCAGCAGGTTTTCGCCGCCGAAGACGTTACCGTACAAACGAAAAGACAGAGAAACTGGGCGGAATGCAATCGAGACAATTTCAATAATACC
>DBBT01000045.1 GCA_002292345.1 Opitutia bacterium UBA977 | reverse complement strand
GTCTCCAGTCTCATCCCTCAAGTCTCAGGCCTCTCTTACCACGCCCTCCTGATGCCCAGCCTGACGGAGAACTTCAGCTACACCGTATTGGAGTCGCTGCAGGCAGGCATTCCGGTGTTGATCAGTGACCAGACGCCCTGGCGCGACTTGCAGTCTCAAAGAGTCGGCTGGGATTTGCCCTTGGAAGATCTTAGCACTTGGGCTGCTGCGTTGGAGCAGCTGTCGCATCAAGCTTTGGCAGAGCGTTTGGAGCAATCGCAACGTGCTTTGGGATACGCACAGGAGTGGGGTGCCAATTATTCGCAAAAAGCTGCGATGCTGTTTCACTAAAGATAGCACGCTGCTCTCACTTTTCTTCGTCGCACTCGTTGTAAGTAGAAGCGTGCTTCCAGCCGCTTTAATGCAGAGGCAAGCGGCTGGACGCCGCTTCTATTTTGGCCTACGGTTCCTCTTTCCACCTTCACCTCAGCTGGCCCCCGCAGCGAACCGCTGCATCCTGCAGTCATTAATAATAATTGATCAGCCTCTCTCAATACGCACTTTCCATTTCGTCCTCTTTCCAAGTTTCAGCGTTTCCTCTTCTCAAGTCTTCGCCCTCAGGTTTCTAATCTCGTCTCCATGATTTCAGTCATCATCCCCAACTACAATGGAGCCAAATTTCTGCGAGAGGCGATCGACAGCGCGCTCGATCAGCAGGGTGTCGAGCTTGAGGTGATCGTCGTGGATGATGGCTCGACGGATACGTCTCGTGATGTGATCGAATCGTATGGCGATCGTATTCGGCCGATCTTTCAGGACAACCAAGGCGCGCCAGCCGCAAGAAATGCAGGACTTGCGATTGCGCGGGGAGAGTCTGTGCTCTTTTTGGATTCCGATGACCTGCTGTATCCCGATGCGTTACAGGGGATGTCCTTAGAGTTGGATCAGCTTGGAGAAGGTTATGCTTTGTATGGAGATGCACGATGGATGCAGCAGGAGGTATTACTGCTGCATGATAGAAGCTATCTGCCGCCCGGGCTGGTGCCTACTGCGGCACTGATTGGACAAAATATTTTGACCGGGCGAGTCTTGCACCAGATGTCGAATGTGCGTTCCGTTGGCGGATTTGATATCAGCCTTCCACGTGGTCAGGAGTTTGATTTACATTTCCGTTTGGCGTTGCAGGGAGTCACATTCGTGCATTTTCCCGCCGACGTATTGTATTATAGGATACATGCATCGGAGTATCGTATTTCGTCGAAAGGTTTCTCGGGGAATGATCCAAATTACTTTCTGCAATTGAACGCAAAGCATACGGAGCTTTTGAACCAGTCGTATCCGGAAATGTGGCCGGATCAGGTTAAGACTCGTATGGCGCAGCGGCTCTGGGAGATTGGGCGCGGACTTGTGCGTGAGGGCGCCTCTATTAAGGCAAAATTATACTTCGATAAAGCGAGTGAATTGTCGCCGCGTTATTGTATTCCAGGTCCGCTAATTTATAGGGCAATCACTCGCTTTCTCGGGCCTGTGCGTGCCGAAGACTGGGTCGCTTGTTTCAGTTGGTTGCGAGGTAAGATACTGCCATCGAGTTAATTCGCATTTTTGCAGCAAGAGAATATGTCTCATTTCACTAGATGACTACGTTGTTGAATTTATCAAAAAAAAGGTTTCGACGCTACTCGAGAAACACTTGTTGGATGTTTTCGGAGCAATGTGCCGCAGCGGTATCCAGTTTATTGATTGGTGTGTTGATTGCGCGACATCTCGGCCCGGAGCATTATGGTATTTATGCGTTTGCAATTGCTCTGGTGATGCTGATGTCACCCATCGCGAAGTTAGGTTTAGATATAGTGCTCGTTCAACGACTGATCTCTGTCTCCGTTGAGGTTCAAGCGTGTTTATTATCAACGGCCTTTTGGATGAAGACCGCTGCCGGATTATTGTTGTTTGCCATTACTGTTGCTATCGCGGTCCTGGCGCCTGAGAGCCATTCAACTACTGCAATCGAAATTGCGGCAGTTCTTCTTTTGTGGCAGGGCTTTGAAGTTATTAGTCTCTACTATCAAGCGCGAGTGGAGGCGCATGTGATGGCGCCTCGCGTCATTTTTCAGTTATTGTTATCTGCGGGACTAAAACTTTGGCTGATACAAGTGGATGCTGGAGTGAGTACTTTTCTTTGGGCATTGATTGCGGATCGTGCGATATTAGCGGGATTATTGTATCAGAATTTAAGACCATCCTCTGTTCGATTCTTATGTGTCATGCCGAATTTTGAGAATGCTCGGGAACTTTGGGCGGCGTCCTGGCCATTGATATTTTCAGGATTAGCTGTAGTTGGCTATGCGCGAATTGATCAGGTGATGATCGGTAGTTTGCTGAATGCTTCAGAAGTTGGTGTTTATAGCGTTGGTATTCGGATCACCGAGGTCTGGTTAATCTTGCCGAGTGTGTGTGCGGCTTCTTTTTTCCCCGCATTAGTGAATGCCAAGGCGGATAATGAGGATCGTTTTAGGTTCCGAATGGCTTTGCTCTACTCCAGTTTTATGGGGATCGGTGGACTGGTGGCTCTCTGCACCTTGTTGTTTGCAGAGCCTTTAGTAATTTATATCTTTGGGGAGCCCTTTCGCGCGGCAGCCGGAATCGCTCAAATCCGTATTTTTGAAACGTTGTTTGCTGCTTTGGGAATACTGTCGAGCCGCTGGTTGCATGTTCATCACCAGCAGCGTTGGGCGGTTGTGTTCACCAGCTCCGGCTTGCTTTGCAATGTGATACTCAATGCATTTTTCATTCGTATCTATGGTATTCCGGGGGCTGCAGTTGCAAGTGTGCTGTCCATTATTATGACGGTTTTGTTGGTGCCATCGTTGTTACCTGCGACTCGCCCGAATGTTCGCTTGATGCTCGGTGCGCCTTGGGTTGTAGGGCGGCATCTTTACACTCGGATAGTAAATGGGACTTTATAACAAACGATGTTGATTATTCAAAGTAATGGACGCTTAGGGAACCAACTGTTTCAGCTAGCTTTTGCGCTGACCGAGCGGGGTGAGCGAGAATGGTTAGTGCTCTATGATTTCAATGAGGCGTTGAGTGCATGCGCGGTTTCCTCTAGGTCCATTTTACGCATTCCCCGCACGTCGAAGTGGATGCATCGATTGTTTAATCGAGTATTACTACCAATGGGCCGGTTATTGGGGCGATCCCGGGTTTTCGGACGAATCGAGCCAGATTATCATTTAGAGGCGGATCGTCGAGTGGACACGGGGGGGATTCGAAAGCAGGGGGGTATTTTACCTGTGACTTTTGTGGATTTGGGCTATTATCAGAATGCAGAACGAAGCGCTGCCGCAGTGAAGCAGTTACATATAAATGGTGCGTCTATCGAACAGGCGCGGGTTTGGCTGAGTGCGGTCGTAGAGCCCCGCCTGGTTCCCGTTTTCGTACATATCCGACGTGGCGATTATTTGGAATACAAGATCTTCCACAATCAGGCCGCCGTGCTGCCAAATGAATATTATCGAGCGGCGATGGCACGCATTACAAGGACGATCCCCAATGCCTTTTTTTGTATTTTAAGTGACGATGTCGCCTATGCGAGAGACTTTGCAGTGAACTGTCCTCGCTCTTGTGTTTCTGAGAATTCGCAAGAGATTGATTTAGCGATTATGTCGCTCTGTCACACTGGAGTGCTCTCAGCATCTTCGTTCGCTTGGTGGGGCTCAATGTTCTCTCATCCTCGCGAGCAACTTCCAATCGCCCCACATTATTGGTTGGGATGGGCTGCAGAGCGTTGGTATCCAAAAGGGCTTGAGTCGAGTTCTTTGGATTGGCTAAATTTTAATCTTATTGATGATGCAAGTTGAACGCAGTCACTACGCCTTTAAAGCCTATATGTCACCTGATCGCTGGAGCAGCGTGTGGCGTCAAGTCGACCTGAGCCTGAACTATCAGCCAAGCCAGGTTCTTGAAGTCGGAGCGGGGCCAGGATTCTACAAGCAGGTGATGGCGCGAGAAGGCATTTCCGTCACCACAGTCGATATTGCCGAAGACCTGCAGCCCGATGTGGTCGGTAGTGTGCTGGATCTACCCTTTGCGGACAATTATTTCGATTTGTGCTGTGCCTTTCAAGTGTTGGAGCACCTGCCCTACGAGTCCTTTATTCCTGCGTTACAGGAGCTCCGTCGCGTCGCGCGCAAGGCGGTGATCGTGTCGCTGCCCGATGCAGCAGCAGGGTATCCGACGCGGATTTCGATCCCTGGGCGGGGGATTCGCGACTTCATTCTGCCACGGCCTTATTTTAAAAAAGCCCATATATTCGACGGTCAGCACTATTGGGAGATCAACAAAAAGAAGACGCCGCTTAAGCGGATCGTCCAAGACATCGAGCAGCAAGGCTTCCGCATTCGCCACAATCAGCGCTATGCCGCAAATATGTACCATCGCTTTTTGGTGATCGAGTAGGAGGGGGAATTGAGACCTGCACCCAAGGGCGTAATACAAAGCTGAGACTGAATGAAACATTGGAGGGGCATCGATCGTCAGGTCGGGGAGCAC
>DBBT01000078.1 GCA_002292345.1 Opitutia bacterium UBA977 | reverse complement strand
GGGCAGAGGTCGTCCCTCCAACAGAAATGTAGCCTCTGCTTTGTTCCTTCGGTTTACCCCCGACTCATTTCATTCGCTACCCTTACGGCGGGGCTCAGAAGCATCTGCGCACTGTCGTGCTTCGTCAGCCCTTGATTATGCCCTTGGGTGCAAGTCTCAGCCCCCCTAATACGTCGGGCGATACAGATTTCGCGCTTTCTGGCGGCGGTAGTCGGCGGCTTCCTTGGCGACCGAGTCGAACTCCATCGACTGGCCGTTGAGCGCTTTCCACTTGCTGCAGGCGCCGCTCCACGCTTCGGCGGCAATATCCGCAGCTAGGGCAAATTGACTCTCCGAAAAGTTCTCTTTTTCTGCGTAGAGCGTGAGCGCAGGCGCCTGGCCTGCGGTATCGTGCGTTACCTGCCACAGTAAGTCCAACTGCTCATGTGCTGTATGTGGCACATAAAAGTCGCGCGTCTCTGCTCCGATTTGTAACTCCGCGCGACAGAAGCCCATCTTCTTTAATACAAAACGAAAGTCGGACCATAAATTTATGACACTATCGGCGCGCTCGGCTTCGACCATCAGCCAGTTTTTTAAATACAGCGCATTGCGGGTATCTTGACGGGATTGCAACGAGTCGGCCAGCAGCACTCGAAGGCTCGCAGTCGAGATTTTCTGTCCACGTAGGGCAAACAAGAGAACCATAAACGCAAATCCTAGGAAGATCGGGAAGTGGCGCCCACGATCGGCAAAAGCCAACAAGCCACCAACCAGAGCGAACAAGGAAATCGCATACAGAACCAACACCGCGCTGCGCCCCGAGAGGCCAGTTCTGATCAACCGGTGATGAATGTGTCCTCGATCTGGGCGAAACAGCGGCAGCCCTTGAATCGCTCGACGAGTCATCGCAAAGAGCACATCGACAATCGGCAATGCCAGCGCCAGCGCAGGTGCAAGCAATGCGGCGAGGATCGCACCTTTTTCGGCATTCAGCAACGACAGCGCGGCAATTACATAGCCGATCATATACGCGCCGGAGTCCCCCATATAGCACTTAGCTGGGGGGAAGTTATGAAACAAGAAACCCAGAATCGCGCCGACCATCCCCAGCGCCAAAATCGACGAAAACACAATCCCACGCGCAATGCCTAAATAAACCAGTAGCGCCATCAGCAACAGCCCCACTCCGCCAGCCAGGCCATCCAAGCCGTCGATCAAATTGATCAAATTCATGATTGCCACGAACCAGCCGATGGTCAGCACAAAGCTGATCAGCGGGTGATCCACTGTCGTTGTCGTGAACGGGATCTCAAAGCTGGCAATCAACAGCCCACATTTGTAAGCGGCCGTTGCGATCAGGATCTGTGCGGCTAACTTAAGCTTCGCTCCGAGCGGGCGAAAGTCGTCGATCAAGCCAAGCACGAACGCCGCCACCGCACCACCGACGACCGCAAAGTGCAGTATTGTCTGATTGTCGCTAGGGTTCAGCTGAAAGAAGCAGAGCAGATAGGTCACCCCGAACCCTATAGCAATCCCGACCCCGCCGATCCGGGGAATCACGCCACTATGAGTATGGTGGTGCTGCGGGTCGGCAGCGCCGCCTTGGCCAACACCCGCCGCCAGCAAGCCGTGGATCACCAGCCACGAAGAAAAGCAGCCGAGCAAGATAAAAAAGATGATGGGGAAAAGCACGATGTTTGTTGGATAGAAATCTGATGCAAATGGCAATGTAAATGCCACAGACTGGGGGTAAAAATCCTAGGAGTCTACTGCGCAGTGCCCCATCTGTCGCAGGCAAGGATTATCGCTGAGTTTACCCGCTCGCGACACCACGCTGGGATCAGATAATGTCTTGCTGAGCCTCATTGGGCTTGCTGAAAAAGCTGGCGCCGCCAAGTGCGGCCATAATAATTGGCATTAGTTTTTGCATACGCCCCTGCCAAGTGCGCAAGGTACTGATCCGCTGGGCAGCGTGCAGCCGCAGTGCTGGATCGGCTTCCGATTCGATCAGCGCGGCAATGGCGTCCAGACGCCCGCCGCCTGACTCTAAATGCGGCGCAAATTGATCGCGAACAAAGCCATGTACCAGACGCTTCATCGACAGCTCTGGTTGATAATGATCCTTGCGACTGCCGGCGACATACTGCACCTTGACCGCGCCGAGTTGGCGTAACAATTTCAGGCCTTGGCTAACCGAACCTCGACTAATACCGAGCCGCGCAACCAACGCATCAAAGGTCTGCGGCGCTTGGGCACAAAACAGGCATCCGTAAATTTCACCCACCGAACGCGGCAAGCCGATCAAACTAGCAGCGCGAATAAACACTTCGATCGTCGAACTTTCCCACGGCGATAAACCTGTGGGTGCGGGTGTGGGATCTATGCGCGGAGCTTCCATGGTAGAAGAAAAAAACACTATGCAATAACAGGACTCGGCTTTGTTCAAGTTTTTTTGAACAAAACAAACGAAGGCGCGATATCGTCAAGAATCCGTCCCATGTGAGCCCAGAAGCCGAGATTAGTAACCCGAAGAAAGGTACCGAGAGCGCATCGCGCGATGCCGATTCGCTGCCGAAGATGTGGCGCGCTGACGCGAGTCATTACGCAGAATGACTAAAAGAACTTCCTCAGATGGATCCACCAAGTCGCCGCTAGGCTGACGAGCAACAACACTGTACCTGAAATTTGCAAAAAGCGGCTAAATTTCCGATACGGAATCGCATTACTCACTCCAAACAGTTGATTGCAAATGCTGCCGCGCATCTGATGCTTGGCCTCCTCCGAGCTCGTTAGTAAAAAGATACCGAGCACACCAGGTAGGATGCAGAGCGCAATTTTAATCACAAGCAGCGCGAAGCCAATATTGAGTAATTCCATAAGTATAAAGTAGAGGGGTATGGCTCGTTTAAAGGATTGAGAATTAAACGATAGCAAATGTAGATGGGACTTTGGGGGATTTTGCAAAGTTTAAAATGCGGGACCCTTGCGACGTTAATTACTAATGTCTAATGACATAGCCGTCATGATTTGTGGGATCGCGGAATGCGGCGCAGGCATCGACACGATGTTGCTGATGCGGACGACACGGAGGTCGACCCTCCCAATAACTCGGCATTGAGTTCTGCTTCTCCTCCATGTGACCATTGAGTTCACTTCTGTCCCTCTGCCCTCAAGTCTCAGGCCTCATCCCTCTGAGCCCGGTTCCACGCGACACAGTCTGCATAGCAAACCTGGGCACCTCCAAAAAGATCGAGTGCGCTGCCGATGGTCAGATCGACCTTGCCTCCACTTAAATCGTGCACGGCTTGCAGGTCGTTGAAGGCATGCACCCCACCGGCATAGGTCACCGGGATGGTCGCGTGTGCGCCGAGAAACTCGACTAAGCGGGTATCAATTCCTTGGCACTTGCCCTCAACGTCGGCGGCATGAACCAAGAACTCATCGCAGCTCAGCGCCAACTGGCGTAGTGTTGACGCGTTTAAAATAAGATCTGTTGGTGTTTGCCAGCGATTCATCGCGACAACCCAGCCGTCTCCATCCACGCGGCAACTCAAGTCCAAAACAAGTCGCTCTTTACCCACTGCGTCAACCAGCGCAGCTAAGCGCTCCGCTCGAAAATGACCGTTGTCGTCAAATAGCCATGAGGTAACAATCACATGGCTTGCGCCCGCTTCGAGCCACGCGCTTGCATTTTCACGCTGTATGCCGCCGCCGATCTGCAAGCCACCCGGATAGGCCGCCAATGCCTCACGCGCTGCGCGATCATTGTCGGGCCCCAGCTTGATCACATGGCCACCAACCAACGCGTCTTTTCGATACAGATCAGCATAATAGCCTGCGGGCCGATCACTCTCAAAATTTGTCTGCAAGCCGGCGCCATCGTCACTCAGAGTGCCGCCGACAATCTGCTTCACCTTACCAGCATGGAGATCGATACAGGGGCGAAATAAAGTCATAATAGTAAAAATAGCATCGCAGAAAGATTGGATTGATCCGAAAAATTTGAAGCGTCTTATAGTGTTGCCATTTATTTCCAATTCACTAAAGGTAAATCTTTTGAACCGTTAAATTATGAAACTTTCACAGCAAATAACTTTCGCACTGCTGACATGCTTGGCTTGCAGTTTGGCCCCAGCATTATCAGCTCAAACAGAACCTGCGCCTCTGACCGGGGAAGAAGCTGCAAATGCTAAATTG
>DBBT01000129.1:769-33534 GCA_002292345.1 Opitutia bacterium UBA977 | reverse complement strand
CTATTCACCGTCATCGCTTCGTAGCCAGTCACAGGAAAGGGTGTGTTATAGCAACGCAGCCCTTCCAGTTTGATTAGTTCAGGTTGCCACGCGCGATTTGCCATCGAAACCAGTGCGTCAGCATCTAAGGCAAGCACTGGAGCGACAGCACGCAAGCTGGCTTCATCTAATTCAGCATTCAGCAATGCCGCAACAGCTGCCACAGGTAGGCCAGCCTTCTGCGCAAGTGCCTGCTTACCGAGGCCCAGCCCAGTGGCAGCTTTCATTAGAACGTCTTCAAAATCATCTTCAATGCGTATACTCATAATCACTTAGCTGACTTAAAAATACACGCGACCTCAAGCACTGATGAACTACCAGTCAAAAAAGCTACCCTTATCTGCCATTCTTCAGGTCGTATACTGTTAGAAAAAGCCGAACCACTTCTTACGCTTCGGCACCACTGCCCCGACTAGCTCTGGAATCGGAGCCTTGACCTCTTCTACCACATCACACGGGGTCTCAATAACTGCCTCACAAAAAAGTGCCTTCATCTCGATCACGAATTCAATTCCCTGTCCATCTGCTAGCCGATGGTCAGCCGCCACCAAATGCACTCGCATCGCAGGATTATCCATAATCGCACGAGCATCGACAAGATTAGAAGCAGGATAAACGGTATTGTGCTGCTCCAACTGAGCCACGCCTATCTCACGCAACTCTCGATCGTCCTCAATAAATGGTATATTCATATCATGCTTATGCTAATTGATTAAATTAATGACAGGTCATAAATGGTTAACAACGACTCGATGGTTATTCTGTTAATTAAATTCACAATCCAGAGCTTGCATTACGAAAAATCACCGCCATAAAAGCCCCATTCTCTAAATAAGCCCAGATGGCGGAATTGGCAGACGCGCTAGACTCAAAATCTTGTGCCTTCGGGCGTCCGGGTTCGACCCCCGGTCTGGGTATTCTTTAAAGCCTCGTTTTCGAACGGGGCTTTTTGGTGTCGATTCATCCGTAATGACTTCGCGGGGGTCTTCACCTGCGGTGGTCCGGTCCGCTACGCGACCGGTTTTGTCGGCCTCAAGGCCTCGGAACGACCCCCGGTCTGGGTATTCTTTAAAGCCTCGTTTTCGAACGGGGCTTTTTGGTGTCGATTCATCCCAGAATCAGAAAGACACACATTCACTGAGAGAAAAAAGTATATACGTAATGATTGAAATGACTTTACCGATGCCTTCTACTCTTTTGCAGTGAAGGCGGCAACCGACGTCGACTCACTCTACGCGTCAGCATTGAGGATCGTATGCACGCGGTCTGCCAAATTATCAGCAGTATATGGCTTCGCTAGGAAGTGCTCCACACCACAGGATTTAATCTGTTGAATTTTCTCCCGCTGTTTATGGCCGCTGGAAACAAGAACCTTCACTTCCGGATTCAGCTTCAGCAACGCACGGCACAATGAGGGGCCATCCATAAATGGCATCTCGACATTGGTAACCACCATGTCGATATCATTGATGCGACTAGCGTAAACAGCCAAGGCTTCGGTGCCATCTTGAACGGTAATCACGTCGTAGCCTCGGTCTTCAAGAGTCTTCTTAATCGTTTCACGAATAAAGAATTCATCATCAGCGACAAGGACCAGCATACCGTTACCCTCTTTTCTGGAAACGAACGCAGGTGCGGAACCAGTAACCTTCTCTACCCCAATCTCAGCCGGAAGGAAAATGCTCAATGTCGTGCCAAGACCATGTTCACTCTCCAAGACCATGAATCCTTTATGGCCCTTTACGATCGCTTGAGAGTTCGCCAATCCAAAGCCGTAACCTTGCTTCGGCTCTTTGGTGGTAAAGAACGGCTCGGCTACGCGCTTAATCAAACGCTCTTCGATCCCATGGCCGTTATCCGTAAAGACAAAAGTGACATAAGCACCGGCCTTCGCCTCAGGTGCTAGATTTTCAAAATTTGCATCGAACAAGCGATTACCCACTTTGACCTCAAGCGCTCCGCCCTCGGGCATCGCCTCGCAGGCATTTTGCATCGCATGCTGGAAAACTTCTGAAATTTCAGCCATTTCACCACGGCACTCCCACAGATCTTCGACCACATTAATTTTCAAACTGACTTCCGACGGAATCACCTGCTCGCCCAAACGCTTCAACGAACGCTCAATCTGGGCCTTGCGGATAATATCATGCCCACCCCCCTTGCCGCGTTCGAACGACAACAGATCGGCAATCAAAACGGCTCCCTTATTCGCACATTTTTCAATCATCGATACCATGTTACGCGACTTTTCATCTTCAAGGGAACGCTTCAGCATCGCAGCGGAAAGCATAATTGGAGCGAGCGCATTATTCAACTCATGCGCGACCCCGCCTGCCAAAATACTAGATGAGCGCACATGGTGCGCACGCTCGTCGGCGTCTTCTTGCTTCTTCAACTCAGTGACATTGGTATTATAACAAACCACAGCGACTGGCTCCCCCGCATCATCACGAAAAAGCTGTTGCCGAGATTGAATATAATACTCATCGCCATTGCGATCGATCTGACGCAACTCACCAGACCAGCAGCCTTTATCCCGCAGTTCGTGAACCGCCTCTTCGCGCTCACTGGACACCAGATAAAAAATACGCGCCACTGGACGGCCTTTAATTTCATCAACTGACCATCCATACAGGGCTTCCGCTGCTTGATTCCAATAAAGCACCTGATTTTCCAAATTATGAACCACGACCGCATCAGGTGACGCACCTACAAGAGCTTCAAATGATATAGGCATCGTAAAGTTAGAATCGCTCATGAAATAAAAAGTTAGATGCTTTTGTGCCTGAGGGACTTGCAGCTGGCAATGGCATATTTAATGGAATCGATCATAAATTAAAAAATAGGGGTCACTTCCAGTTTCTGCCCAGGATCTAAAGTATGACGCCCGTTACGATCCGGATCTTCATCATTGCGATAGATTTGAAGTTCAACTGGGCCAGCCAAATCCGCCGGAGCCACCCAGCGCCACTTACCGATCTCCTCAAAGTCCATCGGCAAACCGATCTGCCAACTCAGGCCACCAGCACTGCCACGCAGAAAGGGCTTATTGCCGATGCCAATCAAAATACTCGCGGTGAAAACTGCGTCGTTTGCCTTCGTACGAGGCTGACGAATAGCCGCGGGCTCGACCTCGCCAAACAAATCAACTGGCGCATCTGCCTCTGACGCTTCTGTCTCCTGCAACTCATCATTTTTAATCAAATCCGCTCCGATTGGAAATTCGCTCTCTTTAGGCACCTCCTCAATCGCCTCAGACGCATCAATCGGATCGTGTTCAACCGCCAGCTCTTGGGTCTCTGTGACTTCAAGTACTGACTCTTTTGGCGCGGCCACTTGAGGAATCGGTTCCTCTGGCATCTCTGTCGTTTCAGTCAACTCGGGCCCAGACTTTGCTAATTTGCTCTTCGAATCGATAATGCGGCTCACTGCCGACGAAGCTGAATCCTGCTTTTCCTCAATCGCACGTTGCAATAGCCCAGAATCCGCCTTGCTGCGTCGCGATCGCGGCGCTCGTGCGGGCGCCGGCGCTTCAGCAACTGCCGCGGCCGCTTCAATCGCAGCCTGAGCACTTTCTTCCAAAACGAGCAGACGCGATTCAATCGCTGCAACTTGTTGAGAAAGTGTAGCCGAGGCCTGCGACGCTTGATTCAACTTTTGATCGACGGCAGACGCCAAGAGTTCACAACGCTGATCCACCGAACCAGAGCCGGACTCCAATTTATTGAGTCGTTCGTGGCATTGCAGCAACCCGGCTTCGGCCTTCGGCCAATGCTTTTTTAGTAGGCGGAGCTCCGATGCCCTGTCGTCTTTCTCTTCGCGGACTCGCATCGAATACTCGACCACATAGGGTAGCCCGAAAATCACGGCTCCCAAGGCCACCGCAATCACACAAGAAATGACCTGCATATCGGTGAGCTGCCATTTGCCTAAAATGGCAATTGCTAGCGCGGTCACCACAAGCAGCGCGTCCCCTAAATAAAAGGGCCATTTCGAAAGAGTGAGTGGGGCTTCGTCGTCCGGTTGCATGCTTTCAGCGTGAATAGATTAAATATTAGATCAAAGCGACTCTAGCCACGCGATCAACCTTCTTTTCTACCACAATATACGCTCAAATGAATTTCCAACTTCCTCATTGTTGGGGAAAAACAGCATATATTGAATCACTGCAGGATTAGGGAATCCCCATCAGAAATGAACCGACAACCACTTAAACAAAGACTTATCGCGGACGCTCCACAAAACCTGACTTACGATAGACTTTGCCCAGTGTTTTGTAAGCGCGCTTCTGCGCCTCGCCAGCTCCTGCTTTCAATACTGACTCCAAATAGCTTTTATCCTTAATTAGCTCGTTATAACGAGCCTGCACCGGTTCCAAGGCAGCGACCACCACATCGGCCACCTCCTGTTTCAGGACGCCGTAGCCTTTACCCATGAAAGACGCTTCGAGATCGGCAGTCGAACGACCACTAATTGCAGAATGAATTTGCAGCAGATTCGTTACTCCGGGCTTATCATCACGGGCCACGATTTCATTACCTGAATCTGTCACCGAACTCATGATCTTCTTACGCAGCACATCTGGATTATCCAAAATATAGAGGGTCGCATTTTGATTCTCATCACTTTTCGACATCTTGCGCTCTGGATCTTGCAGCGACATGATGCGTGCGCCCGTCTTCGGAATAAAAGGTTTCGGAATCGTGAATGTCTCTGAATAGGTATGGTTAAAGCGCTGCGCCAAATCACGGCAAAGCTCCAAGTGCTGCTTTTGGTCGCTACCGACCGGCACTGAATCTGCATTATAAAGCAAAATATCGGCCGCCATGAGCACCGGATACATTAACAGGCCTGCATTCAGCGACGCACCTTGACGCGCTCCTTCGTTAGCAATCGAGGTCTCTTTATCTGAAACTTTAAAGCCGAGCTTCGCCGCCTTTTCCTTGAACTGAGTCATTCGCTGTAAGTCACCAATCGGCGTGATGCAGCTCAATAACCATGCCAATTCAGTATGCCCAATGATATGCGACTGAATGAAAATATTCGAACGCTCCGGATCGAGACCACAAGCGATGTATTGCGCCACGCAGGATAAGGTATTCTTGCGCAACTCAGCAGGCGTATACTTAACCGTAATCGCGTGCATATCCACCACACCAAAATAACATGTGTTTGCGTCAAGCAAGGTCGCCCAATTTGTAACGGCTCCTAAATAGTTGCCGAGAGTTAGGACTCCAGTCGGTTGGGCACATGTAAGGATGACTGGCTTTTCTTCGCTCATTAAACACCGATTGACGGCAACTGCTCAGCCCGTGTCAACCTTCCTTCTCTACAAACAACTCGGGTTCGGTATGCTGAGGATCGATTCAGTGACGGTGCCAATCACCGTCACTGCCAAGATTCGCGACTACTGCTTCGCCTTCGCCCATGAATCACGCAAGGCCACCGTACGGTTAAACACTGGCGCACTTGGCTTCGACAACTTGTTATCCACACAGAAATAACCAATGCGCTCGAACTGGCATTGCTCGCCCGCAGTCATCTCCATCAAGCTCGGCTCACAGAACGCAGTCACTTCTGTTGATGATTCTGGGTTCACATACTTAGTGAATGAAATCTCTTTATCCGCTTCTGGATGCTCTTCGGTAAATAAGCGGTCGAACATGCGAATCGGCGTCTTCACCGCGTGATCGGCGCTCACCCAGTGAATCACGCCCTTCACCTTGCGGTCTTCAGGTTGCTTATTAAGCGTGTCGTGATCGACCGTGCAGAGCAGTTTGCTAATCGTGCCATCGGCGTCTTTCTCGACGTCGTCACACTTAATAATGTAACTATTGCGTAAACGTACTTCGCCGCCCTTCTTAAGGCGAAAAAATTTGCGATTAGCCTCTTCCTTGAAGTCATCCTGCTCGATGAACAGGCGTCCTGAAAATGGGATCTTACGTGTGCCAGCCGATTCATCTTCGGGATTGTTGACCCCATCGACTTCAACCACTTCACCTTTTGGCCAATTGGTAATCTCAATTTGGAGCGGATTGAATACCGCCATGCGGCGGATCGAGGTGCTGTTGAGCTCGGCACGTACCGCATGTTCGAGCAGCGCTACATCACTGGTCGAATTGACCTTGGTAATGCCGACGGTATCACAAAATTTACGAATCGCCGCCGCTGGATAACCACGGCGCCGCATCCCAGAGAGTGTCGGCATGCGCGGATCATCCCAGCCATCTACAAAGTTACCCTCAACTAGCTCACGCAGCTTGCGCTTACTCACCACCGTGTAGGTCATGTTTAAACGCGAGAACTCGGTCTGCTTAGATGGGAAAATGTCGAGCTTTTCGATAAACCAATCATAGAGCGGACGGTGATCTTGGAACTCCAACGAGCAAAGCGAGTGTGTGATCTTTTCAAGCGAATCACTTTGGCCGTGGGTAAAATCATAGCTTGGATAGATGCACCATTTGTCGCCCACACGGTGATGGTGCATGCGTTTAGTACGATACATCACTGGGTCGCGCATATTCATGTTCGGATGCGTCATATCGATCTTGGCGCGCAGTACTTTCTCACCATCGGCAAACTCGCCCGCACGCATGCGTTTGAAGAGATCTATATTCTCTGCGATCGGACGCTCGCGAAAAGGGCTAGCACGGCCCGGCTGGGTAATCGAGCCACGGTAGTCACGCATCTCGTCAAAAGAAAGCTCCTCGACATACGCGTGTCCCTGCTCGATCAGCTTGATGGCCCACTCAAACAATTGCTCAAAATAATCACTGGCGAAGCAAATCTTCGCCCATTTAAAGCCTAACCATGCGATGTCTTCCTGAATAGCTTGGACGAACTCGTCGCTCTCCTTCTCAGGATTGGTATCGTCGAAGCGCAAGTTGCACTGACCACCGAATTCCTCAGCAATACTGAAATTCAGACACAGCGCTTTGGCGTGACCAATCTGCAAATAACCATTCGGCTCCGGCGGGAAGCGTGTTTGCACACGTCCATCGTGTTTTCCAGCTGCCACATCGGCAGCTACCATTTGGCGGATAAAATCGGTCGGCGTATCTTTGGCGTCTGACATAAGCGTTGAAGAAGATGTATCGTGTAAAATCTGCCAGACCAAAAGCGTCCGCAATTAAAAATTTAAGCAATGAAGGCCTTCAAACGAGCAAGCACACGCGCTTGCCCGAGCACTGCCAGCATCGGCAACAAATCCGGACCGCCGCCCTGCCCGCTCAATGCGTAGCGGAGCGCTGGGAAATATGCAAAGACCTTCGCGCCCTTAGATTCGGCATGCGCTTCCAAGCCAGCTTGCAAGGCATCCGCGGTGAATATTTCAATACCCTCGATCACTGGCACGATCTCAGCGAGAAGCTCCTTGGGATCGGCCTTCTTAGCAATCTTAGCGCCGGTCTTCTCGTCCATCACATATTCGTCGCAGAAGAAGTAGCGGCAGAACCCTGGCAACTCTTCCAGCGAACGTGCCTTGCCTTGGCAAAGTGATAGCACCGACTGAATGTAATCCTCATCCGCGTCCTCTTCAACCACACCCGCAGTGTGTAGGATTGGACGCGCCAAAAATGTAAAGGTCTCCACATTCATCTCACGTAAATATTCCGTATTGAGCGCAGACAGCTTTTTCTCATCGAAGCGAGAGTTACCCTTGTTGATTCCAGCAAAGTCGAACAGCTCAATGATCTCATCGATGTCCATTTTCTCGCGTTCGTCCTTCGGGTTCCAGCCGAGCAGCGAAATGTAGTTACGCACCGCATTGGCCAAAAAGCCGCGTGTTTCGTATTCTTCGATCAACGCGCCCTTGTCGCGCTTGCTCATTTTACCGGGACCCGACTCTTTGAGAATGAGCGGAATGTGCGCAAATACCGGCGGGGTCACACCGAAGGCATTAAACAACTCAACGTGCTTGCTAGTGTTCGACAAGTGATCCTCGCCGCGAATCACATGCGTGATGCCCATCGCGATATCATCGACCACGTTGACGAAGTGGAATACTGGATTGCCATCCTTACGCACGATCACGAAGTCCAATTCCTCAGCACGCTCGACCCGACCACGCACCGCATCGTCAATCACGACCGGCGCCGCACGCACTTTCTCGACTTCAGCCTTCTTAAAATCGTCGTATTCCGTGTAGCGCTCTCCTTCAAGCTTAAACCAAATCGCGCCGTCCTTCTCATAAGTGCGCCCAGCATCCTGCAACTTTTTCAAATATTCGTCGTAAATCGGCTGGCGTTGGCTCTGGAAATACGGGCCGTACGCACCACCAACTTCAGGCCCCTCATCCCAATCCATGCCCATCCAGCGCATCCCATCAAGCAAGACCTGCAGCGACTCGTCCGTATTTCGTTCCTTATCCGTATCCTCGATACGCAACACGAACGTACCCCCCGCATGGCGTGCATACAGCCAATTGAATAATGCAGTGCGGGCACTGCCAATGTGGAAAAATCCGGTAGGACTGGGAGCGAAACGAACGCGAACTTGTGACATAATAAGAAAATGAAGTGAATTTGTCGCAGTTAAAAAAATAACTGCGGCCCAAAGCAATCCACGCACTCAATAAACATGCCGAATCGAGTCAACGTTGATCAACGATTGTCACAAACTAAGCACTCCCAGTTGCGCAGTAACATTAATGACTCAAATGCAGCTTTAAAGTGAAACTTGGTCAATCTAGTGCGCTAACGATTCTGATACACCAGCATCGCTTTTGGCATTAGCTCATTGAGCTTACGAATACGCGTCGAGCTAGCGGGGTGTGTCGACAAGAACTCTGGCGGGGCGCCATTGCTCTGTGCGGCCATACGCTCCCAAAAAGGAATCGCAGTGCGTGGGTCGTAGCCAGCTTTGGCGGCATAGATCAGGCCGATCTCATCGGCCTCACTCTCATGAAAACGGCTAAATGGCAGCATCACGCCGAACGAGGCACCCGCACCATACGCCGCCATCAACAAGGCGCGCTGATCGCTATCCATATCAGAGGTACCAAACTGTAACACCAGCGCCCCACCCGCCGCTAGCAACTGCTGAGAGACGCGTTCATTCGCGTGGCCCGCCGCCACGTGCGCCACCTCATGGCCCATAACGATTGCCAGATCTGCATCCGTCTTGACTACTTTGAAAATACCCGTGTAGACCGCTACCTTGCCACCCGACATCGCAAAAGCATTGATCTGTTCATCATCCTCAAACACGACAAACTCCCACTGTGCATTGGGCATATCTGGACCCGCCACATAAGCGATCCGGTCCCCAACGCGGCGCACCATCGCATTATAAGTCGGGTCACGAGAAATCGGCGTCTTCTGCTTGAGTTGCCCAAACTGAGTGGCCGACATCGTAGCCAACTGACTCGAAGGCACCAAATGTAAAGCCGAACGCCCCGTCTGTGGCACCGTGGTGCAACCGGCAAACATCAGTAAAGCCCCACATAGAAGCGCGATCGAACAACAAGTCTTTTTCATAAATGCTGACATTGATGACTCTGATCGGATTAATCAATCCAAGTTCACGTTTAAACAAAAAAGGCCGAGCATTGCTGCTCGGCCTTCTGATTTATCAAATGGTATGTCGAGCCTAGTGCTTGAAATGGCGCTTACCGGTAAAGACCATGACCATGTCGCGCTCGTCGGCGGCGGCGATCACTTCATCGTCGCGCACAGAACCTCCGGGTTGAATCGCTCCTTTCGCTCCTGCTTCAGCGGCGGCGATCAGGCCGTCAGCAAATGGAAAGAACGCATCGGACGCGACCACTGAACCGTCGAGTGATAAACCTGCTTCGCCAGCTTTCCAGACTGCGATCTTGGAGCTATCAACGCGGGACATTTGCCCCGCACCTACGCCGAGGGTACGTTCGCAACCTGCATAAACGATGGCGTTGGACTTTACGTGCTTCACCACATTCCAACCGAAGATCATGGCGCGCATTTCTTCAGCAGTGGGTTGGCGCTTGGAAACGATCTTCCAGTCACTCGGGCGATCTGGCATCGTATCTCGATCCTGAATCAACACGCCGCCAACAACGGAACGCATCTCCTGCAAGGAATCCGCAGGCAATGTGCCTTTTACCGTCATCAGACGCAGATTCTTCTTCTTACCAAAGATTTCACGGGCAGCTGGTGTAAAGTCTGGAGCGATGATCACTTCGCAGAAAATCTTAGCGATAATCGCCGCGAGATCCGCATCCATAGTCTGATTGACCACGATGATGCCACCGAACGGTGCTTGTTGATCTGTGACAAATGCCTGCTCCCATGCTTCAACCAGGGTATCCGCACTAGCGACGCCGCAAGGATTGGTGTGCTTGAGAATCGCAACTGTCGGCTTTTGAAATTCGCCGATCAAATAAGTCGCCGCAGTAATATCGATAATATTGTTAAAGCTAAGCTCCTTGCCTTGCAGTTGCTCGAAGCAATCAAAGAAGCTGCCATAGAGAGCGGCCTTCTGATGCGGGTTCTCGCCGTAGCGAAGGCTCTTTACTTGAGGAAGCTGGATGTCCAACTCGGGCGGGATGCCAGAAATATCGCCAAGATTCGGCTCGTTAACCTGGCCTTCGAGGTATTTAGCAATTGCACCGTCATAAGCCGATGTGCGCTGAAATACCTTCAGGGCAAGTTCACGGCGCAAGTTGATGAGCGCAGCATCGTCGCCCATCGCAGCGAGCACGCGGTCGTAGTCGGCAGCATCGACAACAACAGAGACCGATGCATGATTTTTCGCTGCAGAGCGAAGCATCGATGGGCCACCGATGTCGATATTCTCGATCGCAAGTTCGAAGGTAACGTCTGGCTTAGCAACGGTTGCTTCGAACGGATACAGGTTGACCACTACCAGATCGATCATGTCGATACCGTGCTCGGCAGCAGCAGCCATGTGGTCTGGCTTGTCACGACGAGCGAGGAGACCACCGTGGATTTTCGGGTGCAGCGTCTTGACGCGGCCTTCCATCATTTCAGGGAAGCCAGTGTAATCACTGACTTCAGTGACCGGAATACCCTCTTTTTCAAGGAGCTTGGCAGTGCCGCCGGTCGAGAGCAGACGATAGCTATGCTGCTCGACGAGTGCTTTAGCGAAGGGCACGAGGCCGGATTTATCGCTGACAGAGAGAAGTGCGGTTCTTTGCATAAGTGGAGTGAGTTAACTTTATATAGAAAGTGAAGTGCGGCATTAAAACGGCTACTGATAGTGCGCCAAGTCTTGAATTCTGTTTAAGTGTAAATAACGTAGATACTAATGAATCAAAAAACCATCTCACCTAGCGAACTGCCACGACTCTTTATCAATCAGAGCACGGTCATCGACGTGCGCACGCCTGGCGAGTTCAACGCAGCCCATGTCAATGGGGCACAGCTTCAACCTCTGGACCAGCTTGATGCCACTTCATTTTGCGAGACGTATGGTACGGAAAATCCGGTCTATTTACTATGCCAAAGTGGCAAACGCGCCACTGTGGCAGCTGAAAGGCTAATTAGCGCAGGCCATAAGGACGTATTCGTGGTGGAAGGCGGCACTCTTGCGGCAATCGACGCAGGGCTCGATATTAATTATGGCAAGGGAGCCATTTCAATTGAGCGACAGGTTCGCATCGCAGCGGGACTGCTCGTGTTATGCGGCACGCTCGCAGGGGTATTTCTCCACTCCGCTTTTTTGATAGTGCCAGGCTTCGTCGGCGCAGGACTGGCCTTTGCGGGCATAACTAACACTTGCGGCATGGCAATGGTATTAGGTAAATGCCCTTGGAATCAATAGTTTGGCAGATATTAAAAATTTATGCAATCAACGTGAATTGATACAAAAAAATCACCTACGGATTAAAATTCGCTCGCGAAGCACTGAATTTCATTCATCTCTATTTGAGCGGTTGTCGTGACCACCCTGACTGTGACTAATGAAATCAAACTCTTCGCCAACCTCTGCATCAAGCAGGGTATCCTGAGCACGCAAGACTGCCAGAGACTAAGCCACACGCTGAAGGCAGATTCAGAACTATTGGACTTTGCTCAAACCATCCTAGAAGAAGGCCGCGAGGATGAATTCGAGCAAATACAAGCACTCCTCCATCAGGCGGAGGAAATGACGCGTGAAGGCAAAATTCCCGGCTCCAACCCTTTTAAACTTAGCGAGTCAACACCAGTAGATGCATCTGCCAAGGTACGGCCAAAAATCAAGCTGCCCTCGAAGAACAAAGACTCGTCTCAGCCTCAGCCTACAGAGAGTGCTGCACAGCCATCGATTACAGCATCGCCGCCAAAATCGCCACCGCGAGACCCCGACCTCCAATCACAAGCCACAGAACAGGCAATCGAAAACGTGATCGATGTAGACGAGGTCTATCCGACATGGCTTGAACCGTCGCGCCTTGAGGACATTAATGACAGCGAAGCGAAACAAGCACTCATCGCACTCCTGCTCATCGCCGCACACGAAGGAGCCAGCGATCTCCACATCTGCGCAGATAGTCGTATCTTTGTGCGCGAAAACCGTGCGGTCGCTTACAAATCTACAGGCATCGTTTCTGCAAAGGTCGCACGCGCACTGAATCTATCTATCCTGTCCGACGAACAAGCCAATTACTTTAACGACAAGAAAGATCTCGATTTCGCACTTCCTTTTAGTTCAGGCCAGCGCTTCCGCGTGAACCTGATGCAGCACAAAGAAGGCATTGCAGGCACCTACCGCATCGTTCCCGCAAAAACACCAAGCCTTGAAGAATTGGGCTTCCCGAACGCCGATCGGCTCAAAGAGCTACTAGCATTTCACAACGGTCTGATTCTCGTCACAGGTCCTGTCGGATCTGGCAAGACTACCACCTTAGCCGCCTTGATCGAAATATTAAATCAGACCCGTGAGGATCATATTATCACGGTTGAAGAACCGATTGAAGTGATTCAGCAATCCAATCTCTGCCAAATAACACAGCGAGGCGTTGGCTCACATACAAAGACGTATAAGAGCGCACTCAAAGGCGCGCTACGCCAAGACCCTGACATCATCATCATCGGCGAGATGCGCGACTTAGAAACGATCGAGATGGCGATCAGCGCTTCTGAAACTGGACACTTGGTGATCGCAACAATGCACACCAGTGATGCATCGACGACACTCAACCGTCTCCTCGATGTGTTCCCCCCAGCGCAGCAGACACAGATCAGATCGATGGTAGCCGAGAGTCTACGTGGAATTGTCTGCCAGCGACTAATGCCTAATAAAAAAGGCGGCCTTACTCTGGCAAGTGAACTACTTCTGCAAAATATGGCGGTTGCCACTTTGATTCGCGATGGAAAAATCCAAGCGCTGGGCAATGTCATGGAAACTGGACGCAGTGCGGGCATGGTTCAAATGGATTACTCAGTTTTAGAGCTCTGGCAGAATGGAATCATCGATGACGATATCGCACTGGCAAATATCCGCAACCGTATGCTACATCAGCAAATACGCGACCACCGAGCGACCGAAGCCGTATCGACCTCCACGAATGATACCGAACAATAAATAGAGACCACCCAATACGCATTTTATACCATGGCCTCACTCGACACCTACCTACAACAGATGCTAGAGAATGACGGCTCTGATCTGCACCTATCGGTCGGATCCGTCCCAAAAATTCGCGGCTCTGGGCGTATCTCTGCACTCAGCGATGAAATCATCACTGCTGATAAAATGTCGGCGCTGCTGCAAAGCGTCACACCACCCGAGCGTTGGAAAGATTACCTACTTAACCACGACCTAGATCTCGCCTACGAGATATCTGGACTCGCCCGATTCCGCGGTAGTTTTTTCTACAACCACTGGGGGCAAGCAGCTGTCTTTCGGCAAATCCCCGCAGAAATTCTCTCCTTCGATACCCTCAAACTGCCCGAAGTCCTCAAGGACGTGTGCCAGTATAAGGAAGGCCTCGTATTAGTCACTGGCCCGACTGGCAGTGGTAAGTCCACGACGCTTGCGGCAATGATGGACTACATTAACGAGAATTTTCAGAAGCATATCATTACCGTCGAAGATCCCATCGAGTTTGTGCACCTAAAAAAGAAGAGCGTTATCGTCCACCGCGAAGTTGGTGAACATAGTCACTCTTTTTCTAATGCACTGCGCGGAGCAATGCGCGCCGATCCAGACATCGTTCTAGTCGGTGAAATGCGCGAATTAGAGACGATTAAACTCGCTCTGGGTTGCGCATCGATGGGCATGCTGGTGTTCGGCACACTACATACCAATAACGCCCCCAAGACAATCGACCGTATTATCGACGCCTTTCCTGCCGATGAACAGGCGCAGATTCGCGTGCTGCTCGCAGGTTGCCTTACCTGTATCGTCTCTCAATTGCTTTGTAAAAAGATACCATCCGGGCGCGTCGCCGTACACGAAATCCTCCTACAGCACGATGCCCTCCCTAATACCATTCGTACCGGAAGAACCAGTGAGGTACGTGGCATCATCGAAAGTAGCCGTGCGCAAGGCATGATGCTGATGGATTCCTCAATCGCGATACAACTGGAAGCTGGCAATATCTCACCCGAAGAGGCCTACATGAAAGCCGCCAACAAAGATGCATTCAAAAAGTTCCTACCGACACACGACGATTTGGGCGGGGATCTAGTCGAAGACGACTCCAACTGAGCATAGCCGATCGGAATGCGAATTCCTCATTTCCTAAATAGCATTAGGCGTCGAATGAAACGTTCCACAGAAGCATTGAAACACTCGCTTATCACTCGATCGAGAAACAAATAGACAGCAGAAGCTTCTACTATACTGACGGTGCGCAGTTGTTTAGATCAACCTTATTTGCTCCAGCATCTCTGGCAGATATCGATTCTAATTACACTAAAAGATCAGCGAAGTTGCCATTTATAATGCATTGACGAAAGCATTTCACTGCCCTCCTTCGTCACACGCACGACATCTTCAATGCGACAACCACCGATCTCCGGATAATATAATCCAGGTTCAATCGTAATCACTTGGCCCTTACGTAAACGTCCAGCAGTCGGTGAAACACGCGGTGCCTCATGCACCTCTAATCCAAGGCCATGCCCAGTCGAATGTATGAATCCAACAAAGCCTTCGCCACGACGCTCAGTAAAAAATCCGCGATCTTCAAATAGCTGAGAGGCGGCGGCGTGCACCGTCGCGCCGCTGATGCCTGCCTTCACTTTTGCCAAGGCCGCGAGTTGCGCATCACGCACAGCACCGACCAGTGCTCGCTGTGCATCATTCGGGCGACCTTTCAAAAAAGTACGTGTCATATCACCATAATATCCAGTCTTTTGCACACGCGGAAACACATCGACGATAATTAATTCGTTCGACTTAAGCGGCCCGTACCCGCCTTCGTGAGGATCACAGCCCTGCTTACCGCCAGCCACAATCGTATTTTGCGCCACTGCACCTTTAGACAGGCAACTCTGGTCAATCATCATGCGCAGCCACTCGGAAGTGAGCGTGCGCCCTTCGTATTTAAGGCAATTACCGACAATCTTCGATGCCCGCAACACTCTCTCTGCCGTGCGAATACCCGCCGCACTCGCGGCATTACCCAGTCGCACTGCCTTGGCCTCAACATCGCTCTTCAACTCACGAGCTGGAAAAAACGGATCTGCACCGACTCGTACCTGCATGCCCGCAGCTAACAACTTGGCAAAATACACTGACGGAAAATTTTCAGGCACCTCTATTTCACGCGCCTTGTTCAACTTTGCAAAATAGCGCATGATCTCCGTAGGACCTACCTCCAAGAGTTCCATCCGCAGTGCCTTTGCAACCTGCCTCTGTACAGTCTCCAGCAACAACACTTCATCACAATCCGATTGTGCACTGACTCGGCTATACTCTAAACGATTGACCACCGCAGTCGAGCGCCCCCCGACTATGAAGCACAAGAAGGGGTCTGGAACAAAGATTTTTGTCAGGTAAAAAATATCGGCTGACTGTTCGGATCCAGCATAGAGAATACGGATAACTGAGGATTTACTTTTCATTACAAATGGTTGCGTTATAACTCTTCTTTATTCGAACTGATCTGTCACGCTTCGACTTAATAATCGAGTACCTATGATATTGCCCTACCGCTTACCATTTACACTGGCTCTTTTTCTGCTGTTCATTGGCTGTGCCCCACAAGAGCCGGTGAGCGCGCCTGAATCCAGCGACATCTATTTTCCGATTTCAATCGCGGGCAAGACCCTGCAACTGCAACTCGCACTTACTCAAAGCGAGCAAAGCAAAGGCCTGATGCACCGGAACTCAATGCCCACTGATCACGGCATGCTGTTTTTATTTAAGCAGCCTGCACCACGTTCCTTCTGGATGCGTAACACCCTCATCCCTCTGGATCTAGGCTATTTTGATACCAGCGGACGTTTGCTCGAGATACATGCACTCTACCCTTACGATGAAAATGGCGTGTCCTCGCGCAGCCAAGAAGTACTCATCGCGATTGAAACCAACCGCGGCTGGTTTGCTCGTAACAAAATAGTTACTGGCGCTCAGATTGATCTGGAAGCATTATCTCTATCTCTGAGTCGTCGTGGCAAATTGCTAAACAACTACCCAATTCAGACCTCGCTCAAATAATGTCACAGGCTCACAAAGCAGAATCGTACACACGATGAATAGAATTGTCTCCCCTTCTAAATCAAAGCCGGGTAAACCCAATAAGCGACGTAAGCGAAGCACCGCCGTCGCACCGCCGCGCGCTAGCCTGCGTGCCTATTTTGCGCTCATTGTCTTAGTCAGCTTGGTATTCAGTCCACTGCTGATATCGGATGTGCTTTGGTCTGATTTCGATTCCATCGAACGCAGCGCCTTTCAATCGATGGACTGCTGGCAACAAGCATGGACGCTCGACAGCATTCGCCAAAACAACCCGATTGCTATTAGCAGTTATTTTTTTGAACAAACTATCCCACTGCCCACCGCAACAGTTCACCGAGGCATCAACATTCTATTGCATTTGTTTGCGGCGATGCTGCTCCTAAAAAACCTAGAGTTGCTTAAATTCCCTGCCGCGTTTTCAGCCACCCTTATTTTCGCACTTCACCCAGCCACGATCCAGACACTCTTCTGGGCTGGTTACCGCACCGAGATCATCGCGTTGATCTTTATATTAAGTGCGCTTTACTTCGCTAGTCGCAATCGCAATGCGCGCGACTACATCGCCACGATTGCGCTCACGACGATCGCCTGCCTGATACACCCAGCCGCATTTTCCATACCAGTTATTCTCGCTCTTACCATCCTCGTTAAAGAACGATCGCTACACGTAGAGTCCTTTAATCGGGTACTACCACTGCTCTGCCTTTGCCTCTTTTTAGGTGTGTGGATCAACGCGGGAAGCGCCCACATAGAGGGAGTTGATCCAGTCAGTTACACAGACCGAATCAATCACGCTGGGCAGAACATGGCTCACTTTACTCAGCAGGCATTCTTGCCCATAGACAACGCCCTCTTCCATCCATTCGACACAGACGCCAAATACAAATTCGGGACAGGGATGAACCTGCTGCCCTTTCTGCTGTTCGTTCCGTTTTTTATCTTCACGGCTTATAATATCAAAAAAGTCTGGAGCCGTGCGATCCTGCTGGGGCTTTGCAGCTACCTAGCGCTCATTGTGTATGGCATCAGTCAGGATGGCTATTTTATTAACGGAGCCCTCGCGCACGAAGATCATCACCTATACGTCGCCCTACCGATGATTGTGACCTTAGTCATTACCGCGCTCGGACGTATCATCTATAGTATGGGCATCGTAGGTAAAGAGTTATGGGTCATGTGCTGCTCATTGTTACTCCTAGTTGAAATCACCCTCAGTGCTGCGTTTGCTTATTCAATCGCGGAGCCTAACAAGATGTGGACCGGCATGTCAGAACACTGGCCAAATGCATGGGAGCCGAAAGCCGCGCTTATCGATCGGATCGACTTTTCCAATAGCTCAGAAGACTCGATCTACACTAATAATCAGCTGATCACTATACTTCAAGATATCCTCGAAAAACGGCCAGATCTTGTCGAGAGGCGGAAGCAAATCGCACGTACCTTTGATGCCGCAGGACAGCGCAGCAACGCACTGCGTGAATACAAACGCATCCTGCGCGAAACGCGACCTGACAACGAATTCCTTGAGGAAGCCGCACGCTTTCTCGATAAGGTCGGCCTTTCTTGGGACGCCACTAAAACAAGAGACCGTAAAAATAACACTCAATAATTACAACGCATCTACCCGCTGCGCTTTCTGAGCTTCGCAGCGCATCTTGGCAGACCTACGACCTCCCCCAACTCTCAACTCGAACTCTCAACTTTCAACTTTCAACTTTCCAAAGCTATGACAGATAAGAAAGCACCCGCTCTCGGCACCCTCACCCTTCACGCAGGCCACACACCTGACGCAGAGACAGGCTCGCGCGCCGTCCCTATCTACCAGACAACCAGCTACATGTTTCGGGATACCGACCATGCTGCCAAACTCTTCGGCCTCGAAGAGCTTGGCTACATTTATACCCGTATAATGAACCCCACAACTGACGTGCTCGAGAAGCGAGTCGCCGCACTCGAAGGTGGTGTCGCAGGTCTCGCCCATGCCAGTGGTCAGGCAGCCATCACCAGCGCGATTCTCAACATCGCCGGCACAGGTGACAACATCGTCTCGTCCGCGCAACTCTACGGTGGCACGTATACACTTTTTAAATACACCCTACCAAAGCTCGGCATCGAAGTACGCTTCGCCGACGCCGAAGATCCCTCCAGCTTCGAACCATTGATTGACGAGAAAACCAAAGCCATCTACGGCGACACTGTCGGCAACCCAAAGCTCAATATCTTCCCATTCGAGGAAGTCTCTGCTGTCGCCCGCGCAGCAAAGATCCCACTCATCATTGATAATACCGTCGCCTCGCCGATGATCTGTCGTCCGCTTGAGCACGGCGCGAACGTCGTCATCCACAGCCTCACTAAGTACATCGGAGGTCACGGCACCAGCATCGGTGGCATCGTCGTCGACGGCGGCAATTTCGATTGGGGCAGCGGCCGCTTTGCCGAGTTCACTGGGCCCGACGCGAGTTACCACGGCTTGGTGCATTGGGATGTGTTCAAATCCTTCGAACCAGCCGGCGGTGCCAACATCGCTTACATCATGAAAATGCGCCTACAGTGGCTACGCGACACCGGCAACTGCACTTCCCCGTTCAACTCATTCCTGCACATCCAAGGCCTCGAAACGCTCCATCTACGCATGGAGCGCCACTGCTCCAATGCACTCAAGGTCGCCCTATTCCTTGAAAGCCATGAAGCTGTGAGTTGGGTCAACTACCCAGGGCTAAGTAAAAGCGCGCACTACGCCGCCGCTGAGAAATATTTCGACAACGAGCGCTTCGGTGGGCTCGTTGGCTTCGGTTTGAAAGGCGGCCTCGAAGCAGGACGCAAGTTCATCGACGGCCTCGAGCTCTTCAGTCACCTCGCCAACATCGGCGACGCCAAGTCGCTCGCGATCCACCCTGCCAGCACCACGCACCAACAGCTCACTGAGGAACAGCAACAATCCACCGGCGTAACCGCCGACTTCGTACGCCTCTCAGTCGGCATCGAAGCCATCGAAGACCTGCTAGCCGATCTAGATCAAGCGCTGAAGGCGTCGTTCTAAGTATTAAATTGAAAACAAAAGGCCGAATTCCTAATGAACTCGGCTTTTTTTTGAGTCGAAGGGCACGGCATAAAGCCTGCCCCTATGTTTTCCTAGCGAGCGGGTTTACTGCGCAATCTTTACGAGGGACGCGCCTGCGCGACCCACGCATTAATAGTTGGAGGGAAACGCTCCGTCGTTTCCACCGATAGTTCGATACGGTCCAATCCGACACATGGAAACGACAGAGCGTTTCCCTCTTGTCACTCACTAGCACTTCTTACCTTCACAAGCCGAAGGCGTCACTCCGTGCGCAGCAATACCTCACTTGCCGAAGGCGCTTACTGGACGATGGGCAACACACCGGGGAATATACCAACCAACACCGTCGCAACAACCAGTGCACCTAATACGACGCGATCACAACTGCAGAGCGATCCAGCAGTTTCTTGGGCGCTATCCTTCGAATCGGAGAAATACACTACGCGCACCCACCCAAAGTAATAGTAGATCGAGATCACTACACCGAGCACGGAAATTGCCAATAGGCCGTAAAGGTCGGCTTTGTAAGCTGCGATAAAGATGAACAGCTTACCAATGAAGCCACCTAATGGTGGAATGCCAGCCAATGAACCTAGACCAACGGCGAGCACACCACTGAGGAACGGACGCTTGCGCGCAAGGTTCTCATAATCTTCAAGCTCTTGGTTGGCATCATCTGGACCAGCCATATGCGACATCACCGCAAAGACGGCAAACGACGCTAGCAGATAAGTCACGAGATAGAAGATCACCGCATACTTTGCTTCCGGAATACTGAGCGCTGCCACCACGCCAACGAGGAGGTAACCAGCATGTGCAATTCCCGAAAGGCCCATCAGGCGTTTGACATTGCGCTGACGCACTGCCGCGAAATTACCAAACAGGATGGTCGCTGCTGCGATAAAGGATAGCACCGGAATCATGAACGAAGCCAAACCAATAAACGGACCCGTCAACAGCTGCAGTAATACAATAAAGCCAGCTGCCTTCGATGCGATCGCAAGATACGCAGTTACAGGAGTGGGAGCACCTTGATAGACGTCAGGCACCCAAATTTGAAACGGCACGGCACCTATCTTGAAGCAAATACCGGCGACGACTAGAATGGCTCCGATACGCACCAATACATTATCCTGATGTATCGCGATGAAAGTCTTTAACGCCTCAAAATTAAGCGAGTCAGCACTCGAGAAGCTCAGTTCTGGGTTCCCCGCAACTCCATAAAGTAGCACAATACCAAACAATAAAATAGAAGAACTCAGCGCACCGAGGATCAAATATTTCAAGCCCGCTTCGAGCGACAGCGAACTAGTACGGCAATAAGCAACCAATACATAAAATGCAATCGTCACGACTTCGAGCGCCACGAACAACATAACAAAATTGGAACTCTGCACCAGCAGCATCATCGCTGCTGCAATTATAATCACTAAGTGGAAGAACTCAGTGCGTGGCAGTTTTTGCTTTAATAAGTAAATCTTGCCTAGATAGCAGACGAGAATCGAACTTACCAAGAAAAAGGCTCGCATGATTTGCGTCACATCTGTCTGTACGATCATGCCGCTGAAAAAGGACTGTCCCTCCACGGTAGAATAAGCCGAGAAACCTAGTGTGACAACAAGGACGAGGACTTGTCCCCAAATCGCAAGACGCGGAATAAGGCCCTGCTCGGATCGTGGTAAAACCATCTCTGCTCCAAGCAGGCCAAGGGCGAGTACCGCCAACATAATTTCAGGCGTAATTGCAGCCCAGTCATTTGTCACAGTGAAACTGCGCAGGAATTCGGCGAGAAGCTCGTTCATTAGTGTGTAACCTCCTTATGTGCTTCGACTGTTTTGGGAACCGCCGCATTGATTTCAATAATCGGCAAAGTACTTCTAGATGTATAAAGCTGTGACAATTCACCATTGGCTGCATCAGAAAAAAGACGTGGGAAAATGCCGACGACGATCAACGCAATAATCAAAATCAGTGCAGGAAATCGTTCATGAATCTTGAGATCCACAATCTCATCGCTGTTTATACGATCGGCAAATGCCTCAGTTGGCTTGCCAAAGAAAATATTGGCCACAGCACGTAGTCCGTAGATCGCAGAAATAATAATACCGAGCGCGGCTGGTGCGACGATCCACCTCGTCATCTCAGTTTCGGCAAGCGCAGCAAAGATAGTGAACTCACCCCAGAAATTACCAAAGCCCGGCAGACCGATGCTCGCCATCGTGCCCGCCACGAAGAAGGCCGCCAAGACTGGCGCCTTAGTCGCCAGACCACCCATCGATGACATATCGAAAGTCTGACTACGGTGATAGATGCAAGTTGAAAGCATGAATAACAGAGCGACGGACAAACCGTGTGCGATCATCATCAACAACGCACCACCGACACCGACGACGGAAAATGTTGCGATCCCGAGAAAGGCATAGCCCATATGCATGACCGAACTATAGCCAAGCATCATCTTCACATCCTTCTGAGCCATTGTGATCAGACCAATGATGATGATGTTACCCAACGCGAGCCAAACGATCCAGGGGAACCAATGGGCTGCTCCTGCTGGCAACAACGGCGCTCCAATCTGCAACAGACCATACAGTCCAAATTTCTTGAGTACACCCGCGTGCAGCATTGCCGCACCCGTTGGTGCAGTGGCATAGCCCTTGGGTGCCCAACTGTGGAACGGAAAGAGAGATACCAAAATACCGAAGCCAAACAGCAAGAGTGCGAAGATGTTGTTTTGTACGGTGTCGGCAATTGGGCGCGCCGCCAGATACTCACGCAATGTGATCAGTGAGAACGAATCTGCCCCACTCTGCACATACAGCGCAATCAGACCGATCAACGACAACAACGCACCAAGCGTCAGATAGATCGTCATCTCAATTGCAGCACCACGCTTACCAGCACCGCCCCACACGCCAATCATAATGAAAGTCGGGATGAGTGCGAATTCGTGGAAGAAGTAGAAAAAGAAAATATCAACCGAAGCAAAAGTGCCCATCAAACCGCCGAGCATAAACAATAACAGCGAAAGATACAGGTGTGGACGCTCTGCTTTGGAGAACATCGCATACATCCCTGCCGCAAAGCCAACGATCCCGGCCAACATGAAGAGCGGCATCGAGATACCATTCAGCCCGAGATGCAAATAGATACCAACTGCTTCCAGACCAGTCGCAAGACGCAGCTCAAAATTATAACCACCGATAAGCGACGGCTCGAACTGGCAGTAAAGCGCCAAAGCGATAATCAGCGGTGTGGCAAAGCCGACGACGCTGACCGCGCGTAGGCTTGACTGGCTAAAACGGGCTCCAAACAGCAAGATCAAGCCCGCAGACAGCGGTGTCAGAATAGCTGCCAAAAGGCAAAGTGATGATGTATCGAAGGGAATCATATCTATCTAAATTGAAAAATCGTTCACCTATTATTATAGAACCACACCAGTAGCGAGCGCCCAAAGGAGGATAATTCCAGCAAGGAACCAATAAACATAGCCGTGAATATTACCGACATGTAGTGAGCGTGAGCATGCGCCCACCAGACCAACCAAGCCGGCACTGCCACGGACGAAGAGTCCTTTGATTAGGAATACATCGAGGAAGCTAAGAAGCACCGCGACACGCTGCTGAATCTTCGCGACGTAGAAACCGTAGATTTCGTCGAACCACAGACGGGCTTTGAGGAATTCGTAAACAGACTTCGCTCGGTTCTGCAGCGCATCACCGTTTTTACCGACACCGTAGAAGAAAAACGACCCTAACAGACCAACGATCCATGCAGTCGAGCCGAGAATCATGACCTTACTGTGCATCGCGTCGTGCCCTTCAGCGTGATGCAGGTGCTCTAAATTTTCGCGAATGATCTCACCAGTTGCTTCGGGCCAAACTTCGATCCAACCACCAACAACCGAGAGCACTGCCAAGATAATCAATGGCAACACCATACTGAAACCGCTCTCATGTGCATGCGAAGCTGCATCCGACTTTGGCTCGCCAAAGAAGACGATCCAAACCAAGCGCCCCATGTAACCCGCGGTCAAAAAAGCACCGAGCGTCAACAATGCAAAAATCGCAGTGCTATTGAGTCCACCTGCAACCAGAATCGCGTCTTTAGAATAGAAACCAGCAAAACCATACACGCCACAGAGAGCCAGCACTCCAATGAAGAAAGTAATCGAAGTGATTGGCATTTTCTTAAGGATACCGCCCATTTTGAAAATATCTTGCTCGTGGTGGCAGCCATGAATGATCGAACCCGCACCCAGGAACAACAGTGCCTTAAAGAAGGCGTGCGTGATCAGGTGGAACAATGCGATCCCGGCGAATCCCAGACCAAACGCAGCCGACATATAGCCGAGCTGTGAGAGCGTTGAGTATGCCAGAATCTTCTTAATATCATTCTGACCATACGCGCAGAAGCCTGCATAAACGGCAACCGACGTGCCGAGAATGGCAATGCCACCAAGCACCGATTCAGGAAAGAGGAAGGCGATACGGATCAGGAAGTAAACACCGGCAGCGACCATTGTTGCCGCGTGAATCAGGGCAGAAACTGGAGTGGGGCCTGCCATTGCATCTGGCAACCAGACATGCAACGGAAACTGCGCGGACTTTCCGATGAAGCCACACATGAGCAATGCAGCGATTACCCAGCTGATTAAGCTAGGATCAGCGTTCACCGCTGCGCCCATTGCTTCGATGTTAGTGGTGCCGAAGTGCCAGTAAGCATAGACGATACCGATGAGGAAACCGAGGTCGCCGATACGATTGACGATGAATGCCTTCTTCGAAGCCGCCGCGGCATCGTCTGTATCCAGATAGTGGCCGATCAGCATGTATGAACTAAAGCCGACCAACTCCCAGAAGACAAAGATCATGATCAAGTTGTCCGCGAGGATGATCCCCAACATGGAAAACATGAAAATCGACAGACCACCAAAAAAACGGCCCTTAGCCTTGTCGTCCGCCATGTATCCAAGACTAAACACGTGGATCAGCAAACCCACAAAAGCAACCATCGCCAGCATCGTGGCCGCAACACCGTCAAACAGGAAGCCCATCGACACTGTGAAATTACCAAAGCTCAACCACTCGATCGCAGCACGAATCGGCTCCGCTTCATTGGCTTTGATTGCCAAATAACTGAAAACACAGATGCCAGCAGCCGCAGCGACAGATAGGTAGGAAGCCAGAGTTCCTCGGCGGCGCAAGAAACAAGCAATCAGCACTGCCGAGAGCAATGGCGCAAGAAGAGCGGCGAGAAGTATTTGAGCAGCGGTCATGATACTAATGGCTCAGCGCATTCAATTGGTCGACCATTACGGACTGACGACGTCGGAACAGTGCGACGATGATGGCCAGTCCAAGCGCGACTTCGGCAGCCGCCACTGTAATGATAAAGAAGACGAAAAGGTTACCGTCCATTGTTCCGTTGTAACGAGAGAATGCGACGAATGCCAAATTCACGGCATTGAGCATGAGCTCAAGCGACATGTAAATGACAAGCGTGTTTTGACGCAGGGTCACCCCGAGTAGCCCCACTGCGAAAAGCAGTCCGGCTACGATGAGAAAAGCATTAAGTCCGACAGTCATGTTAAATAGCTAATAAAATTATAAATAATGACTAATCTTCCGCGATATCGTATTTTTTCGACACAACGATCACGCCGATCATAGCGGCAAGAAGAAGGAATCCTGCCACTTGGAATGGCAGCATGTATTTAGTAAACAGGCTGTAGCCAAAAGACTTGGAGGATGTGGTAAATGGCACGCCACTATTAAATACCTCAGGATTTTCGGAGACGGCTGACAGGCCAGGCTCTGGAAGATGGGCGCCAGAGAAGGCAGAAAAAACCAGCATGACAAGCAGCAAGAAGCCAATCGCAGATGCACCAATGGTCAGTTTATCGTTATATTCGGTAGCACCACCCTCCCCTTTATCGACATCGAGAAGCATGATAATAAAAAGGAATAGCACCATGACTGCCCCCGCGTAGACCACCACTTGAATGACCGCGAGGAAGTAGGCTTCCAACAGAACAAAGAGCGCTGCAGTGCCGATGAAAGCCACGATCATGCACATGGCTCCATTTACCGCATTCGGGGTAAGGACCATCAGCACCGCCGCAATCAGCGTAATCACTGAGAAGACGTAAAAAAGTATGTCTAACATTGGGTGAGAATTAGGGATTTAGAATTTAAAATTTGGGAATCAAGACGTAGGATTTATAATGAATCTGCGCAGGGTCATCCTTTCGTCATTCCTGATTTATAATTTGATTTAATGAGTATTACCCGCTGCTTCAGCGGCTTTTTTCTTGTCCCACTTGTGGTGTTGATCCGGTAAGGTTCCACCTAGTTCGTAAAGCTTGTCCTTTTTATTAATCATCTCTTCGCGAGTGTAACCGGACATTGAAAAAATATCTTTTAGGAAAATAGCTTCTTCGGGGCACACTTCTTGGCAAAGACCACAATAAATGCAGCGTAGCATATTGATATCAAATTCTTTCGGCGCTTTTTCAACGTGTGCACGATCTGGCTCAGCTTCGGCATCGATCTCACCGGGGATGATCTTAATTGCCTTCGGTGGGCAAACGAATTCACACAACTGGCAAGAGACACACTTTTCACGACCATTCGGGTCCTTAACAAGTGTGGGTACGCCACGATAATTTTCAGGGATGACAGGACGCTGCTCAGGATACTCCAGAGTGATCGTCTTAGCAAACATCGCTGCCAGAGTGGTCTTCAACCCTGTAACGATTTGCGGAATAAATGTTCTTTCCGCGAAAGTGAGCGGTTTACGCTCTAAAACTTTTGTCTTAGCCATACTAGTTGCGTTTTAAAGTGTGTCGTAGATCGCGATAAATAGTGTATTAAGGATCAAATTACCGATCGCAAGTGGTAACAAAATCTTCCAGCCGAGTGCCATCACTTGGTCATAGCGGAAGCGAGGTAGCGTCCAACGTACCCAAATGAAGAAGAAGATCATAAAGAAGACCTTGGCCATAAACCACAGCACCGAAAGCACTGCGCCGAACTGACTGGCGCCCCAAGGATCTGCCATTCCTGGCAGGAAATTCCAGCCCCCGAGGAACAGCAATACGAACAATGCCGAGCCCATGATGACGTGCGCATACTCGGCTACGAAGAACAGCCCGAATTTGAAGCAACCATACTCGGTATGGAAGCCACCGACGAGGTCGGTTTCCGACTCGGCCATATCGAATGGTAGGCGATTGGTTTCCGCAAAGACGGAGACCAGAAAGATCAATGCAGACAATGGCTGCCAAATGACCAACCAAAGTCCTGATTGTGCCTCGACAACACCGAAGAGCGTCAGACCGTAATCTGTGCCAGGCGCAGAAGCCCACATAAATACCGGTAGGATCGAAAGCCCCATCGCCAGTTCATAAGAGACCATTTGAGCAGATGCACGGATCGCACCAAGAAACGGATACTTACTATTGGAGGACCAACCAGCTAGGACAATGCCGTACACACCCAGTGAAGAGACACCTAAGATGAAAAGCATACCAACGTCGATATTAGCTAGTACCAGAGGTTGCACGACACCGGATGGATCAACAAAGCGACCAAACGGCAACACCACCATTGTCGTGAGTGCTGGCGCCAAAGCCAAAATCGGAGCCAAATAGTAATAACCCTTCTTCACGTGACCCGGAGTAATTTCTTCCTTAAATAGGAATTTCAAGCCGTCTGCGACGGGTTGGAAAATACCCAAGCGCGTCAGGATATTACCGAGAATCGGAATATGCCCGAGCAACGGCAGACGTGTACGATTCGGGCCAGTGCGGCCTTGAATCCAACTGGAAACCTTGCGCTCTGCGAGAACGGAGTAACTGCAAAGTCCCATAAAGACCGAGATCATCGCGACTGAGAAAACAATCGGTAATGTAAACGGTAGTGTATTGGTTATAAATTCCATATCCGGAAATTTGCTTTAAGCTTGAGTGGTCGCGGTTTGCGCCTCCTTAAACGCGACTGGATCGAACTTTAAATTCTTGGTTTCAACGAACGGTAGATCAATGAACGGAGTCGGATCAAGCGCGACGCCCTCGTCGGAAATACCACGCCAAGTGAGTCCCGCAAAAGCACCAATCTGCTCAGCGATCCGCTGCCATGCGACGTCGATCGTCAATGCGCTTGGCTTTTCATCGCCTAAGTTAGCCACGATTTCTTCCAACACGGTAATGTCGGATTGAATACCACGTGGCCCAGGCACCGCAGCCTTAAATTTCTGCAGGCGGAAACTTTGATTCACGAATGAACCATCTTTCTCGTAGACCATCAAAGATGGACAAACGATATTTGCTACCTGGCTCACTGCATTTGCATGTGTACCAAAGTAAACGAGCTTCACCTTAGAGAGTAGATCAGAAGAAATGCCGAGCTTCGTGACGTCTTCGTTCACGACCACAAGTGTATTGATCGCACCTGAGTTGATCTCACCTGCCAGCAAAGACAATTCCGCCTCTGGGAGTTTTGTGATCAAGCCATTAAGCAGCGCACCTCGAAGATTTGGAGTACGTTCTTCGGACAAGAGAATGCCATCACCAGATCCAATATGATTCACCAACGAGACGGATGCACCACAACGATCTGCCATCATACGGTAGAAGAACTGCTCCTCGACCGAACTACTGGCGGAACCAATTAATGCCACACCACCAGTCTTCAAAAGGTCCGCAGCGGCCTGCGCAGTTTCAGCGATAGTCTGGTGCACACCTTCGATAGTGTAATGGGTAAGGCGATCATCCGACTCGGATGCTTTGAAAAGTTCACGACCTGAGTCGGTCATCCATGTATCATTCACCGCATCATTACGTCGTGGCGTGATACGGTAAATTTTACCTTCGCGACTCCAGATTTCTGTATTCGCACCAATACTACTCTCGGTGCAAATACTGTTGGTACGCTTAAGAAACCAAACACGCATCTTAAAACGAAAGTCCGTGCTGGTGAGCGCACCCACTGGGCAAATATCAACTGTATTGAGCGAATAGTTGTGCTCCAACCCTTTACCTGGGTAGCAAGTCAGCGTTGAGTAAGTGCCACGATCAACAAAACCGAGCACGTCTTCGCCTGCGATTTCTTTAGAGAAACGCACACAACGAGAGCAGAGAATACAGCGCTCATCATCAAGAGTGACTCGCGAACCAAGCTTAGTGCGCTTCGGTTTTACATTCTTTTGCTCGATGAAACGGCTATAACCTCGGCCGTGTTCAGCAGAAAACTCCTGCAAGCGACACTCCCCAGCTTGGTCACAAATCGGGCAGTCTAGGGGGTGATTGATCAACAAAAATTCAGTCACGCCATTGCGGGACTCTTTGACTATTTCAGAATTCGTGCGGATGTGCATACCAGGCGATGCGTTTGTCGCACAAGCGATCGTCGGCTTTGGCATCCAACCGATCTTTTGCACACCATTCTCATCGAGAACGGCCTCGCCAGTTCCGCGGTCACGCATCGGCATGCCCATTTCAACCATACACATGCGGCAATTACCCGCGATCGATAGTTTTGGGTGATAGCAGTAATGCGGCACTTCCTTGCCTTTACCAGCAATCTTCACCGCTTCGATGATATTGATGCCCTTAGGCACATCAATGTCCTGCCCATCAATATTGATGGTGATGTTTTCGACTATGCTTTGAATTTCCATGGTCTTAAATCAAAGTAGTTTTCTCAGCTGTGGATTTACCTTCTTTACGAAGAGCCGCTTGGGTGCGGGCTTTTTCCACAAACTCGTCATTAAATTTCGCGATAAAACTCTGCACCGGCCAAGAGGCCGCTTCACCAAACGCACAAATCGTGCGGCCAGCAATTTGGTCAGCAATATCTTTAAGCAACTGCGCATCTTCTTCGCGTGCTTCACCATCGACCATGCGTTGTGTGACCTTACGCATCCACGGCACCCCTTCGCGACATGGTGTACACTGACCGCAACTTTCATGCGCGTAGAAATAGTTAATATTTGCAAGTGCCTCAACCATATCGGTCGAGTCATCCATCACGATCACACCACCAGAACCAGACATCGAACCGACTAAACCAAGGCTATCAAAATCCATAGGAATATCTTCGATGCCCCAATCAAACTCGGTGCCATCCTTAAGCTTACCCGTAAAGCGTTCATCAGCGCGCAAGACCTTCGCCGAAGAACCGCCAGGAATGACCGCCTTAAGCTTTCGTCCAGGCTTGAGCCCACCGCAAATGTCATAGATCAACTCTCCCAGAGTGATTGCGGAACACGGAAACTCGTAGTAGCCAGGCTTTTGCACGTGGCCAGAGACACACCAAATACGTGTGCCAGTATTGCCTGGAGTGCCGATTTCAGAGAAGCCTTGACCACCGAGTTCGATGATGTGCTTCACATCGCACAGTGTTTCCACGTTGTTGACGATGGTTGGGCACTGGTAGAGGCCGAGGGCTGCGGGGAAATACGGAGGCTTAATACGAGGATTCGCACGATTGCCTTCGATCGATTCAATCAGGCCAGTTTCTTCACCACAGATGTAAGCGCCGGCACCACGATGCACGATGATGTCACACGAGTAACTGGTGCCTAGAATATTATCACCTAGTAAATTCTTTTCACGGGCCTCTTCGATCGCACGTTCGAGAATCTTGTAGCCTTGGAAAAACTCTCCGCGGATGTAGATGAAGGCGAGCTTTGCCTGAATCGCGAAAGCCGAGCACATCATACCTTCAATAAGCTGATGCGGGTCTTGGTGGATAATTTGGCGGTCTTTGAAAGTGCCTGGCTCGGATTCATCCGCATTACAGACAAGGTAGATCGGCTTGCCGGACTTGCGGTCGAGAAACTTCCACTTCATACCTGCGGGAAAACCTGCGCCACCACGACCACGCACGCCAGATGTCAGCACATCCGCGCAAATATCTTCGGGCTTCATGGTGACTGCCTTCTTTAATTGCTCGTAGCCACCGTGCTTTAGGTAGCAGTCGATATCGTTGGTGTAGCCTGGTTCGTCGATATGCTTAAAAATAAGCCTATGTTCTTGTGGTGTTGACATGTGATTCGGATGGAGGTCTGCCGGAAATGGCGAAGCAATTAGCAATTAAAAAATTAAGAATAGAAGGAGCGATTAGATTTCGCCATTTTTGATTTTAGCCGCGAGCTCGGATGCCTTATCTGGATCGATATCGGTGTATTCGTCTTCGCCGACCATCACGACTGGGCCTTTAGCGCAATCCGCGTGGCACTCGACAAAATTAAGTGTAACAGAACCATCTTCACTGGTGTGACCAACCTTACAGTTCAACTCTTTTTCTAGGCGTTCACAGGTCTGATATGCACCAGCTAATGCGCAAGGTAGTGTGCGGCAAACGCGCACGTGATGCTTGCCTGTCGGCTCGGTGCGAAGCATCGGGTAAAAAGTGACTAGCTCAAAAATGTTGATCGGCTGCAGATCCAAGCGATCTGCGATCCATTCCATTGCCGCATTCGAAAGATAGCCCTGGTCCTCTTGCACTAGGTGGCACAGTGGCAGCGCGGCGCTCTTGACCGTTGGGTAGCGCGGCACCAGCTTATCAATTTTTTCGATTGTTTCGGGTTTTAAGTTCATCGTATCAAAGTTTCGAAATTTCAGTATTTCAGTATTTCAGCTTTTCTAGCGATCACACTCTCCCATCACGAAGTCGAGCGAACCTAGTATTACAGTGATGTCGGTCAGGAAGTGGCCTGGAATGAGTTTATCGAGGATACTAAGATTACAAAATGATGGGCCGCGGATCTTCATGCGATATGGCACGCCGCCACCCTTTGAGTGAATAAAAAAGCCAAGGGCACCTTTCGGATTTTCGGCTTCGAAATACACTTCGCCCTTTGGAATCTGCGGCCCTTCGGTCACGATCATGAAATTCTGAATCAGTTCCTCCATACTGGTGAGTACTTTAGCCTTCTGCGGAGCAAAAATTTTCTTCGCATCTTCCGTATAGTAGGAGCCTTCTGGGAATTTACCAATACACTGACGGATGATTCCGACACTTTGGCGAATCTCCTCCGCACGCATCAAATAGCGATCGTAACAATCTCCGTTGGTGCCAATCGGCACTTCAAAATCGTAGTTCTCGTAGCCCAAGTATGGCTTATCCTTGCGTAAATCAAGATCCACGCCACAGGCGCGGAGATTAGGACCAGTGAGGCCGTAAGCAAGTGCGTCTGCTTTCGAAATCATACCGATACCGACAGTGCGATCCATAAAAATACGGTTACGAGTCAGCAGCTTATCAACTTGATCAAGCACGGGCAGCACGCCCTTACAGAATTCAAGCACTCGGCCCAACCAGCCGTCAGGAATGTCGCGTGCAACACCGCCGATACGTGTGTAGCTGGTGGTAAAACGTGCGCCGGTTAATTCTTCGAACAGCGTGTAAAGTTTTTCACGTTCGGTGAAGGTATACATAAATACCGTCCATGCACCTGCATCCATTCCATACACGCCAACTCCCAATAAGTGCGAAGAAATACGTGCCAACTCGCAGCAGAGCAAACGAATTGCCTGGCAGCGTTCTGGCACTTCTAGGTTTGCCAGTTTCTCAACAGCCAGCGCATATGCGACATTGTTCGAAAGCGGCGCAATATAGTCCAAGCGATCCGTATATGGAATGAACTGGTTGTAAGTCATGCTCTCGGCGATCTTCTCGTCACCGCGGTGCAGGTAACCCAGCACAGGCTCGCACCTCTTCACGACGTCGCCGTCGAGCTCCATTTTGAGGCGCAGCACGCCGTGGGTGGTCGGGTGCGACGGCCCAACGTTGAGCATCATGGTTTCGCCTTGCAGATCGCCTTCAAGCTCGCTTGCGCGGGCACCGGCATCCCCGATTGAAATTTCTTTGCTAGTGGCCATTTAAAAATTCTCTTATTTACCGCAGGGTTTTATCTTTTTCTCATTCCAGCTCTCATCCCGAGCTCGTGGTTCGGTCTGGCTCATTGGGCCATCCGCTGAAGAAACGAACGGTCCACCGACCATCGGCGCAGGCTTTACGGACATTCCTGTAATCTCAGCGACATCGTC
>DBBT01000129.1:0-663 GCA_002292345.1 Opitutia bacterium UBA977 | reverse complement strand
TGCCGGATTAATGTCATCCGTGCAATCCACTGCCACACGCAAATACTCGTGCTTGGTCGTCGAGAGGAAGTGATAGATCCCGGTAAAGCGCGGGCTCTGCGCATCCCAATCGACCGCAGTTACATCAACCAACATATCGTAGCCAAAATCGTCGCGTAATACCGTGCACAACTCGATCAACTGTGACGACGCGCAGTTTATTGCAACGTGGTCGGAAGACTCGCGTTCTGTGAGGGTTTCGAAGCGCTCCTTGAGAAGAGCCAAATCACTGGTAGTCATAGCTTAACTTTTATTCGTAACTTCGGCTACGTCTTTCGAATCAGCCTTTTCAGGAAACAAGTTCTTCACCGAATGCTCAGCGCCAATCTTGTCCTGCAGTTTAATCATCGCATCGAGCAGTGCCTCTGGACGCGGAGGACAACCACTGATATAAACATCTACTGGGATAATCTGGTCCACTCCTTGCAACGTCGCATAGGAACGGTACATCCCGCCCGTGCTTGCACAAGCACCCATCGCAACCACCCATTTCGGCTCAGCCATCTGATCGTAAATACGACGCACGACTTCAGCCATTTTGTAAGTCACCGTGCCCGCAACGATCATGCAATCCGCCTGACGAGGCGAGAAACGCATCACTTCCATTCCGAATCGGGAAATATC
>DBBT01000091.1 GCA_002292345.1 Opitutia bacterium UBA977 | reverse complement strand
ACTTTCGTAAAGAAAATGGCGCACTATTAATTAAAAAATTAGAAAAACTTTTAGAACAGGAGAAATTAGATGCAGAAAAAATCACATTATAAACGCTTGTTTCTGCAGTATTGTGCATTCGGGTTAATTTTATGCGTGAGCCTAAGTGCTGGATTGGCAGAGGATGACTTCCTCACCGAAGAAGAACTGTATGGCGAAATTGATGAAGAGCCGACTGTGGTCTGTGACCCGTTGGAGTCAGTCAACCGACTGACGTTTAAGTTCAATGACTTCATCTATATGAACGTGGTGAAACATCTCGCCAAGGGCTATCAGCAGGTGACTCCTGATCCTGTGGAGCGTGGGGCCTCGAACTTTTTTAAGAACTTAGGTTATCCAGTGCGTCTGGGCGGGAACCTTCTACAAGGTCGCATGCAAGGTGCATGGCTCGAGACGGAGCGTTTTGCTGTGAATACTACCTTGGGCGTCGTTGGTGTGTTTCCTGCCGCGGATCGTTTTGAAAGTCTGCAGCCGCTGCAGCCTGAAGACATGGGGCAAGCCTTTGGATCCTGGGGGATCGGGGAGGGGCCTTATCTGGTGCTACCTCTGTTGGGGCCTTCAAATGTGCGGGATATGTTTGGTTTTCTGGGAGACCGAGCTATCAATCCTTTGAAAAAGCCTTATAGCGTGATTAGCGACTCTGAAGTACAGACTGCGTTCGGAGTCACTGAGTTTGTGGTGAAGAGTCCGACTTTGATGCGTATTTACACGCAAATGAAGGGCGGAGCGCTTGATCCTTACAGCTCGATGAAGAATGGCTATTCGCAAAAGCGCCGTTCGATGATCGAGGAATAGTCGCGCTGGAATCTATTCACTGCTTCGTGCGCGTGCGTCGCTCTTCCTCGAATGAAAGATCATCGCAATCTTCTGTCCGGTTGGCATGTAGCTCGTGAGGTAGGCAGATGTAGTAAACCATCAACCAGCAACTCCAACTGAAGCGGTAGAGTCGCAGAGGCAGTAAGAGAGCCCCGGTGAAGGCAATTACCAAAGCGAGCTTGATGGCAATGTAACCGAAGAAGCCCAGCAGTAGAGTCGGCAACACAACGGTAAAGACAGCGATTCCGTAATTGATACAAAGCGGGCCGAGATAGTAACCGTCGCCCCGTTCGATTCGCATGCCGCACTTTGGACAATAACGATGGATGCGCAGCCGAGTTTTGAATAGCTTAGCCTGGCCGCAGTTGGGGCATTGGCAGTGTAGACCGCGCATTAGTAACTGGCGACGTGTGACGTTTGGGGTTGGCTGAAGTTGAAGATCTTCCATGGCGTATCGGGGCGTCTAGCTAAGGAAATAGCGTTCGAAATTGCTGGCGACTTGTTGTCTTAGGGATTCGATCGGTGCGGCGCGAAGGTGCGCAACGGCGGTATAGCCATCAATTAGGGTGGCCGGGTGTGCGAGTGCGTGTCCGCGGGGATACTTTGGAAGATCGAAGCTTCGCAGACTCGTTGCTGGTAGCATATCGGGCGCATCGGTTTCGATCAGTATTCGCTCTGCTGGTACGGCGCACATACGTCCAGGAGCTTTTGATTTTACGGTTCTAAGTTGTCCAGCGTTGAATGAGAAATAGGCACCAAGCTCAGCCAGCTCAGGGATCAATTCGACCGGACCATTATAGGCGTGGAGGTGAAAGCCGCGCTTGGGCAGTGTTTTGCCGCGTAGTGTCTCTATTAGCGGGCCGATCGCTTTAAGGCAGTGAATCGAGATTGGCAGATTGCGTTCAGTGGCTTGAGCAAGTTGCCAGCGAAAAGCGGTCTGTTGACGCTCAAGGTCGTAACCTTCGCGCCATTTATCTAGGCCTACCTCGCCAATGACTCGCGCGCCGCGATTCAGCGCCTGCAGGAATTGTGCCTGCCAGTCAGAGGGTGCATCGTTCACTTTCCACGGGTGCATGCCAATTGCGGGAATCATGTGTGGCTCTGATTTTGCGAGTTGGAGAACTGCGGGCCAATCGGCAGGAGAGGTGCCGTTGACGACGGCATACTTCAGGTCGATTTTCTCTAAGTCATGACTGATCTGCTGCCAGTGTTGTTGTAACGCTGGGGCGGCGAAATGAGCGTGTGCGTCATAAAGTGGGGCGGCCATTGCTGAGACTTGAGGCAGGAACTGGGAAGCGCTGAGAGTGTCGCTTCTGTGTGATTACGAGTCTGCCAAGCAGGATTGTGCGAATCGTTGGATCGAGTCGACGATACGGCTCAAGCCATTACGCCGATTTGGGGAAAGGTGCTGTGTGATACCAACTTCGCCGAGGAATTCAGCATCGGCAGCAATGATTTCTTCGGGCTTCGCATCGCTATAGAAGTTGCACAGTAGTTCAGCGATTCCTTTAACAATTGCTGAGTCAGACTCAGAGCGAAACGAGCACAAACCATCCTTAAATGCCGGCACCACCCAGAGCTGTGACATGCAACCTTCGATTTTGAAGCTATCAATGCGGAGGTCTTCGGTTAACCCTGCAGCTTTTTTGCCGCGGTCAACGATATAGCCTAGGCGTTCGTAGGCGTCGGGAATCAAAGTGATCTCTTCGACGAGCGCGTCTTGTTTTTCTTTTAAGGTCATGATTTCTAAGGATGATGAGTAACAAGTAAGCATTTAGAAAATTGAAGCGAGCAATTTGTCGGCGGCGAGCATTACAGTTGAGTGGCAAGGGTCGCTGATTGGGGGTTTGTTTGGTAATTGAACGCGATAGCAGCGCGAGTCGCAATTGCTCCTTTAACCACTCATCGACGATGGACCATAAAAAAGCCCGACGGCTAACCGTCGGGCTTTGTGGTAATTCGATGTAAGGGCCGCTTACAGTGTGCCAGCGTAAACTGCGTTTTCGCCCAGCTCTTCTTCAATACGAAGAAGTTGGTTGTATTTTGCGATACGGTCGGAGCGGCTCATGGAACCTGTCTTGATCTGTCCAGCGTTGGTTGCCACCGCGATGTCCGCGATCGTCACGTCTTCGGTTTCGCCGGAACGATGAGAGATCACCGAGTTGTAGCCGTTTGCCTTGCCGAGCTCGATTGCCTCGAGTGTTTCGGTGAGTGTGCCGATTTGGTTGACCTTAACAAGGATCGAGTTGGCTACGCCGAGATCGATACCCTTTTGCAGGAACTTAACGTTGGTGACGAAAAGATCGTCGCCGACGAGCTGCACCTTGTCGCCGATCGCGTCTGTGAGAGCCTTCCAGCCGTCCCAGTCGTTTTCGTCGCAACCATCTTCTATTGAATCGATTGGATATTTCTCAGAGAGCTCTTGCAGGTAGGCTGCTTGCTCTGCGGAGTTGCGCTTTGCGCCGCCTTCACCTTCGAACTTAGCGTAGTCGTAGACACCGTTTTCGAAGAACTCAGAAGCAGCACAGTCGAGTGCGAATGTGATGTCGCTGCCAACCTTGTAGCCAGCTGCTTCAACTGCTTTCGTCAATGTGTCGAGTGCATCTTCTGTACCGTCGAACTTGGGAGCGAAACCTCCTTCGTCACCCACTGCTGTGCTGAGGCCACGATCGTGAAGAACCTTCTTGAGGCTGTGAAAGCACTCAGCACCCATGCGTACTGCTTCGCTGAATGTTGCTGCGCCGATAGGGCGGATCATGAACTCTTGGAACGCGATTGGAGCGTCAGAGTGAGAACCACCATTGATGACGTTCATCATTGGCACTGGGAGTACTTTAGCATTAGGGCCGCCGATGTACTTATAAAGGGGCAGGCCGAGCGCGTCGGCAGCAGCATGTGCAACTGCAAGCGAGACCCCGAGCATAGCATTGGCGCCGAGCTTGCCTTTGTTGGCTGTGCCATCGAGCTCAAGCATGATCTTGTCGATTGTCAGCTGGTCGCATGCGTCGAAACCGATTAGTTCAGGAGCGATGAGGTTGTCGACATTGTCAACAGCCTTGAGGACGCCTTTGCCGAGGTAGCGAGCTTTGTCGCCGTCGCGAAGCTCTACAGCTTCGTGTTCACCAGTAGAAGCACCAGAAGGAACGGCAGCGCGGCCGACGATGCCGGACTCGAGTTCGACGTCGACTTCAACAGTAGGATTGCCACGTGAATCAATGATTTCGCGGGCGCGGATGTCTGTGATGATTGTGCTCATAATAAAGCGGTATATTTCTAGATGAGATGAGTTGCTCTGCCTCCGTTTAATCAGTCTAAACAGATAATCGAACAGCGCGATAGATGTTGTGTATTCTATTTCGGAACTGTCAACGATTCCTCAATAAGCCTTGCGAGTTCTATTTCAATTTGGATCTGTGATGTTGTCTGTTGGCATCAAAAACGCACAGGCTTGCATACCTGTGCGTTTGGAAGAATCGGTTTAACGAGCGACTAATTACTGTGTTTGTTGCTGGTAGTAGCTGAGGCGCTGTTGCCATTGGCCCGCCAGTGGCGAGGCGTTGATTTGTGCTGCGAAGCTTTCAAATTCTGCGCTGCGACCTGCGGTGTCGGCTTCGACTGCGAGATGGTAGGCGGCTTCGGCGCGAACCCCTTCGGCTAGGCTACTGTCAGCAGTAATGGCATTGAGCTTGGCGAGGCCTTCGTCGGTGCTGCCGTTTTGGTAGAGCGAGAAAGCTTGCCCGAGCTGGGCGCGCCCCGCGAGGGTCGACTCTTCAAGTATGGCGGCGGCCAAATTGTAGAACTCGAGGGCTTTTTCGTACTCTTCAGCAGAGTAAGCGGCGTCAGCGGTGCTAAGTGCGGCAAATCCGCCAAGTGCTTTATTGCGGTTGGCTTTGGCGAAGTCTGCGAGCGCTTCACTTGCGTTGGCTTCTGCATATTCGGCTTGGAGCGCGATTTCTGAGCGGTCCTTGAAGATGCGCAAGCTTTGGTAACCAGCGACAACCAGTAGCAGCACCGTGATACAGCCAATCAGGAAACTCTTGTTCTCCATCCAGTAGATGCTGACGCGGTCTTCGAAAGAGATATCTACTGAGTCTTCGAGGTCGATGAGATGGCGCTCGTCGATGACGTCGTCTTCAGGCATGAGAGGATTTTTGTATTTCTTTTTTGGTGGGTGATTCATAACAAAGTGAAAGTAGTGTTTGGAGTGGAAAGTGTACCTAGTCGAATACGACGGTTTTGTGATGATAAACTAGAATGCGGTTGTCGAGATGAAGGCGGATCGCTTGGGCAAAGACTGATTTTTCGAGGTCTTTTCCTTTGCGAACCAAATCAGGCACTGAGTTGCGGTGATTGATCCGAGTAACGTCTTGGTGGATGATTGGGCCTTCGTCAAGGTCAGCTGTGGCGTAGTGCGCTGTGGCTCCGATCAGTTTGACGCCGCGAGCGTGTGCTTGGTGGTATGGTTTACCGCCAGCAAATGCAGGTAAAAAAGAGTGGTGAATGTTGATCACGGGGCAGCCTACTTTTTTCAGGAAGTCGTCAGAGAGGACCTGCATGTAGCGCGCCATCACCACGAGGTTGGCATTTTGCGCATGCACAATCTCGAGTTGCGTGGTCTCTGCTTCAGCCTTGGTTTCTTTGAGCACAGGCACGTGATGGAACGGAATTCCGTAGGTTTCGGCGTCCGCTTTGAGTGCGTCATGGTTTGAAATAATACATACCAAATCACCTGCCATTTCACCAGCGCGGAAGCGCAGAATCGTGTCGTGGAAGCAGTGATCAATCTTCGACACGAACAGGGCGACTTTTGGGCGATCCGTCGATTTCGCGACTTTGACCGTCATGCCGAGATCTTCGTGGGCAAATTTCTCAAAGGCTGCAGCTTCTTCGTCGATTTGACCAGACGGTGTCCATTCCACACGTTGGAAGAAGACATTCGCCTCTAGATCCTTATGTTGATCGGCGTGATGAATATTACTGCCACGTAAAAAGATCCAACTCGACACACGTGAAACAAGACCAGGTTGATCTGGTCCGTGCAGCAGTGCGATAATGGTTGGGGCTTTCATTTGTGAAGCGTTTTATTTGTTCTCTTGATCGTAATGAAACTCTGCTGTTTCTGTTGGGATAATGAGTCCAAGCAAGATAAAGAATAGAGGCGAAGTTAGCGTGGATTGGCTTCTTGGCTGTAAGACTGAATTGAACGAACCTCGTAGCCCTTTTCGCGAAGTGATTTGATGCCTTCGACTGCTGCAGAAGCTGCCGAGATCGTCGTCATAATACAGATGTTGTGCTTCACCGCTTCGGTGCGGATCATATTCTCGTTTTGGCGAGGGACGGTGCCTTGAGGCGTGTTGACGATTAGTGAGACCTTATTATTCTTAATCAAATCTATCACGTTCGGGCGACCTTCGCTCAGTCGGCAGACGTGCTTCATATCAATGCCGTTGGCTTTGAAGAGCTTACCAGTGCCAGCGGTGGCGATAATACCGAAGCCGAGTTCGCTGAGTCCGCGGGCGATTTTGATGGCGCGCTCTTTGTCGTCGTCTTTTACGCTGATAAAAACGTCGCCCGAGTCGGGCAGTGCAGGCTTAGCCGCCATTTGTGATTTTGCAAAAGCAACCCCGAGATCCTTATCCAGCCCCATGACTTCGCCAGTCGAGCGCATTTCTGGACTTAACATGACCGGAGCGCCTGGGAAGCGGTTGAATGGGAACACGGATTCTTTGACTGCCCAGTATGGAGGAATGATTTCTTTGGTGAAGCCGAGGTCTGTGAGCTTTTCGCCTGCCATGATACGGGCAGCGAGCTTCGCCAGTGGCACACCGATCGCCTTGGAGACGAATGGCACGGTGCGCGAGGCACGTGGGTTGACTTCAATGATGTAAAGCTCGTCGTCCTTGATCGCGTATTGCACGTTCATCAGGCCGACTACTTCGAGCTCTTTCGCGAGCGCGTAAGTGGCTTCGCGGACGGTATCGAGTATCTCTGCTGAGAGCGTGTGCGGAGGCATGACCATGGTCGCATCGCCAGAGTGCACCCCTGCGAATTCGACATGTTGCAGCATGCCGCCGATCACTGTTTTTTCACCGTCTGAGATGCAGTCCACGTCGAGCTCGTAAGCATCTTCAAGGAACTTGTCGAGTAGCACTGGAGTGCCAGGTGCGACGTCGAAGACTTCGCGGACGATCGTCTTCATTTCGGCCATATCATAGACAATAAACATGCCGCGTCCGCCAAGAACAAAGGAAGGGCGGAGCAGGATCGGGAAGCCAATCTCACCGGCGAGTTCGTAGGCCTCTTCCAGAGAATTGGCAATACGGTTCTCTGGTTGTTTGAGGCCGACTCGGTCGAGAATGTCGCGAAACAGCTTCCGGTCCTCTGCTGCATCGATCATCGAAGGCGATGTGCCAATGATGTTGACGCCGTGTGCTTCGAGTTCGGTTGCGAGATTCAGTGGTGTTTGACCACCGAATTGAACGATCACGCCGTCACAGCCGGACTGGGTATAAATTTCGAGGACGTCTTCGAGAGTGAGTGGTTCGAAGAACAGCTTGTCGGATGTATCGTAGTCAGTCGAAACAGTTTCCGGGTTCGAGTTGACCATGATGGTTTCGAAACCTGCATCGCGAAGTGCGAAAGAGGCGTGCACGCAGCAGTAGTCAAACTCGATGCCTTGCCCGATACGATTCGGGCCACCACCGAGGATCATAATCTTCTTCTTGTCGCTCTTGACGATTTCGTTTTCTGAACCGTAAGAGGAGTAATAGTAAGGTGTGAATGCTTCGAATTCAGCCGCGCAAGTATCAACTAGGCGGAAGTTAGTCAGCACGCCGAGCTTTTCGCGGCGCTTGCGCACGGCTTGGCGGTTGGAGTGAACTAGGTCGGCAATCAATGCATCGCTAAAGCCTGCTTCCTTGGAAGTCTTCATGAGCTCAGCATCGAGCTTTGCTAGACTGCTCTTGCGCAGGTCGCCTTCGATTTCAACCAGCTCACGGAGTTGACGAATGAACCAAGGATCGAGGGCGCAGGTGTCGAAGATTTCTTCATCCGTCATGCCGTTGAGAAATGCATGGCGTAGCCAGAAAACACGTTCGCAAGTTGGGATCGCGATGCCTTGGCGCACTGCCTGCATGTCGGTGATCTTTTCTTCGAACTTAGCTGGGCCAACAAACCCTTTTGCGCCGATTTCGAGTGAGCGTAACGCTTTTTGGAACGATTCCTTGAAGGTGCGGCCGATTGCCATCGCTTCACCGACAGACTTCATTGCAGAAGTCAAGGTGGTGTCCGCGCCAGGGAACTTCTCGAAGGTGAAACGCGGGATCTTTGTGACGACATAGTCGATTGTCGGCTCAAAGCTGGCCGGTGTCTTCTGGGTGATGTCGTTCTTAAGTTCATCGAGACTGTAACCGACTGCAAGTTTCGCTGCGATCTTAGCGATCGGGAAGCCTGTGGCCTTGGATGCGAGAGCGGAACTGCGAGAGACGCGTGGGTTCATCTCGATCACGACCATGCGGCCATTGGCTGGGTTGACTGAAAATTGAATATTAGAGCCACCAGTTTCAACGCCGACTTCGCGAATACACGCGAAGGATGCGTCGCGCATGAGCTGATATTCCTTGTCGGTCAGCGTCATTGCAGGAGCGACAGTAATAGAGTCGCCAGTGTGGACGCCCATTGGGTCAAAGTTTTCAATCGAACAGATTACCACGCACTGATCCTTGTGGTCGCGCATAATTTCCATTTCGTATTCTTTCCAGCCCAGAAGGCACTCTTCAACAAGCACTTCAGTGGTAGGAGATAGATCGAGACCGTTTTGCACCATCTTCTCGTATTCTTCGCGGTTGTAAGCGATGCCGCCACCAGAACCACCCAGCGTAAAGCTGGGGCGAATGATAATCGGGAAGTCGCCGATAGTCTTCTCCGCAGCTTCGATCGCTTCGGCCAGCGTGTGCACCGTTTCCGACTTGGCAACGTCGAGGCCGATCTTAACCATGGCTTGCTTAAAGATGTCACGCGCCTCGCCCTTAATGATAGCTTCTGGCTTCGCGCCGATCATTTCGACGCCATACTTCTTAAGAATGCCAGCATCATGCAGATTCATCGAAAGATTCAGCCCAGTCTGACCGCCAAGTGTCGGCAGCAGGGCGTCGGGTCGCTCCTTGTCGATGATCTTCTCTAGCGCATCAACCGTAAGAGGCTCAATATAAGTCACATCGGCGAACTCTGGATCCGTCATGATGGTCGCTGGATTGCTGTTAACGAGGACTACCTTGTAGCCTTCTTCGCGCAGCGCTTTACAGGCTTGAGTGCCTGAATAGTCGAATTCACAGGCTTGGCCAATGACTATCGGGCCGGAACCAATGATAAGAATTTTTTGAATATCGGTGCGTTTTGGCATAAATTGGTCGAAAGGGTGGATTTTTTGCACACCCATGCAAGCATGAAGAGACGCCAGAGTTGATGGAAAGTCACTTTTTTTGCGCCGAATTTTGAACTTGGCCTGAACTTAAGAATATTTGTTAAACCTGCGGCGTATCCGAGTGTGTTCAATCTGGTATGTGCGGTCTCCCATGATACGGAAATACTCATGGGAAATTTTGTTTAAATTAATCAAAAGATTCAGTTCGGTGTTCCATGTTTGAGGCTCATCCGTTTAATTAAGCACAATGAAGCATATTTACTCTAATTCCCTTCTCTTCCTTCTCGGAGCGACCATTGCTCTAGCAGCGGAGCAGATTCGCCCAGACCAGACCATTGCTTACAAAACGCTGGAATCATCAGAGTTAAAGCTGCACGTTTTTAACCCTCTTAGCCACGCTCCTTCAGATCAAAGTCCGGTGATCGTGTTTTTCTTTGGTGGTGGTTGGAGTGGTGGGACGCCACGGCAATTCTATCAACAAGCCAGAGATTTCGCCCGCCAGGGCTTGGTTGCGATCTCTGCCGAATATCGTACCAAAAGGACGCATAAGACCACTCCGTTTGAATGTGTTGAAGATGGGAAATCCGCTATTCGTTGGGTTCGGCAGCATGCCAATGAATTGGGCGTCGATCCGAATCGTATCATCTCTGCTGGAGGATCGGCTGGTGGGCATGTCGCTGCATGCACTGGGGTGATCGAAGGGCATGAGGCGGAAGGTGAGGATTTGAGCGTCAGTTCGATGCCGAATTTGCTGATTCTATATAATCCTGTGATCGACACCACTGAAGCAGGTTATGGTTTGAAAGCGGTGACAGAGGCACGCAAAACGGATATATCTCCGTGTCATCACGTGCGGGCAGGCCTGCCGCCGACTTTGATTTTTCATGGTACTGCGGATTCGACGGTTCCGTTTGAAAATGTAGAACGCTTCACAGCGCTGATGACAGAGGCCGGTAATGACTGCACCTTGGTCGCCTTTGAAGGTAAGAGGCATACTTTCTTTAATAGTTCATTTTTTCGGCCAAAGAGTAACGATGTCGATTATGACGCTACAATGGCGCACGGTGTTAAATTTTTAACTCAGCAGGGATATCTGCCAACCGCCAGTTCAGGTGATGGAGCGGAATTGTAAGCTTTTTCGGAATTGTTTTTTTGAGGACGCTCGTGTGTCAGTCCGATTTTTCGCGTCGCAATTCTGCACTTCGCCTGTTGCGATGAATGTTAGTTCTACACCCTGATCACTTTTTATGACTCATAACAAGAAGCCAGTCGCCCTAGTCGCTATCGTATTAATTGTTCTGATGGTCCTGCCAGTCATCGTGCTGATGGTTTCCAAAGGAGGCGACTCCACTGCGGGGAATGGAGCGAATATTTCAATTTCCGCTAGCATTAACAATGGCGAAGCAGTGAACTATGATCTGCGTCAACTCGCGGAGCGTGCCGATAAGTTGCTGAGCGAAGACCTGGCAGCCGCACTGCGAAAGGGCGATGTGTCGCTCGATTTTATGGCGGAGCTAAGTAAGGATGTCGAAAAAGCGCGTGACGCGCTAGCGGCAGGGAAACTCGAAAAAGCCGAGCAATATTATAGTAGCGTCGTGGCCGCTGCGGATGCACAGCTCGGCGCTTTGATATTGGCCGAAAAGGCCCGAGCACTGAACGAATCGACTTATGCGGAACTCAAGCGCCTCGAATATTTGAAGCCCGCCTTTGAGAATACTTATCGCGAAGCGGTGGAGGCCTATAATCAGGGGCTGCGTGATTTGAATGCGGACAATTATAAAGAGAGCGTCGACGGTTTTGAAATGACGGGTGCGATTCTAGGTGATCTCGAAGGTCGTTCGATTCAGCAAGTGGGTGGAATGTTGGAAACGGCGAATGCCGCATTGGAGGAGTTGGACCTGGCCGCAGCTAGATCCGCGTATGGAAAAGTGTTGGAAATTGATTCAGCCAATATCGCGGCGGCGGATGGGTTGCTGATAGTTAGTTCATTAGATGGAATTGCGGCTGAGGTCCATGGGCTCAAGGTGCTTCAGGATGTGGGTGAGCTTGACGAGGCACTGGTTCAACTGGAGGCATTGCTAGTGAAGCATCCGAATAATCCATTTCTGCTCAATGAGCGTAAAGTCATCGATACGCAGATTCGAGAGCGTGAGTTTAGGGCGGCTCTGGCGCTCGCGAATAAGGCAGAAGCCGAGGGCGATTTGCTCGTCGCGGTGGCAGCGTTGGAAGCCGCGATTGTGATTCGCCCCAGTCCCGAGTTAAACGAGCGGCTCATAGAGCTCAAGGTGAAGGCGAAAGCTGCGCGCTTAGAGGTGTTGCTAGCAGACGGCTTTAATGCGCTGAAGGCTGGTAGTTTCGATGCGGCGCGTAAGTTGTATCGGGAAGCGGTGGCACTCGCTCCCGAGTCGAAGGAAGCCCGCACTGGACTCGAGAAGGCTTCGAGCCTTTACCTTGCAAATATTCGCTACACCCAAAATATTGCTTCGGCGGCGAAGTATCTGAAAGGAGGGCGCTATCCGCTAGCGGCGAAGTTCTTTAATGATGCGATGACGAGTCGCCCTAGTAGCGTACCGCCTAGCAAAATGCGGGAGGAATCAAGGATTCGCACTGAGTTGGCATTACAAAGTCAGCAAATCGGGCTGCATGTGGTATCCGATAAAAAGACTTATGTGAGCATGATCGGGGTATTTGCGCCAGAGCGTTTTAAGGAAAGGGATCTAAAGCTTTATCCCGATGTTTATAAATTAAAGGGCACTCGCAAAGGGTATCGCTCGATTGAAATTGAGATTAAAGTAGATACTCGAAGCGCGAAAGAAATTAAGGTGATCTGCACCGAGAAACAATGAGTCGTCGCTTGCTAATATTTACACAGAGTTGCTTCGCATGGGTGGGCGGTCTGATGATCTGCGTCGGTGTGACCTATGCCGCTGTAGATCCTGATCTGTTTGATGGACGCATGACGCCTCCGCCACCAATTGAATCTTCAGAGGCGAGTGGCAGCGAAGGTGCAAGTGGCGATATAGAGCAGATTGCTGGCGAAGGCGCAGGAGAAGCCTCGTCGGAGTCGCGTGATTTCAGCGAGATTGCTAGTGTGAGTATTGGCGACACAGTTGGGGGCGAGAGTTCGAAATCGGGTGCTTCGTCCGAATCGCCTCGCGGTAGCCGCGACTTCGATGATGTCGGTCAAGTTGGCGGAGGCGAATCGGTTGACCGTGCCAGTTCTAAGTCAGGTGCGACAGGCGGTGGTAGTGCAGGCAGCTCAGGTGTGCCACCCGAAGAGAGCGGTGGCACTGGCGGTTCAGGTGGCGCCGGCGCACCGACTGAACGCAGTTTTGAAGATTTTGGTTTTGGCGCCACTGGAGAGTCGAATCGCACCGTAGAGGTGAATCAGTCGAAGAGTGCGGGTGTGTCGCCACCGAGGTCGACCAGCGGCGCTGAGCCGCCTGAAACAAGCACGCCAAACTCCGGGGCAGGTGCGGGCGGTTCGACGCCTGTAACGGGAACTGGGAGTGGCGACTATGGATCGAATTTACCTTCAGGGCTCTAAGTATGAAACTTTCAAACCTCAGATATGCTATGAATCAATTGAATGCTTTAGGGCGGCTAATATTGGTCTTATTGATTGGTTCTGTTAGCGGCGTTGCGCAAAGCGTGTTAGAGATTCGCGTGATCGAAGAGTCTGCGATCTCGTATACAGGATTTTTGTCGAAGGCTCGGTTTGACCAACGCTTTCCAGGGCAGATCAAGGCTGGGCCAGCCGAGTTAGATAGTGGTTGGTATGTTATCTATGAGCACGAAAGTTTGAGCTATTATTTTGGGCCGATTCTACTCGAATCGACTGGACAGGATTATCTGAAACAGTTGACGCAGGCCGTCGATGCAGCGGTGCAACAACGTCCTTCGATTACGGATTATCGCTTAGAGCTGAGCTACGAGCCATCGATTAGTGAGAGTGAGAGTGAGAGTGAGAAGAGTGGTAACGGCTCGCCTCTGCCACCACCGCCTCCGTCAAATTTCTGGAGTATCGTCCGAAGTGTGTTCGGGTTTTAGTGAGTGGAGCGTTTCTAAATTCGAATATTCGATTTTTGTAGTTAACTCTTCCACTGTTGTCCGTAGATTCCAGTGCACATGACACTGAACGACCTAGGATGGAACGCTCGCTTTGAAGCGGAATTTGCAGATTGCCGAGATAAAGGCTGGGTGCCTGCGCGTCTGATTCGCGATAACAAGATCTCATATGGTGCAGTGCTCGACGATGGTACAGAGATGGAAGTGGCTCTCGGTGGCGCGGTCTATCATGAAGCGGAGACGGATGCGGAACTACCTGCGGTTGGCGACTGGGTCGCGCTGGAAATAGGTGCCGAGGGCAATGAATACGAGGGCTTGATTCGTGCGCGGATGGAGCGGCAGACTTGTCTTTCACGCAAAGCTCCAGGCAAGGGTACCGAAGAGCAGGTGATGGCTGCCAATGTGAATGTTGTCTTTGTGGTGACCGACGCTGGGCAGGATTTTAATCTACGCCGCATGGAACGCTATTTTACGGTGATGCAGCGCAGTGGCGCGCGGGCGGTGGTGTTGCTGAACAAGAGTGATCTGTATTCTGATGAGATCAACCGGATGGCGCAAGACGCCTTGGCTGCGCTCAACACAGATGTTGAGGTGATTCTGACGTCCGCAATCGAGAGTTCGGGAGTCGATGCGATTCGGAGCTATCTGGAACCGGGGGTAACGATCGCGTTGATTGGTTCCAGTGGTGTCGGTAAGTCTTCGCTGATCAATCAATTAATCGGCCAAGATTGGCTCTGGACGGGAGAGGTGAATGGCGTAACAGGCAAGGGGACGCATACGACGACGGCGCGTGAACTATTGCCGCTGAAGGCAGGGGGTATGCTGATCGACAACCCTGGGATTCGCGAAGTTCAGGTGTGGACGGATGCAAAAACGTTGAAGGAAAGTTTTCGTGATTTCGACGAGGTCGCCACTCAATGTAAATTTCACGATTGTAAGCATCGCTCGGATTTGGGCTGTGCGATTCAGGCGGCGATCGAAGCCGGCGCCTTGAGTCGTGAGCGCTTTATTAATTATCTGAAACTCGATTTTGAATTAGAAAAGCTGAGCCAGCGTAAGAAAAAACGCGAACTCACAGTGAGTCGTCGCACCCGCCGTGAGCTAAACTCCAAGGGCGAGAAGTATAGCCGCAAACCACCTCGTGAGAGGCGACGTTAATTCAGGATCTAATCATCTTCGTCTTCGAGCTTGCGGTAGAGGCTAATGTCGCGGTCGCCGAAATAAGCGACTAGTATAGCGCCTTCGCCTGCAACGGCGTCGAAGAGTTTAAGCATCATTTCTTGCTCGCCTGGCCATGGGTAGACGAAGAACAGATCCACTTCTTCAACGTCAATATCCATGCCGTCGTAGCGCGAATTGCCATCGACGCGATGGCCAAAGCTGTCGTCGCGCACAATGTCGTGTCCGCTGAGTGCGTCGTAGCTGATGAAGCCGTCGGGGATGTAACTGACGGGTAGAAAATCTGCGTCGAGACCTTGGTCGGCGATTAGTGATTCAGCTTTTTCGACCAGCGTCTCTTCAATCTCGATGCCGTATGCCTCGTAGCCGAGTTGTGCGGCGATTCCAGTGGCCACGCCGAAGCCGCTGCCCCATTCGATAAAGGTTTCACCGAGCGGCAAGCCTTGCTCAGTGACGTAGCGCAGCGCAGCGTAAACTTGCGCGGGTTCACTGGGCACGTAGCGAGGGTAGCGCTTATTGAGCTTCTGGTCGTAGAATAGGTCGCAGCGACGGTCGGCTTCGTTAATGAAGGCGGCAATCTCGGGCGGCAGTTTGGTGTCTTCGACGGTGTATGGAATTTCTTCGTAGGGCACGGATGGGAGGGAGGGAAGAGGGCTGAGACTTGAGGTGGGAAGAGGGCTGAGGATACTTAATCGTAATCTTACTCCTAATCCTAATCAGTTCTTAGGAGCAAAGGTTGCGTTGCGCAAGCGACAGGAGCGGCGCGGCTTATTCGCTGAGCAAGCGCTCGATGTCACGGCGGTCTTTCTTAGTAGGACGACCTGCGCCTTTGTGACTGAAGACTTTGGCGTTCTCGCGTTTTTCGCGTGCTGCCTCAAACTCGGATTCGGGTGTTTGATCTTCGAAGTAGTCAGGCAGTAGTGCCGCGCCGACACGTTTCTCGGTGAGTCCGATGACGTGTAGGGTGCGGGTGAGTGCTTTGGTGCGCGCAATAATGGTGTCGCCAGGCCGAATTTTTGCCGAGGGCTTAGCAATAATGCCGTTGTGCCGAACTGTGGAACCGCGACAGGCTTCGGCGGCATCGCTGCGTGTTTTATACACGCGTGTGCCCCAGAGCCATTTGTCTAAGCGGACTGATTCCATTCTTCGTAGTGAGACCTGAGAGAGTTATCTGTTATTCAGGGCCGCAGCCATTTTTTCGAGGCCTTCGCGGAGTCGGCTACGTGGGCAACCGAAGTTGAGACGTAGATGCTGGATGCCGTCAAACGGAGTGCCGTCGGATAGGCCAACGCCATGGTCTTCGAAGAATGTTACCGGCTCTTCTAGCTCCAGTCGTGTGACGTCGAACCACGCGAGGTAAGTCGATTCCATCGGGCGGAAGGTGATGCCTGGAATTTGCTCTTTGATGAATTTGGAGGTGAGTTCGTAGTTGCTGCGTAAATACGATAGTAGTGCCTGACGCCATGGCTCACCGAGGTTGTAGGCGGCTTCACAGCCCGCATAGCCGAAGCAGTTGACCTCGGTGATAATGCCACGAATTGTTTTCTGGAATTGGAGGCGTAGCTTGGAGCTCTCGATAATCGAGAATGCGCACGCGAGGCCAGGCAGGTTATAGGTCTTGCTTGGAGCCATTAGTGTGACGGTGCGCGCGGCTAGGTTTTCGCTGATTTTCGCAGTGACGATGTGCTGTGCATTATCATCAAAGATGAGATCGCAATGAATCTCGTCGGAAATAAGAATCAGGTCGTGTTTCTCGCAAAAGTCGCCGAGGCGGGTGAGTTCTTCTTTGCTGTAAACGCGACCGACTGGATTGTGCGGACTGCACAGAATAAAGAGCTTGGTGTTTGGCTTTACCGCGGCTTCCATTGCATCGAAATCGAGTGTCCAGTTGTCGTCTGCGTCGAGGCAAAGCGGAGTTTTGATGAGTTCTCGATTTGCGTAATCGGGTGCGCCAAGGAACGGCGGGTAGACGGGGGTCGCAGTCATCACGGACTCATTGTCTGCGACATAGGCGTGGCAGCAGAGATTGATTGCTGGCACGAGGCCGGGCAGAAAGTTGAGCCAATGGGCCTTGGCATTGTAGCCGTGTTGGCGATCCAAGTAGTCGAGGACGGCTTGAATCGGAGCTTCGTAAGGAATGGTGTAGCCGTAGATGCCGTGGTCGAGCCGCTGCTGAAGAGCTGCGACAATCTCGGGCGCGGTGGCAAAATCCATATCGGCCACCCAGAGTGGCAGGATGTCGCGGCCCTTGTATTTGTCCCATTTGAGGGAGCCGTAGCCAGTGCGATCAGGGCAGGTGTCAAAATTGTAGGGTGTATCTGTCATATTGTGTAAGGACGATCAACTGCGGGTTGTATTGCTGCAAACTCAATTAGTTAAAAACTGACGAGGTAGATGGAGCCTTGAGACACTTGTTCCGCTTGTTCGACCGAGATCCAGCGTTCGTTATACGCAGGCCCCCACGAATCGCTGACAGCAATTTCGCCGGTCGCTTTGTTATAGCCGATGATCATGCAGGCGTGTGCGGACGTGATATCTTTTACGAGTTCAGTCGCACGGGCGCTTATTTGGGAGGCTTTGCTCCAAGCTTCCCAGTCGGCGACTAATTTCCTATCTCGAGTGCGTTGATTGGCATATTGGTTATATGTGTTTGAGGAAAACATCGTCCAAATCATTGGCAGCCCTTTATCTATATATTTTTGAATAGTACGGATTTTGATCGGTTCGTTGAGTTGTTTCATTGTGCGGCTCTGTGAGGCGATGTATCCGTCGATTGAGGCAATGATCGCCCTGAGTGAGGTGCCGCCGCCTATTTTGGTCTGACCTGCCATGGCTAGGATATACATATCGGCTGGGATTTGCATATAGCGCAGATAGCGTTCGAAGGTCGCGGGCACGCAATAGCCCTTCGGGCCTTGGTTCACCATCGGGATATTATCGATAATGACATCGCCGTTGGAGCGTGTTATAATGTTTTTTGTCGTGAGGTTTCTTAGCGCGGCATCGGAAAATTTCTGACCACGACCTTTATTGTCGGCAGAAGCGCTGCTAGTTATTCTGAGGCTGACGTATTCGTTTTCTTGTGTGGCGAGTAGGAGGGCGTGGCCGTTCCAGTCCCAGCGTTGTATGAGTTGCTTGATGCCGCGACCGCTGCCGTATTGTTGTTTTTCAGGTTTCCCCAGAGCTTCGCTGATGCGGTCGATAATTTTGTTTGTGTCGCTTTCGATGGCTGCTTGCATCGCTTTGATTTCGTCCTTGGTGGGATATTCGCTAAACTTGAAGTCGCCTTTGTTGGCAAAGACGATGCTAATTAAAGCAGCTTGATTATCTGCCCCATAGATGACTGAGGAATATGGGCGCGCCTCAAGTATACGGTATGCCGCAGGAGGATAGTATCGGAAGCTGGATTGAGTCTCGGTCTGAGATTCGAGTGGCCATTCTAGTCGTTGCGCGACTTCATCGGGCGCATCATCCCATAGATTATTGTCCTTTAATAAGGAGATTCCTAGCAGCTCGTTGATTATTTGAAAGCGTGACTTCTGCTGTGCGGCGAGCTCGATGATCGCTAGTTGGCTGTCCGATGACAATCGATCGCGCTCAAGCCAAGTGGTATTGCCGTTCTGAAGGCGTAATTGAATACGCGCGTCTTCGATCTCCAGAACCGTAACGTCAATGGTCGTGCCTTCTTTATTCGAGAGCGTAAGGCCGTTTAGCGAGTGCAGCGCACAGGTGAGCGCGAGAATGAGAATGGTGGTGTTACTCAGTATTATTTTCATCTACTGTATCTGGTCTAAATACAGTTAATCTACAGGCGCCGCTTCTGACAAGCGGGATGTGATGTGTTTTTCTGCTTAGGCCGCGTCGATGAGATATAATTGGGCGAGCAGTTCACTCAGTGTTTCAGCGTTGGCTGGGATATTGCCGACCAGACTGTTGCGATGACCGAGCCCCGAGTACTGAGATATCGAGTTTCTTATGATTAAACATGGCGGTGAATTCGATCCGATAGGCGCTCGCTTGAGGGTTGATCTTCGTGGTTTGACACTCGAGAGTGCGGCTATGTCAGATAGCGAAAATGAAGGAGAGGTAAAACCAGCATTGGAGTGGCTTAGTGAGCGCTACCCAGATAGTCCGCGTAAGCGCCTCAAGGATTGGTTCGCCAAGGGGCGCATTCAGTTGGATGGTGTGGTCATTAAAAAGCCGCATCAGCAGATCACGGACCCAGGCGATCGGCTGTCGATGGGCGGGACGCTACCGCCAGTCTTTTTTCGGCATTTGCCAACACGTATTCACGCGCAGGCCACTTTACTCTATATTGATAGCTCGTTGGCGATTGTAAACAAGGGGGCAGGGCTGTTGTCGGTGCCTGTGCCCGATAGTAATCAAGTGTCTGCGCTGACGGTGTTGGAGAAGTTTTTGCAAGGCAAAGGGGCGACCGAACTAGACCAGCAGAAGGGCGTGCATCGCAAGCGCCTGATTCCGCTGCCTGTGCACCGATTGGATCAATATACCAGTGGTATTATTTGTTTCGCGATGAATCCGAAGGCGCGGGAGTCGTTGGTTCGTCAGGTACGCGATCACACCTTTCTGCGCGAATATATGGCGATTGGTGATGGTAAACTCGATCAGAAGCGGGGTGAATGGCGTGCTTGGTTTCGCCTCGATGAAGAGGGCATGCATCAAACCGTCTTTGCAACCGAAGAAGAGGGCGCCACTGAAGCGATTAGTCGCTATGAAGTGGTGGAAGAGTATTCGTGGCCGACCGCGGTTAAAGGCCAACGCCATACGGTCAGTAAGCTCCGCCTTCGTTTGGAGACGGGATTGAAGCATCAGCTGCGCATTCATGCTGCCGGAGCCGGCGTGCCGTTGCTCGGCGACCGTCACTATCATCCAGATTATAAGGCGGCGTTAAAAAACAAAGGCGGGATGCCCTATAATGTGCAACGTCAGGCGCTGCATGCTTCGAGCCTTGGGTTGGTGCATCCTGAAACGGGCAAGATGCGTCGGTTTACTTGTAAATTCACCAAAGATCTGGCTGATCTGGAGACGATGCTTCGCGATAAGTCGCAGGGGCAATGATCAACGGAGCACGACACTGAGTCGGGCCATTTATTTTTTATAAACAAAAAGAATTGAATGAAACCACGTGTAAAACTTGCAGAGTCGACGACTGCTGATGGTGGTGCCATGACCCTGTATGAGCATGATGGTAAGTATTGCATCAGTTATAGTGGGCAAGAGTTGATGCACTCAGGGGCGAATGCGTCGGAGATTTTATTGGGCGAAATTGGCGTCGAGCTATTGGATCGTGACGCTCAGGCGCGGATCTTGATCGGTGGGCTCGGGCTTGGCTTTACTTTACGCAGTGTATTGGAAAACACTGGGGCGAGCGTGGTGATCGAACTGGTTGAACTGTTGCCGGAAATTGTCAGCTGGAACCGCGAGTATTTGAAGTCTCTGAATGGCGCGTTGTTGAATGATCCTCGCGTAGAGATTCATACCACAGATGTAGTTGCTTATGTGCGCAAGGCTGAGCGTGCGCGTTACGATGTGATCTTAATGGATGTAGACAACGGCCCGGTTGCAATGGTTTCGGAAACGAATACATCACTCTATTCGAACAGTGGCTTGCGCTGGATGCGTAGTTCATTGAAGCCTACTGGGCGTGCGGTTTTTTGGTCTGCTGGCCCAGATCTTCGATTCGAAGATCGTCTTAACCGCGCCGGATTTCGTGTCACTAAGGTGCCCGCAAAGGTGCATGCAGGTTCTAAGCGAGCGGCGTATCTCCTCTACGTGGCCAATTACAACTAGGTTGCCACGGTTGCGTTTGCTAGTCGGCGCACGACGATACAGCCGATTAAAAAGCGGGCAAATGCATGTTATTCTTCGCTTAAAGGTCTTACTAAAATCAGGCGCGTGGCAAAATCCAGTTGATGCCGCGACCGTCTCATCGGTGAAGTTCCTCAGCCGTTTGACTTCATCGATACGGATACCAATTAAATGCTCGCGAATGCTGTTCTGCGCAATCAATTTTCTAATACACAGAACACTTAGAAAAACAGACAACTCATGGCGATCGACATTAAATCTTCTGACTCTTGTGAATACGCATGCATCTCTCTTGGAGAAGTGATGCTGCGCCTTGACCCCGGCGAAGGCCGGGCGCATACCGCTCGTCAATTTACGGCATGGGAAGGGGGCGGCGAATATAACGTCGCTCGCGGATTGCGGCGCTGCTTCGGCCTAAAGACTGGCGTGGTGACTGCCTTTGCTGACAATCCAGTTGGCCGTCTGGTCGAAGACTTTATCCTTCAGGGGGGAGTGGATACGCAGTTCATCAAATGGGTGGACTACGACGGGATAGGCCGCACGGTCCGTAATGGCCTCAACTTTACCGAGCGCGGGTTCGGTATTCGCGGCGCAGTGGGTTGCCCTGACCGTGGCAACACCGCAGCGAGTCAGCTCAAGGTTGGAGACATTGACTGGGAAGAGATCTTCGGTAAACGCGGCGTGCAATGGTTCCACACTGGTGGGATCTACGCCGCTCTGAGTGAGACCACTCCAGATGTTGTGCTCGAAGCAGTCAAATGCGCGAAGCAGCACGGCACCATCGTCAGCTACGACTTGAACTATCGACCGTCGCTTTGGAAAGACTTTGGCGGCCTTGTTAAGTGCCAAGAGGTGAACCGCGAGATTGCCAAATATGTCGATGTAATGATCGGTAACGAAGAAGACTTTACCGCCTGTCTTGGCTTCGAAGTAGAGGGTGTCGATGAGAACATTTCACAGATTCCAGTTGATGCGTTTAAGAGGATGATCGCCACAGCGATTAAAGAATTTCCGAACTTCAAGGTCACTGCCACAACACTGCGCGCAGTGAAGACTGCCACTGTCAATGACTGGGCCGCGCTGGCTTGGCATGACGGCGAATTTTTTGAGTCGATTAAGTTTCCATGCCTTGAGATCCTCGACCGAGTCGGCGGTGGCGATAGTTTTGCTTCGGGCCTGATCTATGGGTTCTTGACCGAAAACGACCCGCAGGAAGCAGTCGACTATGGATGTGTGCACGGCGCACTGGCCATGACGACACCGGGGGACACCACGATGGCTTCACTTAAAGAAGTGAAAAAGATCAAAGCTGGCGGCGGTGCACGTGTGGATCGCTAGACTCGAAGTTAGTTAGATACCCAGTTCAAGCCGAACCTCAAAAAACTTATTTAATTATGTTAGCACTCGACCAGTTTCCCGTCATCCCCGTCATTGTCATCGACGATATTGCAGATGCTAAGCCACTCGCCAACGCACTACTTGAAGGCGGTCTTAATATTATCGAAGTCACTTTCCGCACAGCAGCAGCCGCTGGTGCGATCGAATCGATTGCGAATGCATTTCCTGAGATGCTTGTTGGCGCGGGCACAGTTGTCACGCTGGAGCAGGCGAAAATTGCGATTGATTCAGGCAGTAAGTTCGGCCTCGCGCCAGGTACAGATTCAGAAACGATCGCTTATTTTAAGTCGAACAACATCCCGTTTATTCCAGGCATCATGACGTCTTCCGACATCCAAGCGGCGCTCAAAGCTGGCTGTGAGTACCTTAAGTTTTTTCCTGCTGGATCTGCTGGTGGCCCAAAAATGCTCAAAGCAATGGCGGCTCCGTATGCGAATCTCGGTGTTAAATTCTGCCCAACTGGTGGTGTCTCGCTCGACAATATGAACGAGTACCTTTCGATTCCTGAAGTCTTTGCAATTGGCGGCTCATGGCTGGCAACTAAGTCACAAATCGCCAACAAGGACTGGAGTGCAATTACTGCTCAGGTTAAAGAAGCGCTCGCTAAAGCAGCACAAGCATAGCCAAGGATCTCGCACAGTAGGTTGGCTGTGGTGAAATATCAACTCGCCATCACGGGGATGTTTATAATATGAACGATCTCATATATGGCGGACTCTTGGGAAATATTGAAACTATTGGCGGACTCGACCCGGGTGCGTATTCTCTCATTGTTGGCAAAAGAGGAACTATCGGTCGCCGAACTCCAAGACGTATTGGATATGGGGCAGTCGCGCATTTCTTCGCACCTCGGGCTTCTTCGGCAGGGCGAGTTGGTGCACGATCGCCGCGAGGGAAAAAAGACATTTTACGCATTAAGTGTCTTTGATGCAAAAGATGCTGCGTTGTTGCAAGCGGCCTGTGCTGCGGTGGAAGGCACCACGCAGATCGGCGAGGACACTGCTAATTTGAAGCGCATTTTGGAGAAGCGTAAGCAGCAGTCGGAACAATATTTTAATTCCGTAGCTGGGAGACTGGGCAAAAACTATTGCCCAGGCCGCAGCTGGGAAGCGATTGGCCATTTCTTATTGCATCTAACGCCGAAAATTAAGGTCGTAGATTTGGGAGCAGGCGAGGGGCTACTGTCTCAATTACTGGCACGTCGCGCCGAGAAAATTGTGTGTGTCGATAATTCTCCGAAGATGGTCGAGTTCGGCAGTGAGCTGGCCAAGAAGAATGGATTTACTAATTTAAGCTACAAGTTGGGTGACATCGAAGCCGTTCCACTTGAGGATGAGGCATTTGATTTAGCGTTGCTCAGTCAGGCACTGCACCATGCCCAGCATCCGCAGCAGGCGATACAGGAAGCCTCCCGTATTTTAAAGCCTGGGGGTAAACTAATCATTATCGACCTCTTGGAGCACCAGTTCGAGAAAGCCCACGAGCTCTATGCCGACGTTTGGCTGGGATTCTCAGAGAACAAACTCTATCAGTTTTTAAAAGAAGCAGGCTTCCGTCAGATCGAAGTCAATGTCGTCGCTCAAGAAGCCGAAGCGCCGAATTTTCAGACGGTGCTCGCTAGCGGTGTAAAAGGCTAGGGTTTGATGGATCGTTGAAAGTAGTTCGTTGAGGGAAGTAGCAAGCAACATTCAACCACCAACTATTGCACCTCATTCGGCAGTTTGCGGACGCGTTCTTTTAAGCGTCGGATTGTGGCGGCACTTGCTTCTTTGTTAAAGTTGGCACCTAAGTTGCCAAATGCGCTAGCGAGAAAAGCGTCAATTACAACAGCGTGTTTCGAGTCGGTTAGTACGCCGATGAATTGACTGTTTTTGCTGAAGGCTAGATCACCGCGCGAGGATGCGAAGTCGGCAAATAGTTCGCCGAGGGCAGGGCGCTCCATCTTGAGGAAGCGCTCACTGCTGGTTAGGCGGCGAAATCCTGTGCGACCAAAGTTGGTCTCGTCGTTTTTAACGAGGACTGCTTCTTCCCAGCGTTCTGGTTGTATTGCTAGTTCGAAGGTTTCTAGGCCTGAAGCCTCGACGGTGCGTTTCGGCAGTGGGATGTAGATCAGTCGAGGGTCGGCGCTGAGGAATGCGATTTGATTAATCGGGAAGGTGCGGCCCGCGAGTGTGACTTCCAGTTGCACGCTGAGGAGGCTGTCAGGGTTCTTGAAGAAGGCAAAAGGTGTGTCTGCGGTGTGCGTGACGAGGTAAGTCCCTTCAGCATCCGCAATTAGGATACTTTTACTTTCGTAGTGTTGCGTCGTGGGACTGCCTATACGCGGTTTTTCTGAAGAGGTGAAGTGAATCGTGGCACGGTTGTTTTGAAAGCGTGTGAAAATTTCGCTCATCGTGCGTGGCCGGCTCGCATCCATTTCTTGAATAATTTCTTCCGAGCTCTGGGCCAGTTCGGAGACGCCTTGCCCGAGTTGGGATACATTTTCAGTGAGCCGTGACGCATGTGCCTGTGCCTGTGCTTTGTCTTGTTTTTCGCTAATTAGATTTTGCTCCAGTAGGCTGCGCTCGGCCTTGGCGACTGCGAGTTGGTTGTTCAGTGCCTCCCGCTCTTGATTGAGCCTTTTGGTCTCGGCTTGAGCGGCTTTGAGCTGGGCTTCACGTTGAGCGAGGGCTACTTCGCGGGTGATTAGATCTTTCTCTGCTTGTGTGAGACGTTCTTTAGAGACGGACGATTCTTGTTTAAGTTGGCCGAGAGTCTGGGTGAGTTCGATACGCTCAGTCTGAGCGCTCTCGAGCTCGGCGCGAGTGGCTTCAAATTTCAGAGCTAGGGCTTGGCGATCCGCTTCGACTTGGGCTTTTTCCTCAGTAAGCTTGGCTTGATCGGCTTCAATGTTTGCTTTGGCGACGGTGAGTTGTGCGGCTTCAGTTGCTTTTTCTTGTAAGCTTTTCTGAGTGGCTGCGAGCGCAGCTTCGCGTTCGGCGAGATTGAGCGCCTGTTTTTCGAGGTCTTGTCGTGTTTCAGTGAGATCATCGCTTAGGCCTGAGCGGGACTCGAGTTCCGACTGCAGGGACTCTTCGAGCAGGCTAATTAGTTCGGCCTCTGCGGTCGCGGAGGCGGCGGTGGCATCGAGTGTCACGTCAGGGCGCTCTTCGGGTGGATCGAAGCGTGCGAGCGCCAACATACTCAGGAGGAGGAAGTCACAAATGACTAGCATCAAGGTTTTGTTCATAGTAGGCGGAGTAGGAAAATTGAAACGTGGGAAGTCATCGGTAACGACGTCGGAAAGTAGCGACCTTCATACCTGTTACAGTTCGCTTTTGTTGTTTTAAGTGGATGCCGTTTAAGCGGCGTCAGCACTGAGAATCAGTTGGCGGCGGTAGGGGCGAAGGTGCATCACTTTCAGGATCGCGGTGAAGAGGATACCGAACAAGGTGGACGCATAGGCAGCCATGAGGCTCGCTTCGACGATGCCGACTGCGACGAGGATTAAGGACAGCACGGTGCCACCGAGACCGACATAGAGCCCGAAGTCGAATAAGTTCTCTTCGTTATCGAGTAGCTTCAGCTTCATGTCTGAGCTGAGTGCTTGTTTGCTGACTTCTTTGATCTTGATTAGACAGAACGAGTAGATCACGAGCTGTATAATAAAGAACAGGGCGAGGACGAGGAGTGTGACTTGGTTGATCTCTTGCATGGATTTGACGGGTGATTTGATGGATTGAAGTGAGTCGGCTACGGCAAATTCGATGCGTGGCCCGGAGTCTGAAACAGATTCTTTAGATTTAAGGATGTTGGGTTCGAAGATGGTCCAGATGGTGAGGACGACGACGAAGCTAATGAGTATATCGCGTGCCATGACCATCGGGTTGCTGCGCGATACCGTGCTGGTATTGCCCAAACTGTTGCGCCACGCACTGCCCATGGCAAATGCGAACGCTAAACCAGCGAGGAAGAGCAGAGCAAATTTGAGGGCTTGTCCGAGTGTATTGTTATGCAGTGTGATCTCGACGAAGATCTGCGGACGGAAGGGCGCTAGGAGGCTTAGGACAGTGCCTGGTATTGAGCTGGCTTGAAAGAGCGGCTGCTCGGTATGAATTAAATGGCTCACGGCTCCAGGACCATGGCGTAATGCAAAGTCTAGGTCTTGATTGCCAGTTTCGGTTTGCTCTGCGAGGTAGCGATAAAGTGTGTCGGGAGATTCTGAGAATCGCAACGCGGTGTAGTTTTCGGCAATTCGATCTGGCTGTGCGCGAAAGAGAGCGGCCATTTGCGACCAATCGCCGAGTGTTTCGGTCAATTCTGCAAGACTGACTAATGAGGTGTAGTCGAGTTGACGGCCGAGGGAGAGGGTGCCGATGACTAAATCTTCGCAGGCGATGGTAGCCTCTGGATTATAACCTGCGGCTAAAGTTGCCAGATTGCCAATTTGTTGGGCGAGGCTGGGTTGAAAATGGCCAGCTTCGATGAGAAGCGCGAGTGTCAGCACGCCTGCATCATAGGGAGCACCAGCTGCGTGACTCGCTGGGTGGAGGCGTGACAGGCCAGCGATGTCGCGAATGCTTAGAAGTGCGGTGACGTTGCGATTACGCGAAGTGGAGAGTGATTCGGTGAGTGAGGCGCGTTCGCTGCGAGGCAGTAATTGAGGGATGACGGCGCGACTTTTACGCTGAGTGACACTGCGCTTGAGTAAATCTTCAAAGTCGCGGTTAGGCCCGCCGCTACTGGCAAAGTTCGGATTTTGGTCTAAGAGCAGTTGGATTTGCGTCTGCTGGGCGGGGTCTTGACTGCCGGTCGCTGCTGCGAATCGTTGTGCGGGGCCGACATAGGCGGCATTGATTTCCTCCCAAATCTTGTCTTCAACTGAGCTACTGTTAGCGCCGGCGAGCTCGACCACTGTCGGATCAACGGAGCGTATCTGTGCTGGCACTAGCAGCGCCGTAATGGCCAATGCGGTGGCGATGATCAGTAGGATAAGCGTTTTGAGTAAAGCGACCATGTTGTAAAAGTAAGTCAGACCTTGGAGATAACGATTCCGGTGGCAAGAAGTAGATGTCACTAATTGTGTGAATTTATAGAGGGTCGTGCACTAGATAAGAATTGCCAAATCGGGCGTGTGCGTCGTTTGTTTTGAGAATGGATCGCGAAACTGTGCTCAAATATTTTGATTCTGAATCTGTGGTAGAACACTACGCAAACGCAGCTGAGCGTTTGGGGCTGTGGCAATCAGAGGAAAAGATATTTACTCGCGTCTTTGAGCCCAGTGATTCCTTGCTCGAGCTAGGATGTGGGGCTGGGAGGATTGCCCTTGGGCTGCATGAGTTGGGCTACACCAATATCATGGCGACCGATTATTCACGAAAGATGATCAAGCGAGCGCGCCATCTATCTACCTTATTGGAATACAATATCCCGCTGCGTGTCTGTGATGCCACGGATTTGGAATTTGATGACAACGCTTTTGATGGTGCCATTTTTGGGTTTAATGGGCTGATGCAGATCCCGCAGGCCGCTCAACGCGAGCAGGCACTGAGTGAAATCTATCGAGTGATTCGGCCAGGCGCTTGGTTTGTATTTACCTCGCATGATCGTGATCGCTCACCGCACCGCAGCTTCTGGATCGAAGAACAGCGCCGCTGGCAAGAGGCCAATCAATCGGCTGACTTGGATGATTATGGTGATCGCACGGAAGCGACCGCTGATGGTGATCACTATATGCACGTGCCCTCTGTGCAGGAAATGGAGGCAGTACTTGCACGGGTCGGTTTTCGAGTCGAGGCCACTGTGATGCGCTCGCAACTCGCGCACGAGTCACCGGAAGTGGCGGCCTTTTCTGATGATTGCCGTTTCTGGGCGGTGCAAAAGCCCTAGATTTTTGGCTAAATCAAGCCTGCTTCGTTGAAGCTATAGAGACCGATACCTCTAGGGTCTTTGTTCTTTTGACCAAGAATAATGTGGTCGAGTAGGTCGATGCCAATGACTTTGGCGGCTTCGCGTAGTTGGCGAGTTACTTGTATGTCGGCACGGCTAGGAGCGGGGTCACCGCTAGGGTGGTTGTGAGCGACGAGGATGGCCGATGCGCTCAGGCGGATCGCTTCCTTGAATACTTCTCTGGGGTGCACGAGACACGAAGACGCCGTTCCCACGGTGACCTCGATGCGTTGAATTAAGCGATTTTTACGGTCGAGGCAGAGTGTCCAAAAATGCTCGACTTCTGCGCCTGCGATCAGAGTGCGAAAGTGGTTTGCCACGACTTCGGGTGTATCGAAGATTGTTTCGACCGAATCGTCTTCTTGCAAAATACGGCGCGCGAAATCCATGACTGCCATCAATTGAAGCGATTTAACGGTGCCGATCCCCTTAATCTTTTGGAAGTCAGCGGCCGTCCAGCGCAGTAGGTGAGTGAGTGAGCCTGCGGCGTTGAGTAGATCGCTGGACATGGTGAGGACATCAATACCACGGGGCCCGCTGCGTAAAATCATCGCGAGGATTTCACAATCACTGAGTGCTTTGGCGCCGTGTTTGGCTAATCGCTCTTGTGGACGCTCGCTGGCGACCATGTCTTTAATCCGACGGGTGGTTTGATAAAATGTGCTCATCTGTTCACTTATATTGTTGAGCTTTTTAATTTTTGCAAACACGAACCCTCAGTAGTCAGATTTCGGTGGAGATTCTTAGAAATCCGTGCAACGTCGCCCTCGTGAAATTTACCCCGAAAAAACCGAGCCTATTTGGCGAAACCCTAGAAAGCCTCAAAGTGAGTGTCGAAGCGGCGGGCTTTCCGAGCTTTCGTGCGAAACAGGTGATGGAGTGGCTTTACAAGAAGCGCGTGGACCAGTGGGATGCTATGAGCAATTTGCCGAAGGCCTTTCGCGCTTGGCTGGATACTCACTATATTTTATATCCGACTTCATCGTTAATTGATAAGCGCTCGGACGATGTCACCCAGAAGCTGTTGCTGGAATTGGAAGACAAGTCTTTGATCGAAACGGTGTTGATCCGTGCGCCACAGACGGGAGTGGGGCAGGAGAATTCACGCAAAACCGTATGTGTGTCGATTCAGGTGGGTTGCGCTTATGGCTGTAAGTTTTGCGCTTCGGGGCTCGCTGGCTTTCGGCGTAATTTGATGGCGGCGGAGGTGGTGTCGCAGTTGATGCATATTTGCCGCCGTGAGGATGCGCATACCAAGCGTGCTAAGGAAGAGATCGCCTCGTTTGATAACATCGTGTTCATGGGTATGGGTGAGCCGCTCGCGAACTATGATTCATTGGTACAGACGATTAAGATTTTAAATGCAGATTGGGGCCTCAATTTCGGTGCCCGCCGTATTACGGTTTCGACTTCAGGCCTAGCGCCACAGATTCTGAAGCTGGCAGACGAAAGTGTGCCTGTGCGACTGGCGATTTCGCTGCACGGTGCGACCAATGAAGTGCGTGACCAGATCATGCCGATCAATAAAAAGTATCCGTTGGAAGAGCTGTTGCCGGCGGTGAAAGCTTTTCAACAGAAGCATGGCCGAATGTTGACGCTGGAGTTTATTATGATCAAGAACGTCAATGACAGCCTTGATCAGGCCAAGGCGTTAACTAAAATCGCCCGTGATCTACATGCACACGTGAATTGCATCCCTTACAACAAGGTTGAGGGACTAGAGTGGCAGCGCCCCAGCGTGCCTCGTCAGGATGCGTTTGTTGATGTGCTGCGCAAGGGCGGTGTGTCGGTGACAATTCGTCGCGAGAAGGGACACGATATTAATGCAGCCTGCGGCCAACTGCGCCTGAAAACAGAACAGAAAATGGCCGAAGACGAGTCGAAGCCAAGCAGCCCATTTATCGACCCAAAGCAGTAGAGGTTTTGGTGTAGCGAAACTCGGGAGCTGATTTCGACGGCTTTGCTTATGCAGATGTGTTTTGCGTGCTTACCTGATTTCGCCTTTTCCGTGGATCACGTATTTATAAGTGCACAGCTCGTTGAGCCCCATGGGGCCTCGGGCATGTAGGCGGTCGGTTGAAATGCCAATCTCCGCACCGAGGCCGAATTCGAAGCCATCAGTGAAGCGCGTTGAAGCATTGTGATAGACGGTGGATGCGTCGACTCTCGCAAGGAAGAGACGTGCGGCATCGGTATCTTCGGTAATGATTGCATCGCTATGTCCTGATCCATTGGCATTGATCAGCTCGATGGCGGCTTTAGTATCTGCAACCACTGCGATTGAGATGATTAGGTCGGAATATTCGGTGCCAAAATCTTCAGGCGTGGCATCCACCAATGGCAGGCCTGTGCCTGTGAGGATTGCTTTGGCCTTTGGCTCTACACGCAGCTGGACGCCGTTGTCATGTAGTGCTTTGGCAAGTTGTGGAAGCTGTGCGGTGGCGCCTTGATGCACGATGAGATTTTCCGCTGCATTGCAGACGCTAGGTCGTTGGCATTTAGCGTTGATTAAAATCGATTCGGACTTGTCCGCATCTGCTGCGGCATCGATGTAGATAGAGCAGACTCCAGTGTAGTGCTTAATCACTGGGATACGGCTGTTCTCGACGGTGAAGCGGATGAGGCTTTCGCCGCCACGGGGGATGATGCAGTGGATCGTATCATCTTGCTTGAGCAAGACGTTGAGCGCCGATCGGTCAGTGGTGGGTATGACTTGGACGGCGTCTTCGTTGATGCCTGTTTCTTTGAGTGTTGCACGAATAATTTCGGCGAGCTTCATATTACTATGATACGCTTCCTTACCGCCGCGAAGGATTGAGGCGTTGCCTGATTTAAGGCAAAGAATGGCACAGTCCACCGTCACATTTGGGCGTGATTCATAGATGATGCCTATGACGCCCATTGGCACACGAATCTTACGCAGGTCAAAGCCTTTGGGTGGAGAGAGGCGCTCGATCTCTGCGCCGACAGGGTCGGGGAGGGATGCGACTTGAATCACGCCTGCAGCCATATCTGCGATACGCTCGGCGGATAGGCTGAGACGCTCCAACATAGGTCCGGAGAGCTCCATGGCCTTGGCTGCTTCCAAATCGAGGACATTCGCTTTTAGAATGTCATCGGTTTGTTCGACTAGCTTTTGCGCGAGCTGTTTAAGAAAACCATTTTTCGCTTCAGTGGAGAGCGTGGCTAGTTCGAGGGATGCGGCGCGTGCGCGCTTGGCAATGTCTTCGATGAGTGTGGTGATTTGATCGGGGTCCATGACTTGAGGGCTGAAGGCTGAGACTGGAGGGTTATACTTGGATCGCGCTCATGACGTCGTCCCATACATGCGCAGGGAGCACACTGCCTTGGACTTGCACGACGGCGGCGCCGAGGATGGAGCCTATTTTTGCAGATTGAGCGTGGTCGAGTTGATGTGACCAGCCGTGCAGAAAGCCTGCTGCCCAGAGATCACCGGCACCAGTGGTGTCGATAACTTTGGCGGCGTGCATTGGTTCGATTTTAGTGACTTCACCGTGGTGTGCGATGTATGAGCCGTGTGCCCCGACTTTGACGGCGACGATCTCACAATACTCGGCGAGCTTCGTGGCCATGGCATGGTAGTCATCTTTGATTCCTGTGAATGCTTCGGCCTCTTCCTCGTTGGCAAAGACGATATCGACGTAGTCGCGTAGGATGGCTGGCAAAATGGCACTGGTCGCATGGACCACCTCAAATGAGGCGAGATCGAGACTAATGGTGCAGCCTGCGGCTTTGGCGGATTCGAGCACACGCATCATCAGTGCTTCATTAAAGAGTAGGTAGCCTTCTATGTGTGCATGATCGCATCCGGCAAAATCTGCGGCTGAAATTTCTTCGGGCGCAAGGGTCATCGCGGCGCCGAGGTTGGTGCGCATGGTTCGTTCTCCGTCGGGCGTGACCAGCGAGATGCATTGGCCATTGGCTTGCTCGCCGATTTTGAAACGGGAACTATCGCCGCCGAGTTGAATGAATTGCTGCTGGTAGAATTCGCCTTCTGAGCAGTTGCCTATTTTGCCGAGGAAACAGGTGTTGTTCGCCATGCGTGCGAGCGCGAACAGAGTGTTACCCGCAGAGCCGCCAGGCGCTTTAGTTGGGGTCTCGGGTAGGGAGCTTAGCAGCATCTCGATCGTAGGGGCATCGACGAGTACCATTCCGCCTTTGTCGCCATCGATTTGCTCGATGAAGTTGTCTTGGACTTGTGCGATAGCATCGACGATGGGGCTGCCGACGCCGATGATGGTAAATGGTGAGCTCATATTTGTTTTAGGTGTAAAAGATGATTCAGAGGAGTTGAAGAAAACATAAAAAAACCGCCGATCCAAGTGGAAAGGCGGTTTGGAAAGGTTTTGTAGTCGAGACTACATTGCGTCGCGGATCTTTGCGTAGATGATCTGCGATTGTGGCAGGTCGCCTAGCACGCCAACACGAATACGTATTTCAGACTCGCCTGCTGCGATTTGCTGGATGCGAACTACCACTTCTTTGTCGCCGACTTGACGAGCGAAGATCTTGATATAGTCATCTTTGTGGATTTCGCCAGTTCGAAGAAGTCCCATGTCGTCTATTACGCGAATTGCGGTCAAGAAAACAGCGTTCGCATCATCTGTAATAGGCGCGTAGAAGAAACCGGATTGGTATTTCGCAGTCTGCTGTTGACCTGTCATCGGATCGATTGCGACTGGTGTCGTGCAGCCAGAAAAAAAGACTACAGTGAGTGTGAGGATGGAGAGGATTGTTGCTTTCACTTTCATAATTGTGCGTATAAGAAATGATTTTTTAGTAGAGTGCAATCAGAAGCTTTTAACATATATTATTCCGTTGCGGTCTTTAAATAGCAACCGTTGGTCACGAATTCCTATAAATACTAGGCCAGTGGTGGCTTCTACGGTGTCGTTAATGTTGTAGTTTTCGCCATCGAGCATGATCCGAGCTCGCTCGCCCGTCCGGATGCCGCCGATATGGATATTTTGTAAATACTTTGATACGGATTCTTTGAGGCTGATGGGGATTGTTGGGCTGGGCTCTACTGCAATGAGCTCTGCTGCGATCGGCTCTGCTAACACCTGAGTGCTCGGCTCGGGGGCCGGTTCAGTCTCAAGTGCTTTATCCAGATTACGGTCAGGCACTGTTGCGATGCTGGCTTTTGCGCGTTCGACTGGATTGGACGGGGCTGCTGCGGGTGCAGCGATCTCAGTACCTTCAACCTGTTCGGGCTCATCGCTACGAAGTAGGAACCAGATGCCACCTGCGGCTGCGGCAAGTATAAATAGTATGGCGGCAACGATTAGAATGCTGCTCAAGTGATTATCTTTTTTCGGAGATTCGGTGGCTGCTGTGGCGGATTCCTTGATTTTTGCTGAGGCACTGCCACTTGTGCGGGGCGCGGGTTGCTGCGCCTGAGGAGGCGGTGTTAGCTTGACTGGCGGTGGTTTCACCTCGACTGGCGATGGGGTCGCCTTGAGTACGGGTGCTGGCTTGCTCGCGGTGCTGGGAGTCTCTAACGGTGAGGCGTCTGTTTTTGAGGAAAGACTGGCGCTGGCACTTGAGGTTGCGCTCGCTGAACGGGCACTTTTCAGTTTTTCCGGCTGATTTCTCGAGCTGGATAATTTTAGTTTGGGCGCTTTTGGCTCTTCTGATTCTTCACTCATAATTAATTGGAACAGTATGCCAGAATTTTGCGAGGTAAACTGAATTCAGCAGGATTCAAGGGTCTTCGGCTCTTTATTTAAGATTCTTTTACGAGTTTGGGAGATATTCGGTCGTCACGGGCGAGATGACTAAAAGTGAGGGGCGAATGCTCGACTGCGCATCAAAGGATTCGAGACTAACCTTCACTAAATGACAGATCAACTATTTGCTGAACCTATGAGGGCGCATAAATTTATTTTAGTACTTTTAGTGTGATTGCACCGTCATTCAATTGAGCGGTGAGTTGATCTTCGTTTTGGCCGATCTGGGCGCTACTGATAATCGCGCCATCGGTACTTTTTAGCACGGCGAAGCCGCGTCGCAATGTAGCTTTTAAGCTACTGTTGTTCAGTCGTTTGTGTAGATTTAAGAGATGCTCATTTTTTTTGAGTGTGTCGACTTGTGTCGCGCGATTAAAGCGCTGCTGGAAATTTCCGAGTGCTTGGTGTGCTAGACTGATCTTGATGCGGGGGTGATGCTCGGCGAGGCTTTGTGAATGTTGGGCGAGCTTTGTGCGTTCGCGATGCAGGCGAGTTTGCAGCGTTTGACTGAGATGATTCTCGAGATCGTCAAGCTTCATACCGAGCATTTCGACCTGACGTTCGGGCGCGATAATATGCATTTTCGAATGAAGTGCGCTGAGATTTAGGCGACGCTCGGCGATGCCGGTCTCGGTCCAATACAGCAAGTTGCTCTCAGCTTGCTCTAGGCGTTGCTCGGCTTCGATCATCAGTGATGAGATTAGCTCGGCTGCTGCTGAAGGCGTTTCGGCACGCTGGTCGGCAGCGTAGTCAGTCAGGACGGTGTCAATTTCGTGGCCCACTGCTGAAATTACCGGCAGTGGGCAGGCCGCAACCGCGCGTGCCAGCACTTCTTCGTTAAAGGCCCAGAGGTCTTCGATACTGCCACCGCCACGAGTGATGACGACGATGTCAAAATCCTGACTCGCTCCGGCATATTCGAGCATCGCGGCGACTTCTTTTTCGGCTCCTTTACCTTGTACGCGTGCTGGGAAAATCACGACTTCGCCCTTGTAATTACGCCGACGTAGAATGCGCACAAAGTCTTGCAGTGCAGCACCTGTCGGAGACGTTACCACGGCGATGCGCATTGGCAGCGCAGGCAGCGAGTGCTTACGCGCTTTTTCAAACAAGCCTTCAGCGGCGAGTTTTTGCTTCAGCCGTTCAAACTCCATTTGCAAACGCCCTTGACCACTTTGCACGGTCACCTTGGCGATCAACTGGTAGCGGCCATGCGGTGCATAGACCGACAGGCTGCCGAACAGTAACACTTCCATGCCGTCTTCCAGTTGAAATCCTTGTTGTGCGGCATCGCGGGCAAAGAGCACGCAGGGAAGCTGACTGCCAGCGTCTTTGAGTGAGAAATAGACATGCCCCGAACTTTGCCTTCTGAGGTTGGATACTTCGCCTTGCACCCAAATCTGAGTGAAGCGCCCCTCTAGCTGTGCCTTGATCTGGCTCGTTAGTTCGGTGACTTTTAACACCTGTTCAGAGGCAGGGCTAATAAGATTATCCAACATGGCTGATACTTCGATTGTTCAACATCCGCGTGACGAGGATAATGACGATGAGGAGCAAAACACCAGTAATCGCCAGTCCGGCTCGGCCTTCGAAAAGTGCGCCTCCGGTGATAATGAATCCGATAGTGTAGAGGCTCTGTGCTGGTAGAGATGCGAGTAGGTAGGTCTTAAAGCGCATCCCCATTACGCCGAGCGCGACGTTTTGTACGGGATAAGGGATGCCTGGGGTGATTCGAATAATAATACCGAGCCGTAGTGCGTTGCTATCCGAGAACTCGGGTATGTCCCATTTTTTCAATAGATGTGTCTTCAAAAAGACCCGCAGAGGACCGGAGGCTAAGGCATAAGTCCAAATCGAACAGAAACTGGTCGCGGCAATGCCCAACGCGCAAGTCGCGGGTAGCCCAAAGCGTGGTCCTATGACAATTCCAAAGATGATCAAGAGGGGGCTCAAGGGACATCCGATACCCGGCAGCGTTGCTAATACTACCACTAATAAGATCGGGTGCGCTGCCAGATAAGTATATCCGCTGGAGACGAGCGTTTTCCAGTATTCGAGATCGGGATGTGCGTTCCAGATATAGTAAACCGCAGCGGCACTAATCAGTGCTGGGACTAGCAGTAATAGTAGCAGGCGTGTGAGTCGCTTTGAAGGCTCTGGTTGGTTCGGCATTATCCCTAAGTTGGGAACATTTTGCCTCAGTGGCAACATCGCGTATCCCTTGCTTGCACAGTTCAGTAAATGTCTTAACGTGCTCAGTTTATGGAAGATGACGCTAATCAATCCCCTAGTAATATGGTTCCCGTCGCACTCGCAGTGCTGGGGATCGTTCTCGGTGGTGCTGGCCTATATTTCGGGCTGACCGCAAATCAACGGCTGAACCCGATCGATGAGTCGGTTTCCGCGGGCGCAACCAGCTCGGCCAAGATCGAAAAGGTGATCAATGGGTTTCAGACTCAGGTCGCGGAGCTTGCTGCCCAAATTTCCGAGCAGTCTAAGACTGTGAACCGTCTGCGAATTTATAGCTCGCAAGGTGAACAAGCGGTTAAAAAGCTGGCTGGTGAACTTAATACCAATCGTGCGCAAATCGTAAAGACCGCAGAGATGCTGAATGAATTTGCCGCCGTGGGTTTTCGCGCAGTGCCAGCGTCCCAGGAAGCGAGTGCTGCATCGAACGATACCGGATCTCCCGCCGCCATAGCTGCTCCTGGAGCTGCTAGCACTTATGTAATCGTATCCGGAGATAATTTTGGGAAGATTGCGGGCAAGTTTGGCGTCGCCGTACAAGCGATTCTCGATGCGAATCCAGATGCAGACCCACGCCGTTTGGCAATTGGCCAAACGATTCAAATCCCTGCAAAGTAATGTCCGACCCGGACGAGACTGGTGCTCCACAAAACTGGGACTTATTAGACGATAAACTCCTCAACGCTTGTCGCGTATGGGATCTACGCGCACGTCGCTATCGTCATCCAAACAAAGGCACGGAAGGTGAGTTTTATTATATAGATTCACTCGACTGGGTCATCGTCATCGCCCGAACCAGTACTGGGAAATTGATACTGGTGCGCCAATTTCGTTGGGGCATTGATGCGCTCTCGTGGGAGTTTCCAGGGGGTATTATTGACGCCGGTGAAGATCCGGTGGTCGCAGGATTGCGCGAGTTGCGCGAAGAGACCGGCTATGTCGCTCAGAGCGGGCGTTTGATTGGGCACTGTCGTCCGAACCCTGCGATTCTAAATAACCATTGCCATGTCGTCTTTGCGGATAATGTAGAATTGCATGCGGATGGCACCGAATGGGATGAGCACGAGGAGATGGAGATTCGCGTGGTTGCGGAAGCGGAAGTCTTTAAGTGGGCTAAGGAATGTAAGATCGGCCACGCGCTGGCGCTGGCAGGATTGTTTTATTATCAGTCCATGGAGCGTTAATCCGTTTGTAGGAGTGAGACTTAACACCGCTTACAGTGTTTCTGATACGCTGCGAGTTACACACTCAGTGCCTTCTTGGCTTCGGCTTCGAGCTCGTTGGCTTTCGCACGATCTGGAGCTGCACCACGTGCCATGTCTGGCTTGCCTCCGCCTTTGCCACCGACAATCGGGGCGAGGGTTTGGATCAGCTTGCCTGCCATGAGTCCAGCTGCCTGTACGTCGTCGCCGCATAGTGCGCCGAGATGAAGCGTCGCACCATCGTCGATAATGAAGAAGGCTGCTCGAGTGAATTGCTGTTGCTTGAGACCATTCATCAATTCTTGCAGTAGCGCAGCAGGGCCTTCGGCGTGGATCACTAGATTAGCGGTTAAATCCTGCTTTTCGAGCATGACGTTGGCCATCTTGGCGGCACCGGCAGCTTGTATCTTTTTGACCTTCTTGTCCGCATCAACACATGCCTCTCTGAGAGTAGCCAGATGCTCTTGGTAACTTTTGACAGTGGCATTGATCTGGTGAGAATCTTTGCCTCCAGCGAGCAGCGCCCCCATGATATGTGGAAATTCCGCATGCTCAACCGGGCTCTGTTGTGCCTCACGCAGCGAATGATTCGACTGATTCAACTTGGCCCGCAGTACCTTTTCTTCAGCCGTGCCTTTTTCGGCGATTTCGTTGAGCCAATTCCACGCTGCTGGGCCGCAAAGGGCTTCGATACGGCGGACGCCAGAAGCGATGGCACCTTCGGATTTGATCTTGAAGAAACCAATTTCGGATGTGTTGCGCACGTGGGTGCCGCCGCACAGTTCCATCGAGTAGCCGTTGAGCGCTTTCGACTCGCCGCCGATTTGAACGACGCGCACGAGCTCACCATACTTATCACCGAAGAATTGCATGATGTCTGCACGTTTTTTGACTTCGACGTGTGGTACCTCGATCCAAGAAACTGTCTCCGCTTTTTGGATACAAGCATTTACTTGGTCTTCCATCTCAGTGATTTGAGCTGGCGTGAGTGCCTTGGAATTAAAGTCGAAGCGAAGGCGGTCTGGCGAGACGCTAGAGCCTTGTTGAGAAGCGTCGGTCGAGACGACATCGTGTAGCGCCCAGTGCAGTAGGTGTGTGGCGGTGTGGTGCGATTCGATCGGCAGGCGACGCGTTCGATCGAGTTCAATCGTAATGGATTGTTGAGCGCTAAAAGTGGAGTGTTGAACGTCCTCAAGAATGTGTGCCGTTGCATGGCCAATTTTCTGAACACCCACTATAGGATAGGTAACACCGTCAATCGTCGCTGTGCCGATATCGCCTTCTTGGCCACCCATTTCGGTGAAGAGCACAGTCTTGTCTGTAATGATGAGGATTTGCCCGTCTTGTTGGTGGATTTCGAGGATCTTTGCTTCGCAAGAGTCGGCATCGAAACCGAGGAATTCGGTGGTCGCTTCGGAGCTTAGGTCAAGCGCACGAACGATGGTTTTCTTTTGCGATGCGCGCGACAATTCGCGTGCTTGTTCCATGCGAGCTTCGACGGCTGCTTCATCGAGTGTGATGCCGCGCTCACGGCAGAGCAGTGCAGTCAGGTCGAGCGGGAAACCGTAGGTATCGTAAAGTTTGAAGGCATCTTCCGTCGGGAAGATATTCGATTTGCCCGCGTCGCTTTCAAACAATTGTAGGCCGCGATCCAGTGTCTTATTAAAACTGTTTTCTTCAGTGGCGAGTGTGTCTTTAATCGCTTCGGCGCGGGTGCCGAGTTCAGGGAAGACCGAACCGAACTCTGCAATCAGCGTATCAACGAGTTTCGGCAGGAAAGGCTCGCTGCCATCGAAGCCTAGTGCGCGACCGTATTTGACTGCGCGGCGCAGAATGCGGCGAAGTACGTAATTACGCCCAGTGTTGCCCGGCAGAATGCCGTCGGCTATGGAGAAACTGAGTGTGCGGATATGGTCGGCGATGACACGGAAGGCGATGGCTTGCTCGAGTGTATCGGACTTTTCGATACCTTCACCGGGATAGATGTCGGCGTAGGTCTTACCGCTGAGTGCTTCGAGTGTACGAAAGATCGGCTGGAAGACGTCGGTCGCGTAGTTGGTGGGCTTCTGCGAAAAGTCGGTGAAGCCCTTGGTGTTTTGGATGAGTGAGCAGGCGCGTTCAAAGCCCATGCCAGTGTCGACGTGCTTGGCGGGTAAGTCGCGGAAGCTACCGTCGGCCTCTGCATTGTATTGAATGAAGACGAGGTTCCAGATCTCGATGCAGAGATCGGAGTCCATGTTGACCAGCTTGCCTGCGCTGTCGCCGTTGGGAGTGAGATCGACGTGCAGTTCGGAGCATGGGCCACAGGGGCCGGTCTCTCCCATCATCCAGAAGTTATCCTTCACGTTGCCGTTGATGATGTGCTTCTTCGGATCGAGGCCTTTGTTCTCAAACAAAGCAGCCCATAAATCGTAGGCTTGTTGGTCAAACGAAGAGGGATCACCTTCCGAGGGCATATACACCGTGGCATAGAGTCGTTCGGCTGGCACACCCCAGACATCGACGATTAGTTCCCAGCCCCATTCAATAGCTTCTTTTTTGAAGTAATCACCGAACGACCAATTACCAAGCATTTCGAAGAAGGTGTGGTGATAGGTGTCATAGCCGACATCCTCCAGGTCGTTATGTTTACCGCCTGCACGGATGCACTTCTGCGTGTCTGTCGCACGTGCCGGCGAATAAGGAGCCTTCTCGGTGCCGAGGAAGTAGGGCACGAATTGGTTCATCCCCGCATTGGTAAACAGTAAGCCAGGCGACTGTGGCATCAACGAAGCCGATGGCACTGGCGTGTGCTGCTTCGAAGCAAAGAAGTCGAGAAAGGATTGGCGGATTTCGGAGGAGGTCATGATAAAAGGAAGAGCTGCGAGGCTGAGTTATTTGGAACCACGAATGGACACGAATTAACACGAATATAGATAATGAACGGGAGTTATAAAACGATGCGTTCCCATTCCAACTTTGGCCGTTTAAAGTTGATGATGAGGCCCACTTTGTGTTCGGTGATTTTCAAATAGTTGAGCATCTGTGCTCGCTCGATGTTGGTGATGTGGTCGATGACTTTGGTGTCTACTATAATTGAATTGAACGCAATTAGGTCGGGATATATTCCCCGACCGGGATGGTTTTATAGAGAACCGGAAATCGCGTTTGTTGCGCAACTGGGATTTTCCGCAGCTGGAATTCCACGACCATTGAGTTCTCATATGGCTTTTCGAGTAAACCATTACCCAATTCATTGAGAATCTCGAAGGCGCACCCTACGATGTCATAAACCTCTTTGGCAAAAGGTCCTGTGAATTCGTGTTGATTCGTGTCCATTCGTGGTTCCTAAAACGAAGCCGTTGTCGTATTACAGGTTGGCGAGCACGGCGGCGGCCATTTCTTTGGTGCCTACCGAGTCGAGGCCGAAGGCGATGTCGCCGGTGCGGGTACCGCTGGTCACGGCTTTCTCAACTGCGGCTTCGATTGCAGCTGCGGCTTCGAACTCGCCAAAGCTGTAACGGAGCATCATCGCTCCCGAAAGGATTTGTGCGCAGGGGTTGGCGATGCCTTGTCCTGCGATGTCTGGGGCAGTACCGCCAGAGGGTTCATACAGTCCAAATGGGAAGCCGAGCTTGTTCTTTTCCGCGCCGAGGCTGGCAGATGCCAGCATGCCGAGGGAGCCACAGATAACACCCATCTCGTCCGACAGGATATCGCCGAACATATTTTCAGTGAACAGCACGTCGAATTGGTTTGGGTCGCGTGCGAGTTGCATCGCGGCGTTGTCGACATACATGTGGCTGAGCTCGATCTCCGGTGCGTTCTTGGCGAAGTATGCGGTGACGACTTTTCGCCAAAGGACCGACGTTTCGAGCACGTTGGCCTTGTCGACGGAGCAGACGCGGTGGCCACGTGCTTTAGCGGTGTCGATGGCGACTTGGGCAATGCGCTCGATTTCGCTGGTCTTGTAAACCATCGTGTCGATCGCTTGCTCTTCGCCATTTTCAAGTGTGGTGGTGGTCTTTGGCTGACCAAAATAGATGCCACCGGTGAGCTCGCGGATGCAGACGATATCGATGCCGTTGGGGATGCGGTTGTCTTTGAGTGGCGAGGCTTCAGTCAATTGTGGATAAAGCAGGCCTGGGCGCACATTGGCGTAAAGCGAGAATGCCTTACGAATCGGCAATAGCGCTGCTCGCTCGGGTTGTTCTTTGGGTGGCAGGCTTTCCCACTTAGGTCCGCCAACGGAGCCGAACAGGATCGCTTCGGAGTTTTCGCAGACTTGCTTGGTCGAATCTGGAAAGGCCACGCCGTGGTTGTCGATGGCGATACCACCGATATCAGCATGCTCATACTCGAGACCAAAGCCGAATTTATCGCCGGTGGCTTTAAGGACGTCGAGAGCGACTGTCATGACTTCAGGACCGATGCCATCACCGGGAAGAACTGCGAATTTGAGTGTTTTCATATAAAAAGCTGCCTAAATTTGGAAAAGCGGAGTAATTTGCCCTGCAATTCGCTGGCTTCAAGCCTTTTCGGGCTCAGATAGCGTTCGAGTGAGCGGACACTCGATTCTGCATTATTAAAGTAGCCATCAGTCAGTCGTAAGGCCGTCAAGACTGTGCGCGACTACCAGCATACCCATCCGCGGCATTTTTTTTCAGAATGATCGTGCTGAACTGGTTCATTTTCTCGGTGGCACGATGGCGGGGTTCTTTATCTGGCGGGAGCTGCGGGGCAAAGGTATTAGGAATTTCTTTGACGATGCTTAGCTCATCCTGCTTTTGCTGCGCCATCTCCGGCAGACCTACGTCGTTGCCCGAGTATTACGGCAGTCGCAATGAGTGCTGCGCCAATGGCTAGGCGCACGAGGGTCTCGGTGCTGGTGTTTTCAATCTCGCCGAAGACAAACAGAGAGCTGAGCACGGCAAGCGGGACGACCGCGTTATTAAATGCGGCGAGGGTGCCGGGATTGCTGCGGGCCGCACCTTTATTCCAAAGGAAGAAGCCGAGGCCGGAGGCGATGCAGCCGAGGTAGAGCAGCGCTTGCCATTGCGAGGCGCTGACTTCCAGCATTCCCCAGTCGGTAAAAAGTATGCTGAAAATCGCAGCGCAGAGCGTGCCGCCGAGGGTGAGCATGGCGAAGCAGTTGTGATCGTTGATTTCTGGATGCTGCCGTTTCCAGTCGCGATAGGCGACTTGGCCATAGGCGAACGCGAGTCCAGCGAGTTGCATGAGGCCGAAGCCGATCCAGATATCACCCGAGGGCGTGCCTTTGGCTTTAATGATAGCGGCGCCGAGCACAGACAGTAGGGCGGCAAATAGATAGCGCGGCGTGAATCGGCGTTGTCGTGCGTCGTGGATCAGCACGACGTAGACCGGCGTGAGCACAGTGAAGAGTGCGACGAGGTGCGAGGGTATGTAATGGAAAGCCTTGATGTAGCAGACATACATCAGCCCGAATTGAACCGCGCCGTAAACGATGAGCCGCAGGCTGTCTTGCTTGCCGATTGCTTTAGGTCGAAGCCAAGGTAGGAAGAGTAGGGTGGCGCAGCCGAGCCGTAGCGTCGCGACGAAGTAAGAATCCACGCCCGCCAAGGCGCTACCGATCAGACCAAATGAGAAGGCCCAAATAATAGAGACGATGGCGAGGTAGAGCATTGGGGAAACTTGAGGGGAAGAGAGCTGAGACTTGAGGGAGGAGAGCTGAG
>DBBT01000065.1 GCA_002292345.1 Opitutia bacterium UBA977 | reverse complement strand
GAGGTCAAAGCGCGCGGCCCGTTCCAATCGGTGGCGGAGTTTGTTAACCGACAGCTCGTCAGTGATCCTTTGACTGGTAATTCGGGTGCGCTGCAGACTGCGATTGAAAATTCCGCTCTCAATACCGATTTTGGGCTATCTGCTCCTAAAAACAATTCCGAGCTCACTGGCTCTGGCTCTGGAAATACCTCAGACGGAGCCGCGACTCAAATCACCCAAGCTGATTTACTCAACCGTCTCGCACCATCGCTCACCGTGCGTGGCGACACCTTCCGTATCCGCGCTTATGGTGAAGTCACTGATTTCGGGGGACAGATCACCAAGGCTTGGTGTGAGGCTGTGGTACAACGCCAACACGATTTCGTAGATGCCGAACAAGAATCCACCACGATTGCTCCACTTAGCATCACCAATCAGGCCTTTGGTCGTCGTTTTAATATCGTCTCCTTTCGCTGGCTTTCGGCGGATGAGGTGTAAGCGCTCTTCCTTCTATTTCTTATGAAATCACTTTGTCTCGTAACCATCGCGCTCATTCTGTCTGGCGTGTCCTTGTTGGCACAGCAGCCAGCCACCGTCAAAATATCCATCTTCACTTTTCAATATGCGGAAGGGCATCAAGAAATCTTTCTGAATAGTAAAAGCGGGGAGTACGAAGCAGTGACACTTTCCAGTGCCAATATCCTCGGCCCGTTCAAGGCGATTCTGTCGGAAGAGGGGCAAGTCTTTTTGCACGAACGCCAAAAAACTGCAGAGGGCGCTGACATCTATCCGGTCATCGCAGCTGTGAAAATTCCCAGCTCTGTGAGAGAGCCGCTGCTTATTTTGGTGCCACGCTCAGGGAGTCAGCCTTATGGAGCCCTGGTCATCGATCGTAGTCTATCGAAATTCCCCGAAGGATCCTACCGATTGATCAACTTCTCGCGAAGCGAGATCCGTGCCCTGATTGGCAAGACACGGGTGCTTGCTCCGCCGATGAAAATTACCTCCTTCGATCCATCTTCAAATTCGGATGATGTATTAGATGTGCATTTTAAGTATAAACTCGCGGAAGACTGGCGAACCTTTGGGCGCACGCGCTGGGTGAATGAGAAAAGTAAACGTTCGCTGCTGGTGGCGTATTTAGATCCTCGGACTGAACGTATGAAAATTAAAGGTATCCCGCTCAGGCCGAGCCGAGTGGTACAAACACAGGAGTAATTTACTCTTATTTTCTTCATAGAATTTCGCGTCAGCCATGCAGTCGAAACATCATCTAGCCCTAAGTCTGTATTCTTTGTTCGCGCTGGTTTCGGGCGTTGAGGCGCAAGCTGTCGCCCCAGTCTTGTCGCCAGCTGCAGATGCGACTGCGGCTTCTATTGAGCACATCGATCTTTCTGTGTATGCCATTGCTTACGCCGAAGGGCACCAGACTGTTTATCTCACTGACAGCCAATCTGCAGTCAGTGAAATCGCCTTGTCATCTGCCAATATTCTTGGCCCTTACCATACCGTGCTGGATGCCAACTCAAATATTATTCTGAGTAGCAAAACGGTAACTGCAGAGGGCACCATCACTTATCCAACTATCGCTCAGGCTACATTATCTAGCCACATCAAGGAACCAGTGATGATACTGGTCCCTTCAAACGAGAGCCTGCCTTATCAGTCGATCATTATAGATCAGAGCCTTGAGCATTTTGCGATGGGGAGCTATATGTTGATTAATCTATCGCCTATGAAACTGCGTGGAACGGTCGGTAGCAATCAAGTCGAGGTATCGACCGAGGGCGTCACTACAATCATTCCATCGTCCGAGGATGAGGATTCGCTGAACGTGCATTTTGAATATGAACGTCCACAGGGATGGAAGACCTTTGCCCACACTCGATGGATGAATGAAAAAAGCAAACGTTCGCTTTTACTCGCTTATCTGGACCCGAGGACAAAGCGCATGAAAATCAAAGGTATCCCAGTGAAGACTATTCCTGTCGCACACGATGCCACACCTTAATACACGTACAAAACCGCTGCCTAATTTATTCCATGCATCGCAAATGGCTTTCCGCTCTCACATTGTTGTCTCTGCTTGTCCATGCCGCTTCGGCGCAGCCTGCTGCAGTTGAAGTGGTGCCGAGCGCGGTGCTTCCAGCGCTGGAGGCGGCACCGCTGCTGCCGTCTGCCGAGCGCGATTATACCTTTGGCTATTGGCTGAATGGCATGCGCAAACATGCCGATGATCAGTCGGCAGATGTGCTGTGCCTGGAGACGGGTACCTTTGGCTTTGCCTTGGACCTTGCTGATTTAACAAAGGCGCGCTTGGGCACATTTGCGCAGTCGATCGACTATAGCGCAGCACTGGCGGCGGGGGCGGAGCGAATGGAGCAGTTGCAGTCGACTGAGCTGGCGATTGAGTTGGAGTCGAAGGGCACGGTCTTTCGCGCGGTGACTTGTAAGGCGGGGCAGGGTAATTCCAGTGGCGGCAAGCATTTACAAGATGCGTGGCTGTGGGAGTCGGGCAGGCTGGCGCAGCATTATGAGCTGCATGGTTTGCGCTTTGAGGACGCACAGGGGCGCCAATTGGGCGTGGATGGCTCGTTGAGTCTGTTCGCTTGGCCGCAGTCGTTGAGTCTGACCGCCGACCTCGCACCGAGCCTGATTTACACTGAGGGTTGGCACCAAGGGGTCATTAAGAATGGCCTCTGTGTGATCGAAAAACCGTGGCAGGTGCCGCATGATGCGCGCTTAGAGAATGCGGAGATGACGGTCGAGTGCTGGGTCAAGATTCCTGAAAGCATGCAGTCGGCTGGGGATGGCTATTTACTAGCGAAGAACGGGCATATGGGCAGCCATGGGCACTATAGTTTCAAGGTCCGAAAGGGCAAAGTGTCGGCGAACATGAATATCGCGCCGGGAGAGGAAGGGCGACGGTCGATCGGACAGCGCGGGGCTAGTTTTAAGGAGCATGCCTGGAATCATCTGGCGATGACCTATGATGGCAAAGCAATGCATTTCTACGTCAATGGAAAGCTGCAAGGTACGGAGGTAGTCAATCTGGAGCGGCGTCCTGGCAAGGGGCAGTTGGTACTGGGGCAACGCGCGGATGGTAAGGGTGCCATCACCAAAGCGGTGTATGATCAAGTGCGCGTGTGGAATCGCTCGCTGTCGCAGCAGGAATTGCAGGCACATGCGAAGGCGCCTGAAAGCCTGCCGAATGCGACTGGCTTGAAATATAATGAAACCTTTGACGGTTATGGCGCTGACGAAGTAGTCGAGCCAGAGTGGAGTGATGTCACGGTGCGTCTGCGTCTGGGCGAGGCTGTGGCCGAACAACAGGTCGCCGGAGTGTGGCCGCTCGGCAAAAAACAGCAGTTCAATTTAACCTGTCGGTTCGGGCAGGATGCCGCCGTTCCGCAGCAGGCGGTGTCGATCAAAGTCAGTGCGCCGCGGGATGCGCCTTATCCGGTTAAGTTTGATCCGGCGTATAATTGCTACGTTGCCGAGGTATATCGTAAGAACCGGGGATGGGGTAGCGGTTACACTGATATCCGCGACTACGACGAATTCGATTTAGTGGTGGAAAACACTGGTGAGACTGCGGTGAAAGTACCGTTGATGTTCTACCTGCGCAATCCGGCGAATATCACTGGGATGGTGCCGATATTGTGTGATGCCGACGGCGTGCCGACTGGCATCCCAGTGCAGGTGAGCAAAAATTGGCACTATGCGAAATTAGGGGCGTATTTGCGCGGCACCATGCAATTGCCCGCCAAGCTCGGGAGCACGACCTATAAGCTGCGCATCGCTTACGGCTTTTACGGCACGCTGCCGGCGGCCAGTCATGCGCAACTGTCGCTAGTCGGCTACGGTGGTCTCGGCCGCTGGGATCAGTTGGCGATCGGTTGCTGGGGCGAGACCATCTGCTTCGATATAGATATGAGCTTGGTGGATATCGCGATTACCGATGTGCGGATGTTGATGGCGCGCAATGGCAAGGAGGGTGGAAAGTGGAATTGGACCGACGCGGGCTGGGGTGGGGACTGGTTGTACGTGAAAGACGCCAAGCAACAGAAACTGTATTTTAGTGAAATGAAAACCGCGTATTTAGCACATGGGCCTTGCCTGACCGAGGCGCGCTACGATGGCAACTATGGTAGCCAGCACGAAGTCAAGCTGCAGGCAAAGGTGCAGACCTTGCGCACCGATGATTTTGCCCGCACCTTTCAGACCTTCAACTATAGCTTTGATCAAACGGTATCTGTGGAGCAGGGCTGGCTGTATAAAATGGGACGCACCGGCGGCTATGTGACGCCAAAGATCGCCTACGGCAATCGGGAGGGCCTTCTGCAAAAACACGACGTGCCGAACGGACTGAAGAATGGATCACAGTTCCTCGGCAAAACCACTTTGACCGGAGACGGTCCGTGGTGGGTGGCGTTTCCGGGGGCCTATCATAATAATGATCGCGATTGGGGTACGGGTTCCCGAGCATTGGTGATTCGGTCCTACAAAGCGGTCATCGCTGGCAAAGAATATAGTAATCCGACGGTTTCCTTTCCTGCCTACCATCCCTCCGGAGGTAGATTATCGAATCTCGATTGCCTACTAACAGCACCGGAAGGCGTGACCGCCTTTAACGCTGGGGACAGTTTGGAGTTTGAGGTGGAATGGATTACCTTGCCCCGCATTGCAGATGATTATTACGGTCCGAATGAAATCTTCAGGCAGCATATGGCTGGAAATCCCTCTTCTTGGAAGACCACCTACCGCGAAGCGATCGGCAACGACTTGAAGGTCGCTGTCAACGGCGGCACGCTGCTGCACAATTATCCGATCATCATTCAGGCCGAGCAAGGCGAGGTGAGAGTGGCAATCGAGGGCGGCGTTGGCACTGTGCCGATTCGCTTCGAGGGCCTGAAATCAGCCACCGCTTATACCCTGTATCAACTCGTCGATGGTCAGCTGGTCGCACTCGATCAGGCCGTGCATGGTAACGATTTTTGGCAGACCGATTACGACGCGAAATCGAACAGCTTCAAAATGACCTTCAATCTGCCACTCGATCAGGGCGGGCCGAGTGAGTGGTTGTTGCGGATGGATCAGTGATTACCCACTGCGACTCACTGAAATTATCAAGTCGTCCGTTCAGGCTGCCTGGTTTCAGTCGAGGGCTGGCTTGGTTAGTCCGATGGGAATAGGCCGAGGCGGTGGGCACGGTCGACGGCGGCGGCGGCATTGGGGACTTTGAGTTTTTCGTAGATGTGTTGCACGTGGTAGGCCACGGTGGTGATGCTAATGTCCAGACGATCTGCGATCTCTTTTTTCGCCATGCCTTGCCCGATCAGTTCGAGGACTTCTAGCTCGCGCTCCGACAGTGCTTTATCGGGCTGGGTGAGTTTTGGTTTGCCGCGCAGTGAGTTGATGATGAAGCGTGCGACTTCTGGATCGAGCGTCGCGCCGCCTTCCATAACGGTTTGAATGCCTTCGGTGATCTCCTTGAACGTGGCAGATTTCAGTAGGTAGCCTGCCGCGCCCTCGGTGATGGCTCGTGTGACATCGGCGGCGTTATCGGATTGTGTGAGGATGATCACTTCGGAATCGGGAGCATACTGTTTAATCCAAGGCAGCGCTTCGATCCCCGACATACCAGGCAGGTTTAGATCGAGCAGAATGACATCCGGCTGTTTGGGCGAGGCAGTGTTTTGCAGTGCACGTAGAGCGATTTCGGCTGTGCCGAACTGACTGCCCAACTGCATGTTATCGCTCTGCTCTAGGGCGATGGCGATCGTCTCGCGGTAACCGGCGTGATCTTCCACCAGCATAATGTGAATTTGCTTATTCATTATAGGATTCTAAATTTGTGGCGTTTTACGGACAGGTGGATGCAGGTGCCGCCTTCTTTCGGGTGCTCGGCTGTGACGCTGGCCCTTAAGAGGCGTGCTCGGCGTCGACTTGAAGCGGGGACTTGGTCTTTTCCAGAATCGATGCCGTGTCCATTATCGGTAATCGTTAGGCAGATATCCTTTGGGGTCGCGACTAAGCGTATTGAGACCTTGGTGGCTCCGGAGTGGCGCAGGATATTGATCAGGCATTCTTTGAAGAACAGAAAAATATCGATGCGCACACGGGGCTTGAGATCTTCTAAGAGTGCTTCGCCTGAAAACTCGATGTGATAGTCCAGGTCCGAAAGGAGTCGCCTGGACGAGCGGTTCATTTCTTCGACGAGATCTTCACAGATACCTTTGGCTTCGAGCATGTTGGTGCAGTAGCGCGCTGCGGTGCCACTGCGTTCGGTGAAGGTGCGGATACGATCGAGTAATTTGCTTAGTTTGTCGGGCGAATGCATCAACTCTTTGGACAGGTCGCTGAGTAGTCCGATGGTATGTAGGTTCGCGCCTAGCTCGTCGTGCAGGTCAGCCGCAAAGCGCTCTTTGATACGGGAGATTTTGCGTATTCGGCGGGTGCGTTCGATTAGAATGATGAAGCCGATCCCTACCACCAATAGCACTGTCAACCAGATGAAAATCTGCAGCATGATTTTCTGGCGGGCATAGCGGCGATTCAGTTCGGCAGCGACTTGAGGGCGTTCGTTCTCCAAGTTATGACGATGCGCCAGTTCCTCCACCCATTGTCGAACGGGTAGGATTTGGCCATACAGGTTGGTGCCGTCCGTCAACGCGGCGATGGAGCGCCCCGTGCCGTCGAGTAAGTGAGTGGTCGCTGGTTTGTGGAGTGCCACATTTTGATTGCCAGAAAATAGTTCAATTTCAGCGAATCCCACTCTAGCCTGGTGCTCATTGTCTTCATCGAACACATAGGGCTCCAGAGCCGTGAGGCGCACATAGCGGCACGGAGTCTCCGGGAATCGCTGGGTGAGAATCGGCCCCACATCATAGATCGACCCTCTACGATATTTAGTCAGTGGCACCGCATCGGAGAAATCGGCCTTTAGAGCACCTTCGACCAGTAGTCGGTTGGGCTGGCCGTAGCCCGCCGGTGTGGATTGGGGGATGGTGTCGTTAAAGTCGATCGCATGCAGCTGGATGCGATCCAAGGAATATGTGCGTTCGAGATCGATGGTGATGAAAGGCTGCGCATCGATGCGAGCCACTCCGATAAAGGCGACCGTGCCCTCACCGCGGCCCGCATCCATTAGAAAGGGCGTGAACCCATCGACCAGATAGCCCTTTTTGCGCGCACCGCTGTCTTTAATAATGATCGATGAGGTTGTCACCGGTTGATGCAGTGCCACATTCGTCGCACCGTTGAAAATCATGATTTCAGACAGCTCCAGGTTATATTTTCCGTCAAACTTGCGCGGTGACAATACCGAGGCCTCCACCCGCACCCAAGACGCCGTGGTTGCGCAAGGGATGAGCAAGGGGGCGATGCGTGGCAGGATTGTTGAATCCCTGTTGAATGAGGCGATGACGGTGCCTTCTGCGTCTTTTTTTGTGCCCGCTATAATCCGGAATTGTAAGGGGAAGCCATCGGCTTTGAAGCCGGCTTTCGTGTCGCGCCAGATGGAGGGCACCAGCACGATTTGATCGATGGGGGTGTCCGCTTCCAATTGAATTTGCACCCACTCCGTGTGCTCGGCTTCTAAATGAACATCGGAACGGTAGCCGATCGATCCGACGCCGCTGCGCAGGCTGTAGTGTGCCAGCTCGTCGAGCTCGGTATCAATTGCGGACGCACGGGCTTCGAGTTGCGAGAGGCTGGCCTTATCTAGATCCAGAGCGGGTGTGTCCTGAGCGACAGCTGAGCCCGAAGCGGGGGGGAGGCCCGCCAGCAGTAGAAGAATGGCTGCGCTGGTTTGGTTCAGGTTCATATGTGCGGGATGCGGGGCGGAGGTAGGGGAATACTTCGTTCGGTTGACGGGCTCAGGCAAGCCGGTGTCATTCTGTCTTTAGTAAGATAGCGCAGCAGATAGGTTACGACCACCCTATAAACAGAGGGTAGTCAAAAAGGAAGGCGGGGCGTATGATCGGTGCCACACATGCGGGAGGGTGCTCAATCGTCACGCAAACTAGGATATGCAAAAAATGTGTAGAAGGATATGCTGATAAGGGGAGGAGCTCTTTACGCGGTAAGATCAGGGAGCACCTTCGCACCTTCGCACTTTCATACACTTCCCACCTTCTCACACCAGCTTTGCTGGATCCACACCAGCTTCGCTGGTTCCCCCCTCCGAAAGTAGGGTAGTCAGAAAGCCGCATGGAGGGTATTATGCGTTCAAACACTGGAACGCGCTGAATCATTTTTAAAGTTATACCTCATGAAGAAGACAATCAGAACCCTATTCGCACTCAGTGCGTTCATTGGCTTGAGCTCAATTTCTCAGGCAGCAGCGATTGCTACGGTCGATGATAGCGCCACGCAAAATGCGTTTGCGGGTGGTATCGTTGCGAACGACTTGGTGAATCAGGGGCAAAGCACACTGTCTAGCTATGATGCCGGAGCGGAGACCTTCGGCCCTGATGGCCTGAATGACGGATCGGGAGACATTGCCAGCACGACTGAGAATACTTACTACAATAACGACGGTGTGGCACAAACGATTCAGTTCGATCTGAATACAGCCGTCAATACGCAGGGGTATGATCTGACATCGATTATCGCGATTTCGGGGTGGGCGAGCGACACGAACTTTAATTACCATGATTACACGGTTCAGGTCAGTGTGTTGGGCAGCGCTACGTATACCGATTTGGTGACGGTTGATACCACAGCGACAACCGCCTCACGGCGTGTTACGATTACAGATGATGCCACTGGCGTGCTCGCGTCCGGCGTTGATTCCATCCGGTTCGTGATGCCAGCAGATCATGGTAGAATTGTCATGCAGGAGATCGATGTCATTGGGACGGCTACGGCTTCGATGGCATCGCCCGTGACATGGGACGACGGCGCTGCGGATGATAACTGGAGCTCCACTGCCAACTGGGACGGCGATGTCGCCCCGGTCAACGGTGATTCAGTGGTGCTTACAGCTACGACGCAGAGTTATCTCGATTACGCATGGACGATTGAAAGCGGCGAGTCTTTGACTGCGAAAACTGCGGTGCTCACTGGTAATGGATTTGGGGATGATTTAGGAATCGTAACGGGTGGCACATTAACGTTGGCGACCGGAGGCACGATGAATATCGGCTTTATGCGACCTCGCTCGGATGCAACGAGCGGTGGCGATTTTATGATCCAGCCTGGAGCATCGTTGAATACGATGGTGTATGGCTTATCCAGTAAAGAACTGAACATCACCTACATCGCTGATGCGGCAGGCGTGACTACGTGGACTAACTCTCTCTCGGGGGCAGGCATATTTAACATTGGTGGAGACCATTTGACGGTCGATCTGACCAACTACGACATCGCGAACGGCAGCACGTTGATTCTTGCTGATTATGCTGCGGCGGGCGACTTGAACGGCACCACGTTTGCCAGCGTGACCCTGACCGAGGGGTGGAATGGCACGATCGACTACGCTTATGATCAGGGCAGCGGTGATCTCGCGATCGCTTTAAAAAATATCACTCCTCCTGGACCACCCATCACTTGGGACAATTCCGGAAATGGCAATTGGACCGATGCCACAATGTGGGTCGGTGATGTAGCTCCCGTTACCGGGGACGGCAAGGATGTAGATATTGACTTTGGAACCGGCAATTATGACGTGAATTTTAATACCACTTATACTGTTGAAAGTGGTCGAACCCTTGAATCAAGGACAAGAAAAACAGGATTTCACCCTGAACTGGCAATCCAAGCCGGGAGCGCTTTGACGTTGGCGACTGGTGGAACCATCGACCTTGCTTTCATGAGGCCTCGTGCGACTGCTGACTTTACTATCGAAGCGGGTGCCACTTTGAATACGGACATTTATGGCTTGGGGAATAACACTTTGAATATCACTTATACTGCGGATGCTGCAGGGGTGACTACGTGGAACAACTCAGACATTTTTGATCCGAGACTCGACAACCTGATTGTTGACCTGAGCAACTATGATACCGCGAACGGAGACACGCTGGTGCTTGTCGACTATGGCTCATTGGTAAACGGTTATGAGTTCGCGTCGGTTACTCTTACAGAGAGTTGGTCGGGCACGATCGACTACGCATATGATCAAGGCGGCGGCGATTTGGCGATTGCGCTGACAAATATTTCAATTCAAGCACTCGACGAGACCGCACAGGGAACCCCGCACAGTTGGCTCGATTTGTATGGTCTCGTCACTGGCGGCGATTATGAAGCGGCCGATCTGCTCGATTCTGATGGTGACGGCAAACTCAATTGGGAGGAATACCGGGATGGCACCGATCCGACGGGCGTGGGCGTGGCCGCACCGATTCCTTTCACTTTGGTGGAGGGCACGAACGGCGATCCAGATACGCTGACTTTTTCGCCGCCCAATACGGCATGGCATATCGAAGCGTCGACCGACGACACCGTATGGGGTGTGGTGCCGCACATGACCTTTGTCGTGAATGCCGACGGAACGATTACGGCGAGTGTTGAAGCGCTGCCTGCCTTGAATGCTGGTAGAACGTATCGCGTGATCGAAACGCAAAAAAACCGCAAGCTGGTCATCTTCTTGACCGAAGGGCAGTCGAATATGGAGGGCGCCAGCAGCAATGCATCGTCGAATGTGTATGGGATGGAGGATCACCCGCTGCCGAATATGCTGCAGCTGTCCCGTGCCCGTCCGAGAGATTTTTATGACGTAGGCGCAGAGAATGAGTTGATTCGGGCATTTCAACCCTTGCAAACAACCTTCTATGATAACTCAGTCGCTGAGGCTCAATACAAATCCAATTCGTATACCGCTCTCGATTTCTATTTTGCGCGTGCGTATGCCGCGGATCATCCTGATGAGGATGTTCTCATTCTTAAAAATGCCGTGGGCGGCACTGGCTTCCGAAATAATAATTGGAATGACGGAGACGTGCTGGATTTGAATGTGACGCCTTTTCTCCAGACGGCCTTGGCTCAGGTGAGCGGTGAATATACGACGATTGAATTCGGCGGTATTCTCTGGCATCAAGGGGAAGCCGATGCGAGCGCATCTGAAGTATATGGGGCCAATCTGGTTGCGCTGGTCGCGAGACATCGGGGCTACGTCGAAGCCGAGATCGCAAACAGCAGCGCGCCGTTTATCTGCGGAACCATGGTGTCCCGCTGGATTGAGGAACGCTCTTTAAATTATGAGGTGGATGCGGTTCATCGCGATATCGCCAACCTGGTCCCAAATGCCGACTTCGTCGATTTGAGCGATTTGGACCAGGAGGGTTGGTCGCTCACCAATCACTTCCTAGTGGATGAATATAAAACCATCGGAGCGCGCTACTATCAGAAGTGGCTCGAAGTGCAGGGCATCACAGGCAAGGGCACACCACGGGCGTGGTTGGATGCCTACGGACTGGTTGTCGACGGCGACTATGCGGCTGCCGATGTGCTTGATTCCGACGGCGACGGTAAACTCAATTGGGAGGAATATCTCGACGGGACCAATCCAACCGGTCCGGTTGCGGCGATCACCTTTGCCGTCGCGGCTCCCGACAGTATTGCCGATACTCTGAATTTCATTCCGCCGAGCGCCCCATGGGTGGTTGAAGCGAGCGCCGACGACACCGTATGGGGCGTGGTGCCACACATGAGCTTTGTGGTGAATGACGACGGAACCATTACTGTGACAGTTGAAGAGTTGCCCGCTCTGAGTGCAGGCGGCACCTATCGAATCACGGAAAAGCAACAGAACCGCAAACTGATCATTTTCCTGACTGAGGGTCAGTCCAATATGGCCGGCTACGCCCCCGATGCTCCCTCCAATGTGTATGGAATGGCGGATCATCCGTTGCCGAATATGCTTCAGCTGTCACACGGACATGCCCGTCATTTCTATGATTCAGAAGCCGAGAATACGCTGATCCCCGCGTTCCAGCCCTTGCAGGCGTCCGAAGACCCAGGGCAGAGCGCTGATGAAGCGGATACCGCACTCGATTTCTATTTTGCCCGAGCCTATGCCGCGGATCATCCGGACGAAGACGTGCTCATTATTAAAAATGCTTATGGCGGCACCGGGTTCGCCAATAATCGTTGGAATGATGGCGACAGTCTCGATTTGCTGGTCACTCCATATTTTGAAGGGGCGTTTGACCAAAATGATCTGAGCACCCGCTATGAGACGATTGAGTTCGGTGGCATCTTGTGGCATCAGGGTGAAGCCGATACCAAGACGGTGGCCGCTTCCTCGGCCTATGCCGCAAACCTGACCGCAATGGTCGAGCGACACCGTAGCCGTGTGGATGCCTTTGTTTCTACGGAGGATACGCCCTTTATTCTGGGAACCATGCACTATTATCGCATCGATAATTACTATAGTAACTTCCCGGAGATGAGCACAGTCGATGCAGTGCATCGGGACATCGCCAATCTGGTTCCGAATGCGGACTTTGTCGATTTGCATGATCTGCAGGGGAATACAACCATTCACTTCAGCGTGGATGAGTATAAGACTATGGGCGCGCGCTATTATCAGAAGTGGCTCGAACTTAAAATGCAGAGAGCAAGCCAGAACACATGGCTCGATGCCTACGAGCTCGTCACCGGCGGCGACTACGCCGCAGCTGATTTGCTCGATTCCGACAGCGACGGAAAATTCAACTGGCAGGAGTATCAGTATGGGACGAATCCCGCCGGCCATTTGCCGACTGAGTCGCCAGTCCTTGAGTTGCAAGTGGGGGGCATCGGCTCCGATGATACGCTCACATTCACGCCACCAAATACCGCGTGGGTGCTTAAAGTCTCCGATACACTGGAGCAGTGGGATGATGTCAGTGATGCATTTTTTACGACCAATGCAGACGGCAGTGTCACAGTGAATGCCGAGCACGACACCGAGACTTCGAAGCGCTTCTATCGCTTGGTTGAACTCGGCTGGTAAGTGTTGTTGGCTCCTCACTAGCCGTAGCGGACTGGCGAAGCCATTACGACCGCACACGTCAGAGTATCTGCCCAGATCGTAACTGCTTCACGGATTCTGCTACACATGCGGTTATTTTTCATTACCCTCAAAATGAATGGTATTCAGCGTTTTAGATAGGTGTATACTCAGCCTCATAATCGAGTGATCTCAGTATGAAATTTATAGATAAAACAATTTTAGGAGTCAGTGTCGTGCTCAGTGTGGGCTTATTGAATGCGCCATTGTCGGGTGCTGAAAAGCAGCTGCCACCTGTGGTGAGCTTGTCGAAACCTAATATCGTCACCATCTTGGTCGATGATCTGGGCTGGCAGGATTTGGCGTGTTACTACGATGCGCTGCATGATGAACCAGGGCTGTATGAAACACCGAATATCGACCGTATCGCGGGGCAGGGCATCCGCTTTATGCAGGCCTATTCGCCATCGCCGACTTGTTCGCCGTCGCGTGCCGCGTATCTATCCGGCCAGTTCGGCGTGAAAAACGGCGTCTACCATGTCAAGGGCAGCCGCGTGCCGCGCGCGTGGGGCCAGCGTCCTGAGATGAACCCTCATTATTCGGCACGTCTCGATCCGACGAAGGTCATCATTCCATCGGTGTTGAAAAAGGCTGGCTACACCACCGCGCATGTCGGCAAGTGGCATGTCTGTGGCGAAAATATGGTGCCCACGCCGCTACAGCTGGGCTTTGATTTTTCCTATGGTAGGGATCATGTCTACAACGATACGGAGATCGTCGATCCCAAGGATAAGAAGATTAACAACAAGGAGGGCATCTTCAGCCAGCCCAAGAACAACCGCCTGACGGATTTCGACAATCCACTGTTCCTTCCATTGCTCGAAGATGAGCGTCCCTACGACAGCCTGACCGACATTTCCCTGCGCTGGCTGAACAAGGTCGGCCGTCAGGATCAGCCGTTCTTCCTGAACTTTTGCCCCAAGCTGGTGCACGGCCCGATCATGACGCGCGACCGCAAGCGTCTGGCGTATTACTGCAAAAAACTCGGCATCGATTTTCCTACCGATCCTGGTGCGATTGCCGATCCCGAGGCGCCTGGGCAAAACAATCCGTATTACGCCAGCATGGTGGATTCGGTCGATTGGATGGTCGCTCAAGTTGTCGAGACTCTGGAGTCGATCGACGACCCGCGTAACCCCGGCCACAAGCTGATCGACAATACCTATGTGATCATCACGTCCGACAACGGCGGTGCGCAGCGTCTGGCGACATGGAAGGGGCTGGACGGCAAACGAAACTATGAAAAGGTGACGGACAACGCGCCTTTGCGTGAAGGGAAGACCTATATGTATGAGGGCGGCGTTAAGATTCCGTTTATCGTGATGGGCCCTGGGATTGAGCCTGGTTCGGTGAATGAGACGACGCCGATCACTTTGTTGGATTTGTTCCCGACCTTTATGGCAATGGGCGGCATGCAGCCGGATCCGGTATTGGATCTGGACGGGTGCAACATCTTGCCGTTGATCAAAGACGAAGGCTCGCAGGCGAAGTTTGCCGATGGCTCCGTCAGAGATACTCTGTTCTTTCATCACCCAGCGGATGACAAATCATATTCGGTGATTCAGCGAAAGGGCTGGAAGTTGATGAAAAACACCGGCCCACTTCTGACGAAGACGCCGGAACTTCAGCTGTTCAAACTCTACAACGAAGACGGTTCTCAAAACGACATCAGCGAGACGAGCAACCTAGTGGACCAATACCCCGAGATGACTCAGCAGTTGCTGGGTGATCTGACGAATTGGATGCAGACAAACGATGCGCGCGTGCCGCATTTGAATCCCGACGCAGAGGCCGACCTTCCAGGCAAGAGCGATGTGCCCGTCATGACTGGATTGGGCAGCGAGGAGAGCCGGATTTGGGCGACCTTCGAAACGCAAGCGAATGTCGCAGTGGAGACAGCCTATATGATGTATAGCCTGAATGGCGGCACCGAGCTCAAGTATCGTGCGCCGCGCTTGGAGGAGTGGATTTACGCACCGGTCAAATTGACAGACGGGCGCGTCGAAGCGGTGGCACCTCCGGGCATGACGCACGCGGTGTTCTGCCTCATTGATGCCAATAACTTCCTCGTTTATTCGGAACCCGTTCCACCCGTTGGAAAGGTCCGTATTGATGCTGCGGTGTCGCTCGAACTTGAGGATGGCTACGCATATAGTCCCGGCCTGTTTTCAATGATCAAGGTCGGGCATGAAGCACGCGGTAAATTAATGAAGCAGGGCATCAATGTCGACGCGCTGACCCAAGCGCTCAAAGCCGCACGGGCGACCTGTAAACTGCCCGTCGAGGAAAAGACGTATGCCCTCGCAATCCGCAATTTGCGCCACGCGATCCGCGCCTTTGACGGCCAAGTGCCCGAAGCTTCGCTGGCAGATCTGAACAGTATTAATTTAGGTAAGTGGTAAGTTGGTAGTGTATTTTGGAGGGCAACGCTCCGTCGTTGCCGACGCATATTGGAGGGTAATGCTCCGTCATTACCGCAGAACCAATGGCAACGTTGTACCAACACCGACGCGGCAATGACGGAGCATTGCCCTCCAGCAAAAAAAAACTACAGCCACCCTCTAAACAGAGGGTATTCAGCAACCCGGATGGAGGCTATTATCGTTCCATCTTTGCTGCCCTGACCGTGCTTCGACTTTCAGCCGCTTTCGGAGAGCACGTATCAATTTAAAATAACTATGAAGACCATCGTCTATTCAATCAGTACGGCCATCGCCGTGGGGCTTTTTGCTGCACCTTTGTGTGCGGTCGTCGCGCCGAAACCAAACATCGTGCACATCATGGTCGATGATCTCGGCTGGCAGGACATTGCCAGTCACAAAATCGACGGTAATCCTGTGTATGAAACGCCGCATCTCGACCGTTTGACACGGGAAGGGCGTCGATTCACGCAGGCTTATTCACCCTCCGCAAGTTGCGCTCCTTCACGTGTGGCATTTTTGCGCGGCCAGAATCCTGCCAATACTGGGGTGTATCATGTATCCGGCGGGCAGATTCCTCGCCCCTGGACCGACGGCAGTAATCGTATTTGTCCTTACTACGTATACGGCTTGCCAGTAGAAGAACCGATGATTCCGGAATCCTTGAAAAAAGCAGGCTATATTAGTGGTCATGTAGGGAAATGGCACGCTGGTGGAAAATCGGCGGGTTATCCGTTTCCCCTAGACCAGGGGTTTGATTTCGGATTCTCCGAGCGCAATGGAAATCAAAAATATTACAACGATCCCGAGCTTTGGAATCCTAGCAAGGACAAGAAAGACACCTTCTTTGGAAACTGGGCGTCCATTAAGCCTGATCGTCTATCCAACTTTGCGACCTCAGGTTCGGATGATCCCTATCAACTGGATGAAGACGGTCGTCCTTTCGACAAGCCACTTGATTTGGCTTTGGGTTTTATGCGTAAGAATAAGGGCGAACCTTTCTTCCTCAATTTCTGCCCTTATCTGGTGCATGGGCCGATCGGTACCCGCGATAGAAAACGCTTCGAACATTACTTGCAGAAAATGGGCTATGATTTCCCGACTGATCCTGGCTCGTTAGATAAAGGTAAATCGGGGCACACTAATCCGTATTACGCTACCATGGTAGACACTTTGGATTGGATGGTGGGTGAGGTGATGGAATATTTGGAAACCACGGACGATCCACGTAACCCGGGGCATAAGTTGATTGATAACACCTACCTGATTGTAGATTCTGATAACGGAGGCGTGATTCCTTATACTGATAACGCTCCGCTTAAGGGCGGAAAACAACAGACCTACGAAGGCGGTATACGCATACCCTTTCTGGTTAAAGGGCCGGGTGTTGAGTCGGGAAGTATTTGTGAAACGCCGATTAATCTCATCGACCTTTATCCGACTTTTATGGAAATGGCGGGCTTGCCCGCAGATCCTAGTCTTGAACTAGATGGTTATAATATTCTGCCTCTGATTCAGGGTACGTCCGATAAAGTTGTAAAGGCCGATGGCTCTATTCGCGAATCGCTTTACTGGTTCTTCCCTTGGGATGCCCATATGTCTTCGTCCTTGCGTAAAAGCCAATGGAAGTTGGTTAAAAACTACGGCGGGTGGATGGGCAGTAATGCCGATGCGAAAGTGCAGCTCTTTCGTTTGTATAATGATGACGGTTCGGCCAATGATTTGGGAGAGGCACAAGATGTAGCGGATCAATACCCCGAACTGGCCCGGTCCCTGTTAGCCGAATTGGATCAAGAAATTGAGAAAACAGGGGCTCCAGAGCCTCGGCGCAATTCTAATGCAAAAAGCGTGACGCCAGAAGAATTGGCTGCGTTGCCTGCGGTGTTGGAATTGGGTTCAGAGAGGGATCGCGTATGGGTAACACTAGAATCGGGTGCTGAAAAATCAACCATCCGTGAAGCACAACTTTTATACACCATGAACCCTAAGCCCTTTGACTCAACACGTGGTCATCGTGAGGAGTGGCATACTGCGCCAGCAAAAATAACTCAGGGTAAGGTGGAGGCCTTGATGCCTCCGGGTGCAACGCATGCCGCGTTTGCGATGGTCGATGTCAATGGATTTTTAATTAATTCCGAGCCTATGCCTGCGGTAAAAGACGTGGGCCATGAAATCCGCAACTCCAATATACTGGAAAACGGATTTGCCTACAAGCCAGGTCTATTCGCACTGATCGAGTTGGGGCAGAAAGCTCAACTATCCGCTGAAGCGATGGGCCAGGATGTAACGGCGTTGAAGAAGGCCCTCAATGCTGCCAAGCCTGTGTATAAAAGGACTACAGCATCGGATGAGGCGTATTGTGATGCGATCCGTAACTTACGGGCTTCCATTCGTAACCTGAAAGGTACTTCCGAGTCCGCCCATCCCGCGATCAATCGCTTCCCGACTGATCTGCGGTTTTAAGTCTAGTCGATATCGGAGACTTTCAGTTTTGGGCCAAGTGTGATCGGGGCTTCTAGCTAGGGCCATTTTGTCTGCTCGGCTATGAATGGTGTGTGATCTAACTAAAGAGTTATGTTGAAAATAAGAAAAATTGGTGTGGGAGCGCTAGCTTCATTGATGTTGGTTCAGAGTGGCGTTGCTGAAAGCCAGGCGGCATTACCAACTCCGCCGGAGGTTTGGCAAAACTACGATCCAGATGCAGGCAATTTTAAGGAATAGATTATTAAGGAGCAGACGAAGGGGGGCATTTATTATAAGGAGTCCTATATCTCTGCGTATGTGAATGGGATAGAGATCCGGGTGTTTTGTAAGTATGCCGTGAAGGCTGGAGCGAAGCAGGCCCCGGGACTGATGAATGTCCACGGCTGGATGGGCGGACCAGCTATCGATCAGGGATATGTCAATGACGGCTGGGCGGTCATGGCACACGATTATTCGGGTTTAACCAAACGGGAACACCATACCAAGTACCCGAAAACAATGGGGCACGGACACATGGACGCTCGTGAAAAGGGGTTTAAACTCATCTATGACAGCATGCCCGACGGTAGTCAGATGATCGATCCCAAAGCCACCTCACACTACCTGTGGAATGCCATTCAGCGCAGGGCGCTCAGTTATCTTCTCGCCCAGAAAGAGGTCGATCCCGACCGCATTGGCGCCAAGGGCTATTCCTATGGCGGGACCATTATGTGGAATATGGGAATGGACCCTCGGGTCAAAGCCGTTGTCGCTTACTTCGGGATTGGCTGGATTAATTATTACCGGGATCGCTCGGTCTGGAAACATAACCTTCCGTATAAAGATGTACCCAAGTCGCCGGGGCAAGCGCTCTTCCTCTCCGCCGTCGCTCCTCAGGCACACGCACCTTATATTACCGCAGCCAGCCTCTGGCTGAGCGGATCCAACGACCATCACGGCGGACATGAACGTGGGTGCGATACTTTCAAAAAATTCAAAGCCTAGGTGCCGTGGGATTTTGCTATTCAGGCGCGCGGCCATCACAATACCGAAAAGCTGGGGGACGACTGCAAGCTCTGGCTCGAGAAGCACGTGCTCGAAAAAGATCACTTCTGGCCAGCGCGCTCTGATTCGAAGATCACGCTCGACGCTGACGGCGTGCCAGAACTGCACCTGACTCCTGCTAGTCCTGAGCGTATCAAAAATCTGCAGGTGTATATGTGCCTTAAGACAGCCAATAACATAGCCCGGGTCTGGTCGGATGTGACGTCTGTCCGCAAAGGCAATGTCTGGATCGCCAAACTGCCGGTATTTGACATCGATGACTATCTCTTCTCCTATGCTAACATCCGATACGAAAACGACAGTGTCGTTTCAACCGACTTTGAAGCGGTACTTCCGTCATCCCTCGGTAAGGCGGTAGCCACCGGCAAGAAGTCCGACATCATCTCGGAAGGAACGGGGCAATGGCATGATGTGGGGCCGGCCGAGGGCGAGGGCAATGACGGGGTAGCTGTGTGGTTCTTTTAGCTTCATTGGATTGATATTAATTTTTTAAACGGAAGTGATTCTAGTAACCGTTATTGGCTGCGAGCAGGGGCGCTGCAGTGAAAGTTTGAATAAGTATATAGTATTCTGCTACTTTGACTACCCTCTAAATAGAGGGTTGTGGGCAGTGAGTAGAACCAGTGGTAACGCCCCGTGTTTCAGGAGAATGGGANNCGGAGTGAGCTCCGGCACGGGATCGTCGGCATAGCAAAGGACAATGACAGGGCTGCGCTCCTCGGTAGAACCTGTGCGGTTCAACTCCTGCTGCACGGACATTAAAAAAGCCGACCCGCTTCGCGGATCGACCTTTTAGAATGGGTGCAGGGACAGGATTTGAACCTGTGACCTTCAGGTTATGAGCCTGACGAGCTACCGGGCTGCTCCACCCTGCAATAAATTGTATTGAAACGATTTTGAAGCAGAAAAACGCTTTTCACTTCGTGCGGCTAGCCGTTTGAAGAAGTTGCGCACTAAAAGCGCATGCGTGCTCAGTGTAAAGAGCTATTTTTATAAAAATGATCTTTTATCCAAGAGTGAAATTGGCGCGCAGAAATCGAATCGGTGCCTTTCGAGTACGAGGTTTGATCGGTCGAAACCGCGCTTTTATGCGATTCATGTTTTTTACGCTTTTCCTTCGGCGCTGGATCAGCGACAAAGTAGCTATGCCTTGGTATATTTACCACGCCTTGAAGCAGCTATTCCCTTCGGGGCGCTTCTTTTCCTTTTTCTCACTGATGTCGATCGTGGGGGTCATGCTTGGAGTCTGCGTACTGGTAATCGTGCAGAGTGTGATGAATGGCTTTGGCGAGGGCATACGCTCGCGTCTAGTGGAGACCCAAGGGGACATTCGTATTCGCTCGGATGAGGTCGTCTACGACTGGGAGGAGCAGGCCGAATTGCTGCTGAGCGAAGATTATGTGATTGGGGTCGCTCCGTTTGCTGAAGGTGTGGTGATGCTGCAGCATGGCAATCGTCCACAATTCCCGATGATTCGTGGCATTGACCCAATCGCGGAGCAGGGGGTGATTCCGCTGCAAAAGTTTCTGACGTTCGGTAATCTTGATGAGTTTGATGATGATGGCGTGTTTCTAGGCGAGGGATTGGCGCGCACATTGAAGGCGGGGCCGGGCTCGGTGGTTGAGGTGTTTACGCCGTTGATGTTGGAACGCTTGAAGCAGGACGAAGTGTTATTGCCTAGGGAGTTTACCGTGATCGGCTTGTTTCGCACGGGTTCGCCACAGGTGGATGGGAATACGATGATTTCGACGCTGCGAGTGATGCAGGAGTTGTATGGCCTCGAAGATGGCGTACACGGCTTAGTCTTGAAGTTGCGGCCGGGAGCAAAGGCGGACCAGTTTGCCAATGATCTGGAAGGACGGGTGCTGCGGCCTGGATTGCGGGCGATTAGCTGGATCGATTCGAACCGAGAGTTCCTATTTGTGATCGAGCAAGAGAAGCGGGTGATCTCGTTTATCATCATCTTCATTATTTTGGTGGCGTCGTTCTCAATTGCGATTGCGTTGATGATGGCGGTG
>DBBT01000113.1:15112-15466 GCA_002292345.1 Opitutia bacterium UBA977 | reverse complement strand
GCTATCAATCACGTTCTTGATCACATTAAGATTGCCTGGATGGGTGATCAAAATGAGTTGGTTGGTGCGCTCGTCGGCAGTCACACTGGTAGTCCCTTCCAGATAATTTTTTAGCGGGCCTGAAATTAAATTTTCGATGCGCTGCTGCATCTCGGATGCTTGGATGTAGTCGAGCTTGATAAACTGGATCTCTTCGCGGATTTCCTGCGGCTTATCCATTTCGTCGATAATTCGCTCGATGCGTTGTAGATTGATCAGCGCATCAGTGATCAGCATAGCGTTTGATTTGGGAAAGACAATGACGCTGGAGTTTTGCGATAGCAGCGGGGTGACAGTGGTGCCGCTGGTGGCTTC
>DBBT01000113.1:0-15090 GCA_002292345.1 Opitutia bacterium UBA977 | reverse complement strand
AACAGTTTGGCGTAGATTTGTTGACTCGCAGGCAAGTCCAGCGTGCTGCCGACAATCATTTCGGGCACATGACTGTTCACACTGGTGGCGGGCACGGCCTTCATGAAGCGGCCACCCATATCGGTGAGCATAATTGAGTTGAGGCTGAGCAAACTTTCAAGGGCGAGCACGGCTTCACCCTTGGTGAGTTCGCCGCGGGAATTAAAGTTAATTTTTACCGCAGCAATATCTTGACGGCGCAAGATGATCTTACCAGTCATCTTCTCCAGCATATCGAGCACTTGTAGTGCAGTTTCATCGCGGAGAACGATCAGACCAATGACTTCATCTGGATTATCAACCCGTGGCTCAAGTGGCACGATTGGTACAATCGGAGGCGCGGCCGACTGTTGCGCGTTCGCTGTAGTAACGAAGGCAAGTAGAAGGCTGATCAAGAGGGGTGATTTACGGATAATGTGTGTCATTATTAAAGGCGAGCGAACAGATGCGTCTTATGGGTTCTTCAGATCAAAAGAGTTAATTTTAAAGCGGACATCTAGTTCTTCGGGGTTGCGGCGGTTTTTGGTCACACTGACGCTCTGAATGTTTATATACGGAGTTTCTTGACTGAGTAGTTTGTTGAGTTTGATCAATTGCGCAATAGATATTCGGTTCAGTCGTATGCGGAGGTTATGATCATTAAAAATTTCGCCCTCGCGGGTTTGCACGGGGTCAATATCCGCCGAGCCAGACAGTGCGACTTGGCGCAAAATAGCGTCAATACGGCCCGATAGCTGCGAACCTGCATAGGTCTTCTTCGGGTCCACTCGTTCAAGCGCATCGGCGAGACCAGTGGTGAATTGCTCACTGCGATCGAGCCATTGTTGTTGGTTTTGTAGGTCCGTCGTTGCCTGCTTACGGTTGTCGTTCCACGCCGAACTGCGTTTCAACAGATTCCCCGTCCAAATGAACAGCATTACTAGGATGAACGCTAGGGTGAGGCTTTTTTCGCGTACCGTCATCCGCAGAAAGAGTCGCTTCGCTTGTTGGAGGATTTTTTGCATTAGATCGGGGCCTCCTCTGTGGGCGCTTTAATAGCGGGCGGGGTGGGTCCCTCAACTGGTGCAGACGCATTCAAATGCGTGTAGGCCAACGTGACAGTGAAAGTGGTTTTGCCTGCACGGGTAATGGATTCCGGTGCGGTGATAAGTACAAATTGGCCAGATTGCTTTAAACTTTCAGTGTAACTGTTTAGCGCGTTGATACTGGTCGCCTTACCCTCAATGGTGATGTGGTTTTCACCTTCTACCACAGCACTATCATATTCAATACCGAGATTTTGTTTGAGGCGAATGTTGTTGGCAGCATCAAGGATAGCGATGGGGCGCAGCTCATTTTTAGCGACTTGCTCCAATTTGACCATCAACGCCTGCTTGTCTTCGATCGTTAGAACGGCGGTGCGCTGGCTTTCGATCTGTTTATCCAGCGTGCTGAGCCAAGCTTGGCTAGCGAGTAGCAGCATCTCGATACCGACGAGTACCAGCGCGAAGATTGCGGCCCAAGCGGTAATTCGCATAAGTAGCGAGCCTAGTCGTCGGGCGTTGCGCTCGGTCACCTTAAAATCCGCGCTGCGTACATCTGATTGCCAGAGTTGAGCCTCAGTGGGTGCGAGTGTCGTCCATGCGCCATATTCAATCGCGCTGTGTGAATCGTCAGCTGATTCCTGATTAAAAATAGCCAGTCCTTGTTCGCTCAGTTCGATTGCGCCAGTACGTACTCTGAGCATGGTAGTGCCCTGTGTGAGGTCGGATGCATTCGCTACGAGCTCTTCGAGCGCATGCTCAAAGTCGCCGTCTTCCAACGAGGCCACTAACACAGTGCGAGGGACACACGCGCCTTTATCAAATAGTAGCAGGCTGAGATTGTTGGCAGATTGTAGTGTGACTAAGGTTTCGTCTGGAAAGCATGCACCAGTCAGTGTCGCGAAGTCCGGCAACACCCATGCGTAGCTCTGTAATTCGGTATAGCCAGCTTGTTTAAGACGGTCACGATGCGTCGCATAGACTAGAATTGTTGGAGCGTCTGTACTGTAAAGAAAGCCCCAATTCAGTTGCTCAACAGGAAACGGGGCAAGGGATTCGAGACTCAACTCAATGAAATCTGGGATTTCTGCAGGCTCTAAGTCGATGGGCACATCGATGGTTTCGATGAAAAACAGGTGACCAGGTAAGGCCAGCACTTGCTCCGCTGAGGCAGGTTCGGTCGGGGTCAATATAGGCGCGGCGTCTTTCACGGGTACTAAATATCAATAAAACTTAGATGGAAGCGCTTTATTCGCCAATGTCCATAACTGAATAACGGGCTGAAGTGGTTTCTGGGCCGCCTTGAGTGTACTCGGTTAATTGGAGGATTTTAAAAGGTATCTGCATGGCATCCTGTTCTTCGACTGAGCCTGTCTTAGGCTTATCTCGTGAAGCACCTCCGGGGGCAGAGCCAGAGGTCGCAGAGCCAGAGCTTGTTTGCGCACTGAAATTTGGTTCGATCAGCGCGCTGATAGTAAATGGGACATCCCCGCGCTTGAGGTTAATAGTGACGCGAAGCAGGCTTATTTCAACACCACTAGTTTTGCCGGCAGACTCGGGCGGCTTTTTCAAATACGGTTCATCAAGCCCGTCAAACAGGTAGTCATCTTGCCAGCCGTCCTGCAATGCCAACAGCTCCAGTAAGTCCGCGGGAGCCGCATTCAGGTTCACCGAACCAGTATTGATAACTGACACCAGGCTAGAGAATTGCACGAACAGTTGATTTGGGTAGCCGTCCTCGTCGAAAAATTCGTCCTCCCATATTTTAAGCAATTGGAGTTCTTCGAGAGATTGTAACGGCGCATTGGCAGCTCGATACGGTGGATTATTACGTAAATAGTCATCCGATTCAGCACCATTGAGGCGTTGCTCGTCGTCCTCGTCGATCCAATCACTCAAAGTGCTACTAAGCTCGCGAGTCGTGCCAAAATCGAAGTCTAATTGCTCCTCAAGTAGCTTGTTAAGCAAATCTTCTGACATTGTATTGAGTGGCAGTTTACCGCCTTCGTCGCGTATGCTGATGCTGACTTCCCATCCGTCGGGGACTGTAATGTCGGCGTAGCTGAGTGGATCGCTCCAACCTTGTTCGCCAGCGTAGAGCTTACCATCGTCGATTAATGCGACCTCTTGAATCGTAGCTAAGGCGACTTCCAGCATGCCGTAGGCAAATGCCCGCACATCCGAAGGTTCGTTAAAGATTGCGCGGTATTCGAGGTCTTTGACCGCTTCGTTCATGAAGCGTGTGACCATAAATGTAATCACTAATATAATGGCGAGTACCGCCACTAATACACTGCCACCTTGCCGCTTTGCATGTAGGAGCGGTCTACTGCGTGTATGTAAATGTGTAGTCGTCTGCGGCATGCTAGTATAGTAATGCGCTCTTTGATGGCACTGGGATCGTCAATGTGCGCTCCTGCGTTTCATTCTCATATTCAAAAGTGAGCTTCAGGAAGCGAGGCAGGATGAATTGATCATTACCGTCAGCCTCCATCGGTTTATCTTCTTCCTCCCACTTTTCAAAACGTTCGTCCCAGTAAATATACTGGATCTTGGTCACCAAAGAACTGATGGCGGTGCGACGCAGATCATTGAGGTCTTCAGCCTCCTCTTGTAAAGTAGAATACCAAAGCAGGCTGAGGCCGTCTGAATTGTCAAAATAAAGAAAGATATCGATCCCAAGTAGAGGAGCATTTTCGAGACCAACTAACAGTGGCGGCGCCTTGGTGAGTTTAAAATTCAGCAACGGATCTTTGCTGTCTGAAAATCCTGGAGGCCGCGCCCATCCCACCGGCTCGTCTGCTGCGCCGATCAATCCGCCGCTAGAGTTGCTCGTATTAGAATCAGTGCCACTGCGAGTGGAACCACCACCTGTCCTAGAGATAGAAACACGTGGAAGCTGATTGCCCGCGCCATTTTCTCCTTGAGGACTATTCGTTTTGGTCTCGCTACTGTCTTTCAATGCGATTGCGACACCTGCGCTACTAAATGTAGCGTTCATAAATTCAGTAACGCCATCGACGTGATCCACGAAGAAATGTCGATCGGATCGATCAGACCAGATATTGCTAATCGAGACCAACATTGCGACGGCCGCTGCGAGTACGAAACCCGCCACAGCAATTGCGAGAATCACTTCAAGTAGGCTCATGCCCGCTCGTGCGTCTGAATATGTCGTGTCTATTGATTGCCAGCGCATTAGAATCGGTCGAAGTCGCGAGAGCTTCGTAAATCGTCTTTTTTATCCTGTAACAAGCTAGACCGCTCATCAGACTTAGACCAAGTAGGGCGTAGCAGGTAGAGCGTCTCGGAGTGCGACGCTTCTTGTTGTTCTTGCGGATCACTAAACTCGATTTGTAGCTGCACTTCGAATAAATCAATCACGTTAGTCGGCTCGATCGAGGCTTCCCAATTAGCAGTGCCATTATTGAGTGTATCGTAGCGATCACCGTCTTCTGCATCGTCCAGATTTGGCTCTAGCAGTAGCTGCATACGCACGGCACGTATGTCGGCGTGGCGGAGATCGTTGCTTTGCCCGTGTTCGCGAGCAAGAAGGGCGTTAACAAATGATGAGGTCAACACCACGGATGCCATCGCAAACAGCGCTAGTGCGACCACCACTTCGATCAGAGAAAAACCGGATTTAGTGCAAGGTACCATCATTTGGGAGTAACAATCAAACTGGAGAAGGGGTCAAATACCAGGCGTGTCGGCGAGCCACTGCCGCTATCGATGTCGACCACAAATGGACTGGAACTGCGATCTGGCGCGAATTTGACGACACTGGTTTCGAGGCGTGTACGACTGGCATCGATTGGAGGCGCTAAACCCTCGGAGGGTGGCACTAGGTAGAAAAGGATTTCTGCTGGGCCGTCTTTGCTAAAACTTTCGTTCAGTGCAAAGGTTCCGCCGACGCCAGTGTCACTCGAAATGGACAGGCTGCCGTTTTCCTTGTCGAATCGAAGTTCGGTAATAATTCGCTCGCTTGCAGACATAAAACGCGCTTCGCGAACCGCAGCTTGCAGGATTTCTTCGCTAGTTTGAGAGTCACCCCGATCGGCAAGAGAGGCAAAATTGGTGATCACGACTGCCGCGGCAAATGCCATTAGCCCGAGGACTAACACGATCTCAATTAGCGAGAAGCCTTTGGTGTCAAGCGCCTTACTCGTGTGCTTACCAGTTGCCAATATCATCAGCGCTTTCGGTCCCATCCGGTCCCCACGACCATGCATCATAGCCACGGGCAGCGTTGATGTTCTTCGAGCCAGGGTAACGGTATTGATAAGGATTGTCCCAAGGATCTAATGGAAGCTCTTTCAAATAGGCACCTTTCCATTTAGCAGCCTTACCTGCAGGAGCCTTTATCAGTGCCGCGAGGCCTTCTTCGGTCGTCGGGTAATTACCCACGTCGAGTCGGTAGGGCACGAGTGCAGTGTCGAGTGTCTGCTTCACAAAGATATCCGCAACTTTATCCTGTTGCCCGCTGAAAATGCCACCGAGATTGCCGATCGCGACTGTCGCGAGCACCGCAATCAGTGCGATTACGATGAGAATTTCGATTAAACTAAAACCACTTTGGCGGTGGAACTTTCGATGCGTAATTAGAGGGGATGTCTGTTTCATAAGGATAGATTCGATGAAGATAAAAAATAGTGAAGCATGTATGAATTAATACAAGCCGTAGCCTCGTGCGGTTCCAAAAGAAGCCTCAATTTATTCCGAGAACGGCGGGCGCTCGGTTGAGTTTTCATCACGCATGCGAACTACTTCGTCGTAGATCTCAGGGCTGAAGAATTGTTCGTCGTTCTGAACTGCGTGGATCGCTTTAGTCAGTTCTGCCAAGCCGGAAATTTTGTTAATAAACCCATCAGCGTTGCCACGCGCAGCAATCTTGACTGTCTGCGGGGAAGTTAATCCAGTGAAGATAAGAATCTTAATCTTCGGAAACTTGCGCTTGAGGAGATTCAGTATCTCGAGGCCATTCACCTCGGGGAGTTGGATGTCAACGATCACGAGGTCGGGGGCGAGTTCAAGGCATTGCTCAATGCCTTCACCACCATTGCCAGTCATCCCGAGCACTTCTAATTCAGGGAAGCTAGTGTCAAAGAAGGTCGTGAGCAGGTTTCGAAGGATTTCTTCGTCTTCAATAATGTATACAGTTTTCATTCGAACTCAGCAATAATAGATAATATTTGATTAAGATCGTGTGGCGCATCGCTGTCGAGCGGGTATTTCAGTAATTGATACGCTTTCGTAGTAAACGATTAAAGTTCTGAAAAATGTGCTGGGAGATGTCGCCAAATAGGATAGTTCCTATTGCTTCTAAGAATTCGACTCTCAATGTTCCTATTATGAAACAAGAAACCGTGATACCAGTCCCAAGAGCCCGCGAAATCGTCGACCGCCTGCGTCAGAATATTGAACGTACCATCAAAGGGAAGACTTCAGCGGTCGATAAAGTGATTATTACTTTATTGGCGAGCGGGCATATTTTGATCGAGGATCTTCCCGGCCTCGGCAAGACCACGCTGGCATATTGCTTAGCCCGCTCGCTCGATTGCTCTTTCTCACGAATACAGTTTACCAGCGATATGCTACCTTCGGATATTATTGGAGTGTCGATCTATGATGAGAGAGAACGCGAATTTTCCTTCAAGCGAGGGCCGATTTTTGCCAATATTGTGCTAGCGGATGAAATCAATCGGACAACTCCTAAAACGCAATCTAGCCTACTTGAAGTCATGGGCCGAGGGAAGCTCTCGGTGGATGGGCAAACTCATACCGTCTTGCCTCCTTTTATGGTTATCGCCACACAGAACCCAGTCGATTACGAGGGCACCTTCCCGTTACCTGAAAGTCAAATGGATCGGTTCCTGATGCGCATTAATATTGGGTATCCAGAGCGTGAATATGAGTTAGAAATATTGAAGCATGGAAAACTGCACTATGATCACCTCGAGGCAGACGCGGTGGTCTCGCGCACCGAGGTCAGCGAACTCCAGGCTTATGTGCGTGAAGTCTTTATCGAAGATTCCGTATATAATTATATTGTACAGATTGTACACGCGACCCGCGATGAGCGTGCCCTTAGGACTGGTGTAAGCCCTCGTGGGACGCTCTCACTTAAGATCGCTGCGCAAGCTCGAGCACTCACTAAGGGGCGTGGTTTTGTGTTACCTGAAGATGTGCGTGAACTGGTCGTTCCGGTCTTTAGTCATCGACTCGCGCTGAATAAACCATTGTCCGACCCACTTGAGGAACGACGCTCGATAGAGGGATTATTGGTGAAGATTATTGAGGCAACCTCAGAACCAGCCTAATCGGAGTATTGCTCTAAATTGATGGCACATGCGAATGCAGAGCTGAAAAACTGGCACGACTGGTCGGATCCCGATTTTTTCACTACGACAGGGCAGCAGGAAACGCGTTTCATTCCGCTGTTTCTACGCCAAATCTTGCCTGGTCACATGCTTCAGACTCGTCTGACTTTGACTGGTTGGTGTTTGATCATCGTATCTTTCGGACTTGGGCTTGCGGCCTATAACACGTCTAGCAATATCCTCTTTCTGACACTCTCGCTTCTACTCAGCAGTTTGGTGCTGAGCGGTATATTGTCATGGTTTAATTTTAGAAAATTACAGTGGGAACTGCGGGCGCCGACGCACCTTAAAGTTGGCGAAGTCGGCATGGCAGAAGTGGATTTAGTAAATCAGAAAGTATTTTTACCGTCGATGGCGATTTGTTTTAGAGTGGAAACTGAGATGACGGTAGCCAATGAAAGACTTTATATGCAACAGGCGCTGAGTGCTGGTGAATCGTGCAAATTGGAATGGACTTTCGTGCCACGGCAGCGTGGCTATTTTAAATTGCGCTTATCTGGCGTACTATCGCAGTTTCCTTTTGGATTTTTGGAAAAAACCGTAGGTAGTGACTCTGAGGCATCTATACTCGTCTGGCCCGCGCGGATTGATTACAACTTTCAGGCTGCCCCTGGTGGACAGCGCATCTCTGCGGGAGTCCCACGAAAGAGCGCTGGACTAGGCAATGATCTACTCAATATTCGACCGTATGTGCCAGCTGATCCGCCGCGTTTGGTGAATTGGAAAGCGACGGCGCGCATGCGTCGAATAATGATTCGTCAGCTCGCTCAAGAAGGGGAGAGCGGATACCACCTACAACTCGATCCGGATGCCTCGCGGTGGAGTCCTAAGCAGTTTGAAGTATTATGCTCATTGGCTTGTTCACTTGCGGACGACCTTTTCCACATGGGGCGTTTGGAGTCTGTGGTGATTGGTGATTCGGGTATCATACCCGTGCGGACTATCCATGAATTGCATGACTTTTTTGATCAATTGGCACGACTCGAACGGCGAAAGGGATCCATGGAGACTAATTCATACGTGCGCACCAACCGATTAACTTTTCGACCATGCGGGGAGAGTGGGATAGCGATTTATGTCGATGCGAATCAATCAGGCCAGACTAACGATTGAGGAACTTAAGCAACTTAAGTGGATACTTGGAGGTATCTTAGCCATGTTGTCCTTATGGGCGCTGGGATCTTTAGACTTAAACAGCAGCTTTCACCTCACCTTTGGTATGGCAGCAGTTTTTGCTGCACTTATTCGGCCTCAAACGGTCGCTGCGATCCCGCCATTTTTTTGGCGTGTTGCTGCACCTGCGATGCTGTTGATCGTCTTAGTCGATTTTGGATTCGGGTTTATTAATTTCTTCCCTCCCTTGATGCGAATGGTGATGCTACTATTAGCCTACAGGGCGCTTGCACCACGTACTCGACGCGAAGATCTACAATTGGTTCTGTTGTGCCTATTTGGTATAGTGGTTTCAGGTGCGCTCACGGTGTCGCTTCTTTTTGCGGTTCAGATTTTATTGTTCACGCCAATTGCGATGGCGTTGTTGTTGGTCATTTGTCTGCTGGACGGAAGACCTGAGGAGCGCAATCTGCCAAGTTGGAAGCGATTTAGTTGGAGGCAATTAATCACTCGTGTCTGGTTAGTGGCAGATATTCGCGTGTTAGCGTGGGTCACATTGCTTTTTTCTTTCGTGGTCATTGCATCGATGGCCCTCTTTGTATCAATTCCGCGTTTTAATTTGGAGCAGGCAATTCCCTTCATGCAGCTTCAGGCGGAGGCTAAATCTGGATTTAGTGACGTCGTTAAACTGGGTTCGGTTTCAGAGATTACTGAAGACCATAGCATCGCACTGCGAGTGGATGCGCCAAGTATGCAGGCAATCATTTCGACACCGTATTGGCGTATCTTAATACTCGATCAATATCATGACGGTGAGTTTCGACTATCATCACAGTCGCGGGAATTTCGCCGACAAGAGCGGTTACGATTGATCCCGAGTTGGGATGATTGGAAGGTGCCACATCAACAACGTAATGCGCAACTATGGACCTTCTATTTCGAAGGTGGTATCAGTCAGTATTTACCTTTGCCGGGTGCATTTCAATCGATGCGTTTCGCAACAGATCAAGATACAGTGCGCTTGCCTGATCTGCATGTAGTCGGGCTCGATGTAGTGCCGCAAAGCGCCGTGTCTTATCAAATTGAGGATTTACTATGGGAGGTACGATCGCCCGCGTCTGCCACAGAAAACCAAGCCTTCTTTGACTACTCGACAGGTGTCGAAATTAAGGACGAAGACATGCTTCGATTCCCACTGACTACGTTGGGACTAAACATCGCTCAACAAGATCGTGCACTTCTGACGCGTTTGAATCGTGACTTAATCGGTGAATCTGCCAGCCTCTCGGTCGCTGAGTATAGTCAATTGGTCACAAATTATTTAAGGAGGAACTATAGATATTCCTTAACGCCGAATGGCACAAATCAAGCTGAGGACCCGGTGGTTGCTTGGATTACAGCAGGGGACGCGGGTCACTGCGAACTGTTTGCGAGTGCCTTTGTTCTGTTGGCAAGAGATGCAGGCTATCCAGCACGTATGGTTGTCGGATTTGTTGGTGGCGGTTGGAATACGGTCGAAGACTTCTTTGTTGTGCGTAACAGTAATGCCCACGCATGGGCTGAAATTTATGATGCCTACACACAAGAATGGCTGCGCGTCGATCCGACTCCTGGCGCGAGCCCAAGCAATCCCGATCTGCCCCTGCCTGCTAGTTTTGAAATGGAAACTGGCATAAGTGCCTGGGTTGATAGTTTGCGTATGCAGTGGTATCGGCGGATCGTCAATTTTGACCAGCAAGATCAGGTTGAATTGGCAACTTCGATGCTCGATTTAGGTAACCAATTATTGAAGTCTCTGTCTGTTAAATTCAAAGAGGTAAGGACCACCCTAATCGATTGGTTGCAGCGCCCCTTCAGCCGAGGCAGCTTTATTGGCGGGGGCGTGTTACTATGCCTTTGCTTCGCTGTTGTCTATCTTTGGCGCACACGGTTCCGATGGCTGCATCTTTTACCGCGTATGTTGAGGCGGAAACAAGGGCTGGATCCAATTCGTAAGATGGCCTCTCGGCTCTTGCATCGTGTGCAGGTGCAAATGGCTGAGTTGGAACTAAATGATCCGCGCTTGGGTAAGCTACGAGATGCCCTTAAAGAATTGGAAGCAGTGCGCTTTGGACCAGCAGTTACAATGGACGTGGCGAAATCAGTCTTTGCCAAGGCGAAGCAGATCTTACGCAAACGCCATTGAATTTTAAGCGCCGAGGCGAATCCGGTGCGCAGTGTCAGCATCGATATTAAGATATAGGTGCCATGTGTCCTCAGGTAAGCAGTCGGCGATACGGTCGGGCCATTCGACCGCTAGGCACCACGGTGGAGCGAGAAAGTCGTCGATCATCAGTGCATCCAGATCAGCGCCCGAGGCTAGGCGGTAGGCATCAAGATGCACCAACTGGCGGCTGCCTTGGTAGAGCGTATATAAATTAAAAGTCGGACTGGTGACAGGCTCGACAATATTCCATGTGCGAGCTAAGCCGCGAATAAAAGTGGTTTTGCCCGCGCCGAGGTCGCCATGCAAGGCGAGTACCTGATTCTCTGGCACTAAAGCTGCGAATGCGCCAGCAATCTGTTCTGTGCCTGCGGCGGAAGTCGTGACGATCCCTTTGCGGAGTTCTTGCAGGAGGTCTGTGTTTGCGCAGTTCATGAACTCTTCAAATGCTCAAAACCATGCGACCATGGCAAGGCTGTGTTTGTTGCTGAATCAATTAATTTTTCGTCGCTGGAAGATTCTAGAATGCTGCCAATTTGCTGCAACTCAGTCTCGGGAAACTGCGCTGACCATTGCGCTTCGAAGGCATGGCAGTTCACTAACGAGTCCAACGTGAAGACCAATTCGTAGTCCTCGCCATCGCAGCAAGCATGCTGTAATGCGCTACAGCCAGACGTTTTTGCTAAATTATGCGCTGCTGGAGCGATTGGTAGCGCGCTTAAATCAAGTGCTGCATGCGAAGCTGGCGGCAACAAGGACTTCAAGTCTTTTGCCAATCCGTCAGTTAAATCCATTTGTGCACTGCAGTCGGGATGCTGCGCGAGCCATTGGCCTTCAGTTAAGCGTGGTTGAAATTTATAATGTTTACCCAAGATGCTTCCGCCTAGGGTGCCTGTTACGTAGATGAAATCTCCACACTTCGCAGTGCTACGCAATTTAGGGCTCAATGCTTGCCCGGTTAACGTTAATACCGCGGAGAAATTACCTGGTGCAAGGCTGCTAATGTCGCCGCCAACTAGGCTGATTCGGTAGTGCTCACAGCACTGCCGAATACCAATGAAAAAGCGCTCTAGCCATTGAGTGCATACGTCCGGGCCGCAGAGTAGGGCGAGCACTGCTGGGCCAGGTGTGCCTCCCATCGCTGCAATGTCGCTGAGGTTACGTTTGACCAACTTAGCGCCCGCATCTTCGGGAGATACGCTGGCATCAAAGTGTTGCCCATAAGTGATGCTGTCCACGGTCAGAATCTGTTGGCCACTGTTGATCGGCTTCAGCACTGCGCAATCGTCACCAATACCGTGCGGCGAAGCCGGACTTACGGGCCCTAGCCATTTACCAATCTGCTGAATCAATGCGACTTCGCCAAGCTGCGAGACACTGTCGGCAAAATCATGCGTAAAGGGTACCATCTTGAAACTTATCGTAAAATCAATGCGACTGGGCAATGGTCGGAGCCTTCGACATGATCCAAAATTTGAGCATCCTGAATCTGTGAACTCAGCGTCGCAGAGACACAGAAGTAGTCCAGTCGCCAACCGATATTGCGCGAGCGAGCACCAGCACGATACGACCACCAACTATAACGTTCGGTGGCGTCAGGGTAGAGTTGCCTGAAGCTATCAACGAAGCCGGCTTCTAGGATCGCATCGAAACGGGCACGCTCTTCGACGGTGAAACCAGCATTCTTCTTATTCGACGTTGGATTAGTCAGGTCGATTTCTTGATGGGCTACATTAAGATCTCCGCAAAAGATGACTGGCTTTTGCAATTCGAGTGCTTGGCAGTGAGCAAGGAAATCGACGTCCCATTCTTGAGTACGATAATCCAGGCGCTTTGGGCGTTTGTTTTCGTCGTGGTTCTGCGCGTTTGGCGTGTAGACTGTTACTAAGAAATAGTCATGGAATTCAGCAGTAATCACGCGCCCCTCGTCATCGTGCTTCTCGATGCCCAAGCCGAATTGAACTGAGAGGGGAGCCGTTTTACTGATGATCGCAGTGCCCGAATAGCCCTTCTTAGTCGCGCAGTTCCAATAGGTATGTGGATAACCCGCAAATGCGAAATCATCGACTATTTCTTGAGAAATCTTGGTTTCTTGCAAACAGATGACGTCTGGCTCTTCACTGTCGAGGAAGGATTCGAAGCCCTTCTTGATCGCAGCGCGCAGACCATTAACGTTCCATGAAATGAGTTTTTGTGGAGTCATAGATATAGTTTTAATAAGGAGTAATGCTAAGAAGTAAATGTAAGTATGCGCAGGGTGCAGAGTTAATTTACTTAGATATATCCAATCATTATATTTTTACTCTAAGCCACTGAATTACATAAACTTAAAGAAGAATAAATATTCTATAGTAACACGATACGATAGTACACTATTTATAGCCATAATCTGTAGGCCAAAATATGCAGAACTTGCTGGAGCCGATAAACTTTAGCCAAATCCGTGAACTCGCACTCAGGCGGGAAGACATGTTACGAGCGTAGTACAAAATCAAACGAACCTAGACAGTCAGAAAGTTGCGCAATACCAGTGTTAAACCTGTAAATTTTTTGTAATTCAAAGATCTAAGCGTCAAGATTTGGCTAAGGTTCTTGTGTAATAAGTGAGATCGGTTCAAATTATATAATATGAATTTTTCGCATAATCGACAGAGTGCATTTACTCTGATCGAAGTGATGGTCGCTATGATTGTTTTTTCAATGGCTATTGCCGGTGGTTTGCTGGGGATTAGTCGTGGTTTTGAGTTGATTGATACCACTCGTAATTACACTCGTAGTTCGCAGGTGCTGCAAAGTGAGCTAGAACTATTAAGAACTTTACCGTGGTTGACTTTCTCCCAACTGTCGGAATCGGTACTAACCGAAAAATTTCAAGAGCAGATTATTGATCAGTTCGGCGAAGACTCTTACGTCGGAGCGGTTACAACAGAACTGACGGGCGGAGACCTAATGAAGGTGATGGTGACCGTCGAGTGGTCTACGCGTAAAGGGCGTGTGCATACTTTAAATTATGTGACATTTTTCACAGAAGGAGGCGTTAATGATTACTACCTTAACTAATACAAAGAGACAGTCGTGCCTGGCTTTTACGCTGGTTGAGTTGATGTTTTCAGTAGCCATCCTGATGATTGCGCTCGGCTCAATTACGGGGACGTTTATGGTCTTCGCTAAAAGTTCCGCTAGCCTTGGTGAGTACGTTGATATGAGCTCTGAGAGTCGCAAGGCACTAGAATTGTTTTCTCGAGATGTGCGTGCAGCTGATGGAATTACGGTAATCGGTGCTGCTAGCTCAAATGGCGTGGTCTACACTGATCAAGGATTGAGCCTAACGTTCCCAGATTATTATGGTAATAAGTCGGTGACGTATAGTTATGATTCCACCAGCGGCATATTGCGCCGAATCGAATCTTATGAAGGCACACAAAACGAAACGAATCTTTTGACTGGTATGCAGCAATTTAAAATACAACTTTTTCAAGCTCCAGGTGACGACTTCGAGTCCATTTCGGGGCCGGTTGCATCTGTTAATGAATGGGCCAAAAGCCTACAATTAGATGCGGAGTTGATACGAACCGTGGCAGCTCTTGATAATACTGACTATATCATTTCTGCACGCTTTATGATGCGGAATATGAATTAGAACCGACTCAAATCTTATGACACGATATCACACAATGACGACAGTGAGCCGCGGCAAGGAGGGCTCAGCACTAATGACTGCGATTATCGCGATGTTTGTGGTCTCTCTTTTAGTCGGTGGATACATGACGCTGGCATCATCTGAGTACCGCCTAGCCACGCGCTCTCTTTTAATCGGCGCGAGCTTTTCGCTGGCTGAAGGCGGGGTAGACCTAGCAATCGATGCACTGAATGATGGCGATACTAGCGGTTGGAATGTAAGTGGGTCTACATGGACTCGCGAAGTCACTGGTATCGAAATCACTACAGGCGGGACGGGCTCAATACGAGTGGTGATTATAGATGCGACTGGCGCAAATTCTCAGACACCTACAGTCCACTCAGAGGGTATCATATCTGGTCATCCGTCTGGAGATGTCACCAAGCAACTGAAAGTGGCGCTGACTAGTGGGTTCTTTCCATATAAAAATGGATTTGATTCGAAAAATGGTTTCGTCTTGAAAGGTCAAAACGTAACTATGGATAGTTATAACTCAGCTAACGGCGCTTATAGTGGCAGTAACAGAGGATCTGAAATTCGCGTTTCTACTGTTTCGATTGAAACCGATGCGATTGATATCGGTAATGCGAATATTTTTGGTTACGTTGCGGTTGGCGCTACGCTTGCTCCTGGACAAACAGGCTCAAATGTTAT
>DBBT01000105.1:8046-30582 GCA_002292345.1 Opitutia bacterium UBA977 | reverse complement strand
CGGTAGGCGAGGGCCATACCATCGAGAAGATAGAGCGTCTTGGGCATTTAAAGAGCGTCCAACATCAAACGCCGAAGGTCGAACCTTGAATCTGATTTTTTATGGAGTGTAGGTCATCATCATACTCGTAATCTTATTCCTAATCAGCTGTGAGGAGATTAAGAATAAGATTACGAGGCAGATTCAGTGATTTGCTCAGATTACAGAAAGGGCGCGCAGGCGCGTTTATTATGCTCTAGGGTGCCTGCGCTACCTATTGGCAAAGCGCGTCAACGGCTTTGCGTGTTGGCAGTGAGCTGCGGGCCCCGGCTTTGAGGCAAGTGAGTGCACCAGTGGCGCAGGCACGGCGCATATTTTGCTTGGTTTTGAGCCCTTCGGCGATCCCGAGCGCAAATGCGCCGTGAAAGGCATCACCGGCTCCGGTGGTATCGACCGCTTCAATGTCAAATGCGGGTGTATGGTGTTGGCCGTATTCGTCTTGCCAATACACGCCGTCCGCTCCCCAGGTAGAGGCGATGAGCGGGGCTGCGCCATCAAGCGCTGCCAGAGCGGTGCGTGGATCGTCTTCGCCGCTGTAGTGCTTGGCGAATTTCTCGGAAGTGATCAGATAATCGACCTTGTTGTACAGTAGTTGGGTGCCGTCGTTGATGGAACCTGCATCCAATATCGAAGGAATGCCGAGCGCTCTGGCCTCTTCGATCAGTGCCAGGGAGAGTAGTGGCTGGTGGCCGTCGATCAGCAGCACCTTGGCGGGGAATTTTGCGAGGCTGATGGTGTCTTCCGCTGCGATCGCAGAGGGCGAACGATAGTCGATGATCGAGCGCTCGCCGTTGGGCTTGATCGTGACTGCTGCGACTGGAGTGGGTGCATCGCCGCGGTGTAGGGCGTCGGCATGCACGCCATCGTTGGCGAATTCACGTAGGTTCGCCTCGCCAAAGGCATCGTTGCCTAAGTAGCCGCAGAAGCGCGCTGAGCCCCCTAGTCGTGCGATGGTGACTGCAGCATTGGCCGCTGGGCCACCCCCACAGGTATGCATGCTGGTAGCGCGCAGTTTTTCATCGGCTGTCGGGTGGTGAGCTGCGTTAAAGTTAATATCGACACACGCATAGCCTACGCAAAGAACGTCGACTGGAGTGGGGGTGGACATTGGTTATGGAGGGAGGAGGCAGAGACTGAATACCCGTTGCTTACAACGGTCATTGCTCGCTAAATGACTCTGAGGCCGCTGCAAGCAACGACGCCACAAATATAATATTCCTAATACACGTCGCGCACGTAGCGCTTGTCGGCTTTGAGCTGCTTGACGTAATCGGCGGCGGCTTCTTCGCTGAGGCCTCCCTCTTGGGCGATTACATCGTGCAGGGCTTTATCGACATCATGGGCCATGCGGGTGGCATCACCACAAACGCAGAAAGAGGCGCCTTGTTCGAGCCATGCATACAGCTCCTTGGCGTTTTCTCGCATGCGGTCCTGTACATAAACTTTCTCTGCTTGGTCACGGGAGAAGGCTACGTCGAGCTTGGTGAGCACACCGTCGCTCAAATAGCTTTGCCATTCGGCCTGATAAAGGAAGTCGGTTAAATAATGTTGATCGCCGAAAATAAGCCAGTTCTTGCCTTTGGCTTCGGTGGCTTGGCGCTCTTCGATGAATGCGCGGAACGGTGCGATACCAGTTCCAGGGCCGACCATGATGAGTGGCGCGTCTGGATTAGCCGGAACCTTGAAATGTTTATTCGGTGTGACGAAGATGTCGACTGTGCTGCCTTCTTCGATGCGATCAGCGAGGAAGCTGGAGCAGACGCCCTTGCGCTCGCGACCATTACTATCGTAGCGGACGACGCCGACAGTCAGGTGGACTTCGCCGGGGTGTGCTTTCAGGCTCGATGCGATCGAGTAGAGACGAGGCGGCAATTTGCGCATGATGCCGGCGAGTTGATCGGCTGTGATCTCGTTCGCGGGGAAGTCGACTAGCACGTCAATTATTTCGCGACCGTGAATGTAGTCATTTAGTTTAGCCTTGTTGGCTGGATCGATCAATTCAGTGAGTTGATCGTTTAGCGCAATTTCATTGTAGCGCTTGAGCACTGGCAAAGAAATCGCAGTCGCGTCGAGCTTGCGGGTGAGGGCGTCGCTGAGTGTACATTCACCGTCTTTAAGTGTGACTGTGGCGCAACCGTCGAGCTTGGTTGCTGCGAGGATCGCATCGACCACGTCTTGCGCATTGTGAGGAATCACCGCCAAGGCGTCACCTGCTTCATATTCGAGGCCGGATCCCTCGAGACTGAATTCTAGATGAATTGTTTCCTTGGCAGAGCCTGCGCCATTGAGCATCACGCGCTCGGTGAGCTCGGATGGAAAAGGATTTTTGCGCGAGTATTTGACGGTGGCTGTCGCCGGTACTGCTGCGGCACTGATGGGTGCGGCTACGGGGGCGGCGAGGGCTGAAAGAGCGGCGATAGCGCCGGTGCTCCATGCAGCGTAGTCATCGTCAAAATCGACATCGCAGTCCTTGCGGTCGAACACACGCTGTGCACCTAGGGCTTCGAGGCGGGCGTCGATATCGATGCCCATTTTGCAAAAATGCTCATAGCTGGTATCGCCGAGGCCGAGTACCGAGAAACGAGTGCCTTCGAGCCTTGGTGCTTGGTCGCTCATGAATGCTTCGATGAAATCGATCGAATTCTCAGGAGGATCACCTTCGCCCCATGTGCTAACGAGTACGAGCAGATTCTCGATGCCTTTCAGCTTCGCTGGCTTGATATCGCTCATGCTGACAGCCTTTGCTTTGAAGCCTGCCTTTGCCGCGGTTTTTACAGTTTGATCTGCGAGGCTTTCAGCGTTGCCCGACTCAGAGCCGAACAAAACAGTTAATGTTGGCGCTGTCGCAGGTGCGACTGCCACGCCGCCGCCTTTACTAACACGAAGGCCACTGATAAAGCCTTCCATCCAAATCAATTGGTCGGATTGAAGATTGGGCAAGAATCCGTTAAGCCATTGCACCTGGTCGGGTGTGAAGGGTGCTGTGTTTGGTAGGAAAGCGTCAGAGTTGCTCATGATAGTTCGCGGTTTGGAAAGTCTAGAAATGAAAGCATTGTACGGCTGAAATGCTAGCACGAATTCGGGCTTTTGATTCTTTTCTTAGGTTTATGAGTGACAAACTAAAGAAAGGAGCTAGGGTTAGTGCAAGTTTTATCTGCGCATCCAGTAATCTTCGATATTTACAAGGGACCGCTTAATCCATCTATTTCAACTTCTATTATGATTTCCGACAGTCAAACACCGCAGAAACTGCACAAAAACGAAGGCATCAAAGATAGTAGCGACTATCTCCGTGGCACCATCCTGGAAGGGCTGGCCGATGTCTCCACCGGTTCGATCGCAGCCGATGACCAGCAGTTGACCAAGTTTCACGGTCTCTACCAACAAGACGACCGCGATGTCCGCAGCGCGCGGCGTAAGCACAAGCTCGACAAGGCGTACTCATTCTTGTCCCGTATCTGCTTGCCAGGTGGCATTTGCACGACTGAGCAGTGGATTCTGATGGATGAGCTCGCCAACTATTGCGCGTTCAACACGTTGAAACTGACTACACGTCAGGCGTTTCAGTTGCATGGTATACTCAAGGGCAACCTCAAGGAAGTCATCAGTCGCTGTAATGACGTGGCAATGACGACGCTTGCCGCCTGTGGTGATGTGAATCGCAATGTGATGTGCAATCCGAACCCCTTTGCTTCCGAAGTGCATGCACAGGTGCAACAAATCACGGACGAGATCGACGCGCACCTCAAGCCGCAGACACCCTCCTTTTCTGAAATGTGGCTTGATGGTAAGCCGCTCAAACTGACTGTCCCGCAAGCCGCTGAGCGCTCTCTAGATTGTGGCGGCACGGATGTGGAGCCACTTTACGGTAAAACCTACCTGCCGCGTAAATTCAAGATCGCGGTGGCGGTTCCGCCTTACAACGATGTTGATATTTTCGCGAACTGCCTCGGCTTCATCGCAATTCTAGAAGACGGCAAATTAGCTGGTTTCAATGTCACCGTCGGTGGTGGCATGGGCATGACCCATGGCAATGAAAAGACCTTCCCGCGCTTGGCTGATGTTATGGCATTCTGCACGCCTGAGCAGGCAGTGGCAGTGGCAGAAAAAATCGTCACAATTCAGCGTGATCATGGCAATCGTGTCGAACGCTCCAACGCGCGTTTCAAATACACTGTTGAACGTCTCGGGGTGGATTGGATTCGCAACGAGCTCGAGACACGGCTCGGTACCAAGCTCGAAGATGCGCGCGAATATAAATTCACCAGCACGGGCGACCGCTACGGCTGGTGTGAAGGCACCAACGGCAAGTGGAATCTTGGTCTATTCATCGAAGGTGGCCGGATCGTCGATATCGAAGGTAGCCCGCTGAAGACCGGTATGCTCGAAATCGCCAAGGTGCACACCGGCGACTTCCGGCTCACAGGTAATCAGAACGTGTTGATCGGTAATGTTGATGCCGCCGACAAGGGCAAGATCGACGCCCTCGTTGAGCAATACAAGCTCGATGGCTACAAGACCGCATCTGGCATGCGCCGCAGCCAGATCGCTTGCGTATCGCTGCCAACTTGTGGACTCGCACTGGCTGAGTCTGAGCGCTATCTGCCGACCCTAGTCACCGATCTCGAGGTGGTTCTCGAAGAAGCCGGACTCCGTGATGACGAGATCGTGATTCGCTCAACAGGTTGCCCGAATGGCTGTGGCCGTCCGTATCTCGGTGAGATCGGCCTGGTTGGTAAAGTTCCCGGTAAGTATAACCTATATCTAGGTGCTGGATTCGACGGCGAACGCTTGAATAAGCTCTACCGCACCTCAATTACCCACGAGCAAATTATTGAAGAACTACGTCCGCTGCTTTTGGCTTACGCCAAAGAGCGCAACGAGGGCGAACGCTTCGGTGACTTCGTGATTCGCAAGGACTACGTGAAAGCAACCACTGCTGGCAATAACTTCCACGCGAACGTAGCAGGTTAGCCAGAGCCGAACTCGCACTAAATTCCATCAGCCAATGTCCACATGGGCATTGGCTGATTTTGTATAATCTGTTTGAGATTGATCGCTAATTCAGTGGAAACGACGGAGCGCTTCCCTCCAAAAATCCTTTTAATGTCCTACTCCAGCATCGCGCGATTTTATAAACTGATCGAATCGGTGACGATCGGTCGTCCGCTCTTGGATGCACGGCTTGCCCACCTACAGCGCCTTGCTGAAGGGCCGGCGATTCAACACGCACTGTTAGTCGGTGAGGGGAATGGTTCGTTTCTGCTGCCGTTCGCTCAACAGTTTCCCAATACACTGATTACTGTGCTAGATGAAAGCCCTGCGATGTTGCGGGTGGCACAAAATAGGCTCGACGCGGCAGGTATCGACACTGCTCGCATTGTATTTCGGCAGGCGGACATGCTCACTGAGCAGTTGCCCGAAGGGCGCTACGATTTGATCGTCACCCTGTTTTTTTTCGATAACTTCGATGCCGCCACTGTTCAGCAAATCGTGCCAGTGCTAGAGTACGCAAGCTCACCGTCCAGTCAATGGCTGCTCTCGGACTTCCAGATTCCCGCCAGAGGTTGGCGACGACTGCGCGCCCGTATCTGGCTTACCATTTTGTATGCCTTCTTTCGCTGCGTGGCAAAGATTCCCGCCCGCACTGTGCCACCCGCTGAGGCCATCCTAGCCGCAACCAGCTTCAAACAGGTCGCCCGTGAAACCTACAGCGCCGAAATGCTCTACAGCACGCTGTACGAGCGGGTGTGATCCAGATGCTGGTATTGGCATAAAGCTACGCATATAGCAGCTCGCCTTGGCTCGGCTTTAAGTCGTGTCGGATAGACATCGCTGTGCCGATGATGTCTTTAGTAATTGCCCTGGTGACTGCGGATCCGACGACTAAATTAGTCTACGCTTTACGTCGTGCTTGCACCGCCTTGGCGAGTTCTTCGAGAATTGCAGCAGTGGCTGGTATGTCGATGCACTCGTCGGTGATGCTTTGGCCATAGACATTGTCACCATTTACGTCGTAGTTCTGGCGACCGCCGACAAGGTGACTTTCGAGCATGACTCCGGCGATGCCTTGTTGGCCTGCTGAGATTTGTTCGGCGAGTGTTTTGGCGACTGCGATTTGGCGGGTGTAGTCCTTGTTGCTGTTGCCGTGGCTGCAATCGACAATTAGCTTTTGCGGCAAGTCGACGGCAGCGAGTTGCTCTAAGATCGGTTCGACATCCTTGGCCTCGTAGTTCGGGCCTGTACGGTTGCCGCCACGTAGAATTAGGTGTGCTGAGGGGTTGCCTGTTGTTTGGAAAATTGCGGTCACGCCTTGTTTGGTGACGGATGGAAACCAGTGTGGCTGTGCTGCAGAGCGTACAGCATCAATCGCGATTTGTACGTTGCCACTGGTACCGTTTTTAAAACCGACTGGCATGGAGAGGCCAGAGGCGAGTTCGCGGTGGACTTGGCTCTCGGTGGTACGTGCGCCGATTGCGGACCATGCGATAGCATCTGCGATGAACTGTGGAATGATGGTGTCGAGGAATTCGGCACCAGTCGGTAGCCCGAGTTCGCAAATGTCTACCAGTAGTTTGCGGCCGATGCGTAGGCCGGAGTTAATCTCGAAGCTGCCGTCGATGCTGGGGTCGTTAATGAGGCCCTTCCAGCCAACCACGGTACGTGGCTTTTCGAAATACACGCGCATGATCACTTGTAGATCGGCTTTATACTTCTGCGCGAGAGGCAGAAGCTGCACGGCGTATTCGATCGCCGCCTTGGTATCGTGAATCGAGCACGGGCCGACGACGACAATCAGGCGGTCATCGTTGCCGTTGAGGATAGCTTCGCTTTCGGTACGTCCGTTCTCAACCACGGTTGTCGCTTTTTCTGTTAGTGGAATTTCTTCGATCAGAATTGCAGGTGGCAAGAGTGGGCGGTTGCCGGCAATACGGCGGTTGTCGTGTGTTGTGGACATGTGTCAGTGAGAGAGCTGAAAGTTGAGAGCTGAGGGCTGAGACTTAAAACGTAACAGGCGAAGTGTGTTACTAAAGATTAAATACTTCGGGTTTCAGGACACCAATACAAGGGAGTTGGCGGTAGCGCTCGGCGAAGTCGAGGCCATAGCCGACAACAAACTCGTCGGGGATTTCGAACCCCACGAAATCTGCTTCAAATTCAACTGCGCGGCGGGCCTTCTTATCGAGTAGCACACAAGTCTTGAGGCTAGCTGGATTCATGCTCTGTAGCACTTTGGAAACTGCGGCGAGTGTCTTGCCAGTGTCGAGGATGTCGTCCATCAGTAGCACATCGACACCTTCAATGTTGAGGCGAATGCGGTCGATAATTTCTGGCGCTTGCTGAGGGGATGCACTATTGTGATAGCTTGAGACACGGATGCAATCAAGTCGCAGTGGAATGTTCAGCTGTCGAATGATATCGGCAACAAAGATCACTGCTCCATTGATAATTGCGATGACGGCGATATCGCGACCAGCATAAGCCGCATTGATCTCAGCACCTAGCTCTTTTAGGCGTGTGTTGATTTGCTGCTCAGACAGCAACACACTGGCGAGATCGTTGAGTTGAGAGTTGGGGGGGGTGTCTATTGGCATGGCGTGTTTGGCTTGGCGCTAAAACCCTTGTGTAATTACATTCCAGGAAGGCCGGGCATGCCGCCACCTTCTCCCATTTGTGCCTTCATGGCTTTCATCATTTTACGGCCTTTGCCGCCGTTCATCATTTTCATCATCTTTTGCATCTGTCCGAATTGCTTGAGCAGTGCATTGACGTCGCGCACTTGAACGCCGGATCCATCGGCGATGCGCTTGAGACGATTGCCACGAAGGATGCGTGGCTGGCGGCGCTCTTTCAAAGTCATAGAGAGAATGATGGCTTCGGTGCGGGCCATTTTCTTTTCCTCTTCGTCGCCGACCTGAATGCCGCTGGCGCCGGGAAGCATACCAACGATGGATCCGAGTGAACCCATTTTTTTTACCTGCTGCATTTGCGAGAGGAAGTCTTCGAGGTTGAAGTCGGCCTTGCGCATTTTCTCTGCAAGTCGCTCAGCTTCTTTCTCGTCGATGTTTTCCTGTGCCCGCTCGACGAGGGAAACGACGTCGCCCATACCTAAGATACGAGAGGCGAGGCGATCTGGATGGAAAACTTCAAATTCGTCTGGTTTTTCGCCAAGCCCCATGAATTTAATCGGCACCTCGGTGATCGACTTCATCGAGAGTGCTGCGCCGCCGCGGGCATCACCATCGAGCTTTGTCAGAATAATACCTGTGCAGCCGACAGCTTCGTGGAAGTGCTTAGCGACATTGACCGCCTCTTGACCGAGTGCCGAGTCGGCAACGAGTAGAATTTCGTCTGGCTGGACGGCATTCTTAAGTTGCTTGATCTCCTCGATTAGATCGGTGTCGATTTGGAGACGGCCAGCGGTATCAAAAATAATGAGGTTGGCGTCAGCGGATTTCGCAGCCTCGAGGCCGCGCTTGCCGATTTTGATGACGTCTTTCTCTTCGCGATCGCCGTAGAAAGTGCAGCCTTCGTTCTTGGCCAGCATCTCGAGTTGATCGATCGCGGCGGGGCGATACACATCGCAGGCGATGAGAGCGGGGCGGTATGCACGTTTTTTGGCGAGGTAGCGGGCGAGCTTACCACTACTGGTGGTCTTACCTGAGCCATGCAGGCCGACCATCATAATACGCAGCGGCTTCTTATCTTCGAGGTCAGTGGCTCCTTCGCCGAGAAGCTTCGCCAACTCGTCGTGGATAATTTTAATAACTTGTTGGCCAGGCGTGACTGATTTAAGTACTTCCTGACCGAGACACTGGGCCTGAACATTGGCAACAAACTCACGTGCCACTTTGAAATGAACATCGGCCGAGAGTAGGGCTTTACGCACTTCTTTGAGTGCCTCGGCCATATTGTCCTCGCTGAGTTTGCCAACGCCGCGAAGGTTTCGTAGGGCTGAGCCCAATTTGTCTGTAAGATTTTCGAGCATTTCCGTGGTAAAATTAAAGTTTCGGAGCTAATAGGCACCTGCGGGAGAGGCAAAGTAATTTTTCAGTAGATCGGTTTCTGCGGGACGAATTGCCTCAGATTAGCACCAGTCTCGGTGCTCTGGTCATTAAAATAGGCTAAATTCAGGTTAAAACCGATGCTTTACATATAGCCCGCTTCTCGTAGTTTAATCCGCTTTGGCTCGCTTGACCGCCTCTCTGTCACAGAGCCGTATATTTATAAATAGTATGAAGCAACGCACCATTCTCAGAGAAGTTTCGATCAGTGGGAAGTCCTTGCACACCGGTGAAGAAGTTCAACTGACTTTGAAACCAGCAGCGGTGAATCACGGCATCGTCTTTCAGCGCATCGATCTTTTTGGCAAACCAGAGCTGAAGCCATTGGTCGAATTCGTGACCGATCTAGTGCGTAGCACCACGATTGCCGATGGGCATGCGAAGGTTAATACCGTTGAGCACGTCCTAAGTGCATTGAACGGGTGTGGGGTGGATAATGTTCTTGTTGAAATGAATGCCAGTGAGCCGCCGATTCTGGATGGTTCTGCCAAGCATTTTGTGAATTTGATCCAACAAGCCGAACCAGTTGAACAGGATGCGGAGCGTGAGTATTTTGTATTGGATGAGCCGATTTCCGTAACTCGTGGGGCTAGCTCGATCATTGCGCTGCCACACGATGGTTTCCGGGTGACTTGCACATCCACGGATGATCGTGGCATTCACACGCAGCACCTGAGCCTTGATATTGATCCTGAGTCGTATGTGGCACAGGTCGCGCCAGCTCGCACCTTTACTATTTATGAAGACATTGAAGAGCTACTGAAGCTTGGTAAGATTAAAGGAGGTAGTCTCGACAGTGCCATCGTGATCAAGGGGGATAAAATTCTCTCTAAGGAACCGCTTCGCTTTAAGGAAGAATTCGTCCGTCACAAGATTCTCGATATCGTCGGTGACATCGTATTGGTCGGCATGCCGATTAAGGCACACTTTATTGCGGTGCGACCGGGTCATGCGCTGAATGCGGAACTCTCCAAGGTACTCCGCCAGAAAATGCTGAATAAGATCAAGGGAGCAAAGAAGGCTGTTGCGCCTAAGAAGGCCGCCGCAGTAATGGATGCGCCTGAGACAGTGATGGATATTCGTCGTGTGATGGATCTGTTGCCGCATCGCTATCCCTTCATTATGATCGACCGTGTGATTGAGGTGGTAAGCGAAGACGAATTGGTGGCATTAAAGAATGTCACGATTAACGAACCGTATTTCCAAGGTCATTACCCAGGTCGTCCAGTGATGCCTGGTGTCTTGCAAGTCGAAGCGATGGCGCAGGCAGCTGGTGTTTTGTTGCTGCGTAAGTTACCCGTTGAGGAGAACAAAATCGCCTTCTTCATGAGTGTGGACAAGGTGAAGTTTCGTCAAGCGGTGGAGCCAGGCGACTCAGTCGAGATCCGTGTAAAGCTTGTCAAGATTCGGGGTAATAAGATCGCGACTGCGACTGGTGTTTGCACCGTCGGCGGTAAGGTTGTTTCCAGTGCTGAGCTGATGTTCATGCTGGCAGATGTTTCGGAATAAGGGAAACAAATCAAATGGCTACAGACGTTCATCCTTCTGCAATTATAGAGCAGGGTGCCGAACTTGACGAAGGTGTCAGTGTCGGCGCCTATGCGTATATCGGTGCGCAAGTTAAAATCGGCAAAGGCACCGTGGTGATGCACCACGCGACAGTCGATGGTGTGACCACGATGGGAGAAAGTAATGAGGTGCACCCGTATGCCTATGTCGGCGGCAAGACTCATGATTTGAAATATCGGGGTGGCGTGCATCGTTTGCAGATTGGCGCGCACAATGTCTTTCGCGAGTTTACCACAGTGCACTGTGCCACATCGGCCGAGCAACTGACGGTGGTCGGCAATCATAATAACATTTTATCCTACAGTCATATTGCCCACGAATGCGTAGTCGGTGATTATTTGGTGATGAGTAGCCATGCCGCATTGGGTGGTCACGTGGTCGTTAAAGACTATGCTAATATTGGCTGGGGCGCTGGTATTCATCAATTCTGTCGAATCGGCACACACGCAATGGTTGGTGCGACTTCGAAGGTGGTGCAAGACGTACCACCGTATGTGATCAGTGATGGAAATCCAGCAGTTGCGCGCACCATTAATAAGGTCGGACTCGAACGTGCTGGTTATAGTAAGGAAGATATTTCTTTAGCGCGCCGCATGTTTAAAGCGTTTTTTAAAGACGGCCTGAACCGCAGTCAGGCAGTCGAGTGGTTGCGCGCCAATGAAGATATTGAGCATCGTGTGGTGAAGACCTTCTTGGACTTTACTGCAGATAGTCAGCGCGGCTTAGGTTAAGAACTTTGCCAGCAGACTGGTCTCGATTCTAGCTAGTATTCTGTATCGTCCCTAATTCACGCGCGATTTAATGCGCTCAGCGCCTAGTACTATATTTGATGAGGTCGTTTTTTGAGAGCTGAGATTTGGGTACAAAAAAGCTTCGTCTGGTTAAGGACGAAGCTGATTTAAAAAAGGCGCCAGTTTGGCTTACTGGTCGTCGAGTACTTCGGCTGCTGCATCTTCGCTGATACCGCGAGCGACTAATTCGCTGACGAGTGCATTGGAGCTGACATACGATGCGTAACGTTGCAGGAAGCTGCGTGCTTGCACTAAGTTTTCGTCCTCCGATGTGATTTCTGGGACGCTTTTCTCTTCGACATAGACGAAGGTGCCGATGGCACCGCTAGTTAACATTGGCGAGATTTCTCCGGCGCTCATACTTTGTGCTTTTTGCAGGGCAGCTTGATTAAATGTGCGAGGTGCCTCACCAATTTTGAAGGTTTCGTTCTGGGTGACTTTAAGGTCAAGTGCTTCCGCAGCTTCGGTGAAGGTGCTGCCTTCGGTGATTTTGGTTTTGAGCGCTGCTTCCAAGCGCTCGCCATTTTCGTTGAAGAGGCGGCGTTTTTCTTCGGCAGTGTAGTCGGCAGTGACAGCTGCTTCGACCGTTTCGAAGGCTGGAATCTCTGGCGCGATACGACCTATGTAGATTAGCACACCGAAGCCTCCGTCAATCGCATAGGCGTCTGAGAAGTAGCGACTCTTGGAAAGTGCGAACGCCGATTCGAGCATCTCGGTCGATAGCGCACGTCTAGAAGCACCTTCAGCGGTGTAAGGCGCGATCTCTTTGAGTGTCAGGTCAGACTCGTTGAGCAATTTGTTGAAGGCGGCGGAGTCTAGTTCTATATTGTCACGGTAAAGTGCGTAGGCGAAGGTCTGTGCGGCTTCGTTAGCCAAGCGCTGTGCGGCTTCGGTTGCCAGGTCGGCCGCAACCGCATCGCGTACATCCTCAAAGGTGACGGCAGGTGTCTCTGCAGTGGGGTCTTCAGCTTTTGGTTGAGTGGCCTCGTAGGCTGCGATGAAGCGCGCGCGGTTAGCAATAAAGTGTGGGCGTAGATCAGACTCTTCAGCTTCGATGACTTGGCCGGCATAGTTGGCTGTGGAAAAAGTGATGTAACTGGCTTTGATCCGCTCGGCAATTTCGTAGCGACTGTTGTTGGCGGTGTAGTATGCCTTCAGCGCTTCCTCGGTGGGTGTGACTTCTGGAGTGAATGCAGCATAGCTGATCTCGGCAGTCGCCAGTTTAAGGGATGTTTCATTGCGCTGTGTTTGTGCCAGTGCTTCGGAAGGCAGAAAGTAGCCTGGACCGGAAAGGGCACTCCCGATTTGATCGATACGATAGTCTTCTTCGAGAACGACAGCGAAAAGACCTTGCGGCATACGCGGGTTGGATTCGAGGTTGTCTACGAAGCTGGTGTAGGCATCGCGGCTAAATTGGTCATCAGCGCCCTTGAAGGCAGCTTTGGTCATAATGTAGCTTTCAAGTGTCTTCTGGTCGGGTGCAGGCACGCCGATCTCTTCGGCCAAGTACAGCAGCGCGATACGGCTAGTCAGTTGCGACTGGAATTGTTGTTCGTTCTGGATCGGACGACCTGTGTTGAGAATCGCACTCAGCGAAACTTTTTCACTGATGATGCCCATTTCGTGAGGTGAATTCAGGTCGTAACCATAGAAGTTTTGCTCGCGGTAAGCGCTTTGGTCGGATGTGCAGCCCGGTGTGTTACCAATCGTGAAAACGAAGGCGACGATGATAACCGACAAAAGAGAGAGGAATATCCAGCGGCCGTGGCGGATGAGGTGGTTTTGGATCCAAGAAATCATGACAAAGGAAATAAGAAAACGGGGAGGTTAGATGCAGTTTATGACCTGTCAATCCCTTGCTTACATGTATGTCAACGGATTCGTGACAGATTGGATTTGTGTGACTAGCGACTGATTAGATCACGGATCGTGAGTGTGGCCTTGGGACAGTCCTTCAAACTGATGATTTCTTCTAAATAAGTGTGCAGTTCGGGTGTGTGCTGCACGACCAGTTCGGCACCATCATTGTTGCCGTAAGATTGGAATGTCTGCTTAAATGCACCGAGGGTAATAGATTCAAGCGGGTGTCCTGGTTGGTAGGCATGGTCGCGTTCGTCTTCCATTGATTTGATGGCGACTGGGGTGAGGTAGCCGAGTTCGCACAGACGGTTGATACTTGAATTCAATATGTGGTTGGGCACACGAAGCTGTTTATGGAGTTCGCTAGCGCGTGTAGGGGAGCCTCCGCCTTGAAAGCGCTTACCGACAATAATTAGTACGGCCAGAGAAATAATCTCTTGAGTGTGTTCGCTGGTTTTCTGCCAGGCATTCTCATTGGTCAGATAATCGGCGTTTTGCACTGCGTAGGTTATCTGACCTCCAAATAGAATGAGTAACCAAAAGACGTAGAGCCCAAGCATGAGCACGACGATGATGCCGACTGAGCCGTAGAGGCTGCGGGTATCGACCACACGCTGCACATATAAAAATGAGAGCAAATTATAAAGCTGGAGCAATATGACGACTAGAGTTGCTCCGGTGAAGGCTGCCTTCCAATTGACTTGTATATTGGGGATAAAACGGAAGAAGACCGCCAGCAGTGTAGTAATTAGAATAAAAGCAATGATCGGGCTCAAAAAGAGGGCAAGGGATAGAAATTCGCCGCCGAAGGGCAGATACTCCATTAATTGTGCGATTTTTGTGACCGTGACCAAGGTGAGCGCTGCCGCGCCCATGACTGCTCCGAGGCTGATAAAAGTCCAATACACCACGATGCGCTCACCGATTTTACGACCTTGATCGACGCCCCAGAGTGAGTTGAACGAGGCTTCAATCGAGGAAAGTACTTGGATGCCGATCACGAACAACATGAGCGATCCGACGACGCCGACGGTGCCGGACTGTGCCGCGTCGATAAAGCTATTGATCATCTCGGTAATTTCAGGGGCTAACTCAGCGTTATCAATATCATCATCGTTGGTATCGATCGAGAGTTGAGGTGCAGCGTAGGTGATCGCAGTTTCGATCCATTCCACCGCACGATTTTCGGCGGGTGATTCGCCATTACTCGGATTCGCTGGAGATTGGTCGATCAGGAAGCTGGAAACCATAATACCCAGTGCGATGAGCGGGCCAATGCCGATTAGTGAATAAAAAGTTAACGCAGCCGATTGCACTGGTAGTTTATTTCGGCGGAGCCCTTGAAATGTGAGCGTGAGGATGCGCAGTAAAAGGTAGAAGCGAGCGCGAGCTGTTTGACGGCCGAGGTGCTCTAGCTCCCAAATATCTTTGTCCATCAGGTCGCGGATGCGCGACAATTGCTTGCGAATACGCACCGACCAGGTGGCCTCTATTGGCTCAGGCGCGGCGTGTTCTTTGTTTGTCAAAATAATTAGCTACTAATTTTATTTAGTCGGTATCAGCTCGAAATACATGCTATCGAAAAACCCTGCGAAGTGGCCGATAATGGCTAAATAGGCAAGGATCGCGTGGCCGCCGATACCAAGAGCCACGGCCACGAGCATCGTCGAGAAACTTTGTGCGATGGTTGCGTAAAAAATCCCAAAACCACCCGCAGCGGATGCGATTAAGATGATCGGGTCGCCGAGTGCCCAACCGACATAAATGCCAAAGCCAAGGGTGAGCATGGCGCGGCCACGTAGCAGTGGATAGACCTCAGTGACGGCGAGGAACAAGAGCGCTGCCATAATGAAGTCAAAAAGTCCGACAATCACGAATGGGTAATTGAAGATCGTGCTGAATTTTTCTGCTGAGATAGCTTCATTGATGACCGAGGAATGTGGTGCGAGGAGGGCGACTGCCGAGAGCATTATCATCACTCCGAGACTACTTGATGAGAGTGCCGCGGCTTTTTGAAAGCTTTCTTCTTTCTTTTTTAAGTGACTTGTCTCCTCCGAATCGCATTCGGCTGCTGCAAGCATGTCTGTGACTTTAATCCCGCCTTGCTCAGCTGGATTATTTTCGACCTTGGTGGATGTTTCTTCTGGCAGATTAATTTTAAGCGAGAGTTTTTCGTTTTCGGGGAAAACTTCTGCTTTGAGTTGCTGGTTTAGACCAATAGGAGTCCACTCTTCTTTGCTTTCGTCATAGTGGAGGGTGTTCTCTGTAATTTGGCCCGCTTCAGCTAAGGTCAAAAGTTGTGAAGCTTCGAAGGGGCCACGAGATTCTTCGCGGTCGGGTGTGCGGATGTAGTAGTCTGCCATGATTTGGAGTGGTGCGACTTTACTGCTGAGCTTAGCTCTGCAATTTTGGAACGACATATAAATAGTCATTCAAACGCCCCTCCAGCAAGAGAAAATAAATGATTCTCGAATGCGCGCTAATTTTAAGATGACGTGAAACAAAGAAGGCTCATCGTCATTTCGTGTCGAAGGAATCCTTAATGGTGGCCTGCCCGCGCTCCTTTAGGCCTTTCCTTGGTCTCGATGATGAGCCGAAAAAAGCCCTTCGGCGAACCGAAGGGCTTTTGAACTTAAATGTGACTGATTCGACCGAGACTACTGCTTCGCCTTGAGTGCTGCTTGTGCAGCTGAGAGGCGAGCAACTGGTACGCGAGGGGGCGAGCAGCTAACATAGTCGAGGCCGACATTGTGGAAGAACTCGATGGAAGCTGGATCGCCACCATGCTCGCCGCAAACGCCGAGCTTCAAGTTCTTCTTAGTCTTACGACCCTTTTGCGCACCGATTTCAACGAGTTGGCCAACGCCCCCCGCATCGATGGATGCGAATGGGTTTTGTGGAAGGATATCGAGATCCTTATAATTGCCAAGGAATGTGCCTGCATCATCACGGCTCATGCCGAGACCAGTCTGAGTCAGGTCATTGGTTCCGAAACTGAAGAATTCTGCAGTTTCAGCAATCTCATCAGCGGTCAAAGCGCCGCGAGGGACTTCGATCATTGTGCCGACGAGGTATTTGAACTTAATGCCCTTCTTCTCCATGACTTCAGCCGCTACGCGGTGAACCACTGCGACTTGATTTTTGAGCTCATCAGCGAAGCCGACGAGAGGAATCATGACTTCAGGAATCACCTTGATTGGCTTCTTGAGCTTGTAGCAAGCTGCAGCAGCTTCGAATATCGCACGGGATTGCATCTCGGTGATTTCCGGATAGGAAATGCCAAGACGGCAACCACGGTGGCCAAGCATTGGGTTGGATTCGTGGAGTGCGTGCACGCGGTTTGAGATCACGTCAACATTTACGCCGAGGGAATTCGCAAGCTCACGCTTGGAGGATTCGTCGTGAGGGAGGAACTCGTGCAGAGGTGGGTCAAGTAGCCGAACTGTGACAGGAAGGCCACCCATTGCCTTGAAGAGACCTGAGAAGTCCTTGCGTTGGAATGGAAGAAGCTTCTTGAGTGCTGCACGGCGCTCTTTTTCGTCAGTTGCAAGAATCATCTGGCGCATGAATGTGATGCGATCACCTTCGAAGAACATGTGTTCTGTGCGGCAAAGTCCGATACCTTGAGCGCCGTAAGCGATCGCGGAAATGGCTTGCTCAGGAGAGTCAGCATTTGTGCGAACGCCCATCTTGCGATGTTTGTCAGCCCACTTCATCACTTGGGCATACATTTGGAATGTATAGCTGTCTTTGGCTTTCAACTTGCCGTTGAGCACTTGGTCAACTTCAGAGGGAGCGGTTGCAACTGCACCAGCGAAGATTTCACCAGTTGTGCCATCGATAGAAATATCGTCGCCGTTCCTGAATACTTTGTTGCCGATTTTGAGTGTTTCAGCACCGTAGTTGATGATAACTGCAGACGCGCCACAGACGCAGACCTTGTTCATCTGACGAGCAACCAGTGCTGCATGAGAAGAAACACCGCCACGAGAGGTAAGAATACCATCCGCTGCGATCATGCCTCGAAGGTCTTCTGGAGTTGTTTCAACACGGCAAAGGATTGCGCGACCACCTTGAGCAGCAACTGCTTCAGCTTCTGGGGCGGTAAAGCAGATCTTACCAGAGGCAGCACCTGGACCAGCTGGAAGACCAGTTGTCAGGACTTTTGCCTTCTTCACTGCAACTGGGTCGAAGACCGCAACTAGCAGGGAAGAGATCGAGTCCGCAGGGATCTTAAGTAGTGCAGTCTTTTGATCGATCAGCCTTTCTTTAACCAGCTCAACTGCGATACGAACTGCCGCGAGGCCAGTGCGCTTGCCATTACGAGTCTGCAGCATCCATAGTTTACCGTCTTCAACGGTAAACTCGAAGTCTTGCATGTCTTTGAAGTGCTTTTCGAGTTTTTTACGAACGACTTCGAGGTCAGCGTGCGCGTGTGGCATTTCGTCCTTGAGCTGTGCAATCGGATTAGGAGTTCGAATACCTGCCACAACGTCTTCGCCTTGAGCATTGATGAGATATTCGCCGTAGAAGACTTTCTCACCATTTGCAGGGTCACGTGTGAAAGCAACACCAGTTGCGCAACTGTCACCCATATTACCAAAGACCATCGCCTGAACGTTAACAGCGGTGCCCCATGCTGCTGGGATGCCGTATTTCTGGCGGTAGAGTGTCGCGCGCTCATTTTGCCATGAGTTGAACACGGCGCTGACGGAACCCCAGAGTTGCTCGTAAGCATCTTGTGGGAAAGCGGTGCCAGTACGTTGTTTGATGACTGCTTTGTAGCGCTTGATCAGCTCTTTGAGGTCAGCAGCTGTAAGCTCATTGTCGAGTTCAACACCAGCTTCGCTGCGGACCTTCTCGAGGATCGCTTCGAATGGGCAGTGGTCGTTTTCGTTGATCGCTTGAACGCCCATGACGACATCGCCATACATTTGGATGAAGCGACGATAGCAATCGTAAGCGAATGCTGGGTTGCCAGATTCTTTAGCGAGTGCCTTAACTGTCTTGTCGTTGAGACCAAGGTTCAGAATGGTATCCATCATGCCAGGCATGGACTCGCGAGCGCCGGAGCGAACGGAGAGAAGGAGCGGGTTCTTTTCCGCGCCGAGCTTTTTGCCAACTTCCTTTTCGATCACAGCAACCGAAGCTTTCACTTCAGCTGCGAGTGTCTTAGGATATTTGCGACCGTTGTCGTAAAAGTAAGAGCAGACCTCGGTGGTGATTGTGAAGCCTGGCGGCACAGGCAGACCAATGCGGGCCATCTCAGCGAGATTGGCACCCTTACCACCCAGAAGTTCCCTGAGTTTGGAGCTACCATCAGTTTTTTGACCGAAGTCGTAGCTGTATTTAATTGCCTTCGCGACTGTGCGCTTGGCTACTTTTTTTGTGACTTTTTTTGCTTTTTTAGCTGGCATAAGAAACGACCTAATTTGGATCGAGTTGATTGCTGAGATAATTCATTTTTGAATCTTCTCAGCAGGCGGAAATCGTGTAGCAAATGAATTTCGCCATGTCTGTCAATGGATTAGAAGCCGAGCCATCGGTCTGATTGAGTGATTTATTTATTCGGCGCATTTTCAGTGTTGCGGTTACACTGTGGTGTTATTCAAAAGTATGTTATATTTATGACGGAATATCCAAACAGTGACGAAGACGATTTTTCAAACAGTGGCGAAGATGAGTTTTCAAACAGTGGCGAAGATGAGTTTAATTGGGATGATGAGTTAGAGCCAGATTCGGAAGAGAGCGGAATGTCCTTCTTGGAGCATCTGGAGGATTTCCGTTGGACGGTCGGCCGTAGTATTTTAGCGTTTCTTCTCGGTGTAGTCATCGTTGGTTGTTTAATGCCTTACGTTGGTGCATTTCTACAGATGCCTTTGATTGAGGCTTATGGGTCGGCAGAATTGGTCGGAGAGAAATTGATTACGTATAAGCCGATGGGTGTCTTTTCGGTTTTTATTCAGATTGCGTTGTTAGGGGGCTTAGTGCTGTCGATGCCTTTTGTTCTGTATTTTATGGCGTGCTTCATTGCTCCGGGGTTGACGGATCGAGAGCGTAAAGTGGTGCGTCCCGCTTGTTTCGCTGCATTTGTCTTATTCCTTTCAGGGGTGGCGGTCGCATTTTATGGGATTCTACCGCTTACGTTGGCTTTCTCAGTTAAGTTCAACCAAGTGATGGGCTTTCAGGTGCTGTTGGCCGCGTCGGAATATTATAGCATGGTCGTCTGGTTTTCCTTGGCGACGGGCGCGATCTTTCAATTTCCGCTAATTATAGTAATCTTAATCTTCATACAAGTGTTAGCGGTTGAGAAGCTGAAGGCGATTCGTCGGGCGGTTTTCGTCGGGACGATGATCTTTGCGGCGCTGCTAACTCCTGGAGGTGACTTTTTATCTTTGCCGCTGACGACAGGAATTCTATATGGACTCTACGAACTGGCTATTTTGGTCGGTACGCATATTGAGAAGAAACGCCGTGCAGCTGAATTAGCAGAGCTTGAGGCCGAGGAATAATCGCTCTGTCCCGCATTGTCGAGGAGCCGCCCACTTCATTACATGGCCGCCTCCTAAGATGGGCAAGGCCACGGCTCCGTGGTGACGGCAACCGGTAAGTTCAGAGGCAATGCGGACGACGCGGAGGTCGTCCCTCCTAGTGATTCGATTTCTCATGCTCGCCGCTAGGTCTGCTGACTGCCGCCTTTGGTAGAGTCTCAAATAAATGCCTTCTCTGGTATTGCGCCAGCGCAGGCACATAAAAAAGGCCACATTCTGTGTGCAGGATGCGGCCTTGTCTGAAAATTATCTAGAGCTTAATCTACTTACCTTCTTTGTTGCGCTTACGCTGATCGACCAAGACGAGCATAAACATGTGGCACGCAAGCCAGAAGGTTGCACTGATCGGGATCGCGGTGAAGCAAGCCTGTAGCTGTGCAACTGTAGGGTTAGTTGAGAAAGTAAATGGGCGCAATAGAAACGACATTAGGATGAAGACTCCAAGAGTGAGGATCGCTCCAAGAGCAATGTGGCCTTTAGTGAGTAGTTTTTGGTAAGGTACGTTTTCCATTTGTGCGCATCAGAAAATGCAGTCAGGGGCGACTGTCAAAGCGAATTTTATCAATTATATAAGGAGACGCCATCAGATCCAGTGGCTTTTTCTGGCTCTAGAGCCGTTTCTGTTGAATTTATCGCTTGAACTCGGGTGCTCACTGCGCAATTTAGCAAGCTTTTCTAATTCCCATCCGCGATATTTTATGAGCGCATTATTCATTAGCCTTCTCACTCTAGTTCTTATTCTTATTTCTGCTTTCGTCATCTTGCTGGTCTTGATGCAACGCACTAGCCAGAGCGGAGGTATGGGAGCGGCGCTTGGAGGTGGTGCAGCTGAGTCGGCATTTGGTTCGGATACCAGCAGTATACTGATTAAGGGCACTATTTATGGTATTATTGCTTTCTTCTTAGTGGCATTGGGCTTGTTTCTTATGTATCAATCTGAGGCTTCCAATCGTACACAGATCGTCAGTGCGGGTGAATTAATTAGCGCTGAAGAGCTGGCCCCGGCCACTGAGTCTGTTGTAGCTGAGAATGAAGAGTCTGCCGTTGAGGGTACGGGTGGCGCTGTGGTTGAAGATGTTGTTGCTGTCGTCGAAGACGCAGCGGGAGCAATTGAAACGATGGTCGAGTCTGTTGAAGTGGTTACTCCAGCTGTTGACGCAGAGGCGTCGACGACTGAGACTGTGCCAACTTCAAATTAATGCATTCCATCAAGACACCTAAAATTTCCTTTAGACGAAGGTCAGCTGTTCTCGGTTTTACCGCAGCTGGCCTTTTCTATGCCTGGTTGCCTAGTGTCTCTCATGCCCAGCGAGCTGGAGATAGTGCACCGCGACCATCCATTATGGAGAAGATTGATGCAGAGGAGGGAGCCAAGCGCATCGCGTCTTTTCGAGCGCAACGCTTGAATGGTGATTTTTGTTTTAAGTTTCAGTTAGAGCATAAACCGAGAGGGAGCAGTAGAACTGTCAGATATAATGGCGTCATGTTTGGTTCTTGGAATGAGCGTGGACCTGTCAGCCGGTTTCAATTATATCCAGAACCGGTGAAGCGGGGTGAGACCGTTGAGGTTTCTCCAATTGATTTGATTGTGCAAAACGGGATTTCGCCTGAAGTATGGATACGTCATGGCGCTGACGCACCATTTGCGCGCATTGAAGATGGGGCGTTGTTTGAGCCTATCTTTGATGGTGTGATTTATACCCCCTTTGATTTGCAAATGCCATTCATCTATTGGGATGACTATACATATAAGGGGCCCGCGAATATCTTGAGCCGCATTGGGCAGCGTTTTCTTATGAAGCCACCTCAAGGCTCATTGTCTGCTCGGCATGGAATCTCGGGCGTGCAGATCGCTTTAGACGATATGTATTATGGGTTACTTGGAGTTAAAGTTTTTGGTGTGGATGGTGAGCCACGTTCGGAGTTCACGCTAAGAAGCTTTCAGAAAGTGCAGGGTCAGTATATTGTAAAAGAAATCGTATTGTCTGATGTCGACCGTGGTAAAGTCCAAGGCTCCACTGGTTTTAAAGTTAAGGAAGCAAGCGTTGGTTTAATTTTCGATGCCGCGGTTTTTAATCGCGAATGTGACACGAATGTCCCAGAGATTTCTGCGGCACTTTTTGATGTGCTGTAAGTTTAATGTGACTAATTTTTTACGAGGATATTTCTATAAATCTATTGTATTGACATTGTTGTTACACTTTGCATTTTCGCTCGTGTCGCATGCGACGCAATTATGAGTAGCGGAACTACTAGTCCCTTAACTTTCGACCTCCAACAAGAACTGCTTGATAAGCTCAAGCAGCTACAAAAGAAAGTCGGAGCACGCTCACTTAGCGAAGTTGTTCGCTATGCCGTGAGTGTTTTTGATTCTTCAGATATTAATCTGAAAATATCTCCTCATCGCCAGATCTCCGTACGTTTATCTTCAGAGCTTCGTCAGCGACTTACCCGCTTGAGCAAACAGAAGAAGGTGAGCGTGGGTGAATTGTTGCGAGCAGCGCTCGAGTCTCTACCAGCCGAATTATCGGATTTTAACCCCCAACAAACTATGCCTAAGAAAAAAACAACGACTAAGAAAGCGACCAAGAAAATCGCTAAAAAAGCTCCAGCCAAAAAGGCTGTTAAAAAGAAGGCAGTCAAAAAAGCAGCTCCTAAAAA
>DBBT01000105.1:0-7980 GCA_002292345.1 Opitutia bacterium UBA977 | reverse complement strand
GCAGCTCCTAAAAAAGCTGTGAAGAAAAAGACTGTTAAAAAAGCAGCTCCTAAGAAGAAGGCTGTGAAGAAAAAGACTGTTAAAAAGGCAGCTCCTAAAAAAGCTGTGAAGAAGAAGGCAGTTAAAAAGGCAGCTCCTAAAAAAGCTGTGAAGAAAAAGACTGTTAAAAAAGCAGCTCCTAAAAAAGCTGTGAAGAAGAAGGCTGTCAAAAAAGCGGCTCCTAAGAAGAAAGCTGTGAAGAAGAAGGCAGTCAAAAAAGCAGCTCCTAAGAAGAAGGCAGCTCCTAAAAAAGCTGTTAAAAAGAAGGCTGTCAAAAAAGCAGCTCCTAAAAAAGCTGTGAAAAAGAAGGCAGTCAAAAAAGCAGCTCCTAAGAAGAAGGCTGTGAAGAAGAAGGCTGTCAAAAAAGCGGCTCCTAAGAAGAAATCTGCCAAGAAAAAGGCGAAGAAGAAGTAATCGCGTTTTTCCTAGAATATTAGGCTAGGCTTGCTTTTGCTTAGGCAGAGGTTTTGATTCTGCGCTCTCGATACGTTGCTACCCGTGCAAACGTGCCGAGAGCGCATTTTTTTTGTCATGACTAACCAAGCAAAACTTTCCTCCTGGGCCAGCAACATCGCTCCGTCGCCAACGCTGGCGGTTGATTCTAAAGCAAAAGAGCTCAAAGCAGCTGGCGAAGACGTCTGCGGCTTTGGTGCCGGTGAACCGGATTTCGATACTCCGGAGTTTATTAAAGAAGCCTGTATTCAGGCAATTCGGGAAGGGAAGACCAAATATGCGCCCGCACCCGGTATTCCAGCGCTACGCGAGGCGTTGGCCGCGCATTATCGTAGTAACAACGGCGTCGAAGGTGTGACTGCCGCTCAAATCGTGGTCAGCCCCGGGGGTAAGTATTCCTGTTACCTCGCGATTCTGGCCGTGGTGAGCCCAGGCGACGAAGTCATCATCCCTGCGCCGTATTGGGTGAGTTATCCTGAAATGGTGAAACTCGCTGGTGGTGTGCCTAAGACGGTCTTTGCTGGTATTGACAGTGGTTTTAAGATCACGCCAGAGCAATTGCGCACGGCCATTACGCCGAAGACTCGTATGGTGATCATTAACAGCCCGTCTAATCCGACTGGTGCGATTTATTCACCCGAAGAGCTTCAAGCCCTCACTGATGTAGCGGTTGAAGCAGGCATCTACATTATGTCCGACGAGATCTACGAGTACCTCTTGTACGATGGTGTAACGCATGTCAGCCCAGCATCCTTCTCTAAGGAAGCTGCGGACTTAGTGATCACAGTCGCTGGCTTTAGTAAGACTTTTTCAATGACAGGCTGGCGCCTCGGCACATTGATGGCTCCCTTGCACATTGCGAAGGCGGTCGCGAACCTGCAGAGTCAGACCAGCTCGAATGCCACCACGTTTGCACAATACGGTGCATTGGCTGCGATGCAGAACTGGGACAAGTCGATGGCAGCGGTCAACGGCATGCTGGAAGTCTTTGATGTGCGTCGTTTACGCCTTCTTGAGGGCCTACGTGCAATCCCTGGCGTCGAGTGCGCGCGTGCGCAAGGTGCGTTTTATCTTTTCCCAAATATCGAGAAGCTTGGTTTAACAGATAGCGAATTTGCGGCACGTATTCTCGAAGAGGAGAAGGTGGCAGTGGTTCCTGGTAGTGCATTTGGAGCCGACGGCTACATCCGCCTCAGTTATGCGACTTCAGACGATGTCATCGATAAGGGGCTCGAACGCCTTGCCCGTTTCTGCGCGAAACTGGGCTAACTGAAAGGCGGACGAAACTGTCCGCCTTTTTTCCTGTCTTTTTTTGAGGCGGATTTGTTTATTTTTTAAAAACCAGAAGAACATCTCATTATGAGCGATAAAGCTAAAATCATTTACACCATCACTGACGAAGCGCCGGCTCTTGCCACGCATTCGTTGCTGCCGATTATTGAAGCCTATACCAGTGCCGCTGGTGTGGCGGTTGAAACTCGTGATATTTCCCTGTCGGGTCGTATCCTCGCAAACTTCCCAGACGCATTGACTGCAGCGCAACGCGTCTCCGATGACTTGGCTGAACTGGGTGACCTCGCGAAGGCGCCCGATGCAAATATCATTAAGCTGCCAAACATTTCAGCTTCGGTGCCGCAAATGAATGCGGCGATTGCTGAGCTACAGGCAAAAGGCTACGCACTTCCAAAATATCCAGAAGTGGCAACGACCGACGAAGAGAAGGCTGTTAAAGCGACCTACGACAAGATCAAGGGGAGTGCGGTGAATCCAGTTCTACGTGAAGGGAATTCCGACCGCCGCGCCGCTGGTGCCGTGAAGCAATACGCTAAGGATAACCCACACCGTATGGGGGCATGGAGCGCGGATTCCAAGTCCACTGTCGCGAGCATGACTGCCGGTGATTTCTTTGGTAATGAGAAGTCAGTCACTATCCCTGCCGCGACCACTGCTAAGATCGAATTAATCGCAGCGGATGGCAGTGCAACCGTGCTCAAGGACGGCCTCGCTCTCCTTGCAGGTGAAGTGCTCGATTCGACTTTTATGAGTGCTCAGGCACTGCGTGACTTCCTCGCTGGCGAGATCGCTGCTTCGAAGGCTGCGGGCATCTTGTTCTCGCTGCACATGAAGGCGACCATGATGAAAGTCTCGGACCCGATCATTTTCGGCCACGCCGTCAGTGTGTTCTTTAAGGATGTATTCGACAAACATGCAGCTCTCATCGCCGAACTCGGTGTGGATGTGAAAAATGGTTTCGGCGATTTGTATGCGAAGATCGAATCACTGCCGGCTGACAAGAAAACCGAAATCGAAGCGGATATCGCTGCGGTGTACGCCTCGGCTCCTGACATAGCGATGGTCGATTCCGACAAGGGCATCACCAATCTTCATGTTCCGAGTGACGTGATCATCGACGCGTCCATGCCAGCAGCGATTCGCACCTCAGGTCAGATGTGGAACCTCGCAGGATCATTGCAAGACACCAACTTCGTCATCCCTGATCGCTGCTATGCCGGCGTCTATGCGACTACGGTTGAATTCTGCAAGAAGAACGGCGCGTTCGACCCAACCACAATGGGCACCGTGCCAAATGTTGGACTCATGGCTCAAAAGGCCGAGGAGTATGGATCGCATGATAAGACATTTGAAATCCCAGCAGCTGGCATTGTTCGTATCACAGATGCGGATGGCAAGGTGTTACTTGAGCACGCAGTTGAGCAGGGCGACATCTGGCGCGCTTGCCAAGTGAAGGATGCTCCGATTCGTGATTGGGTGAAACTCGCTGTCTCACGCGCTCGCGCGACTAGCACTCCTGCAATTTTTTGGCTCGATGCTAACCGTGCGCATGACGCGCAACTGATTGAGAAGGTGACCGTTTACCTAAAGGATCACGATACTGCAGATCTTGATATTCGCATTCTCGCCCCAGTCGCCGCCACTGAGCTAACACTGCAACGCGCTAAGGATGGGGAAGACACGATTTCCGTCACTGGTAATGTATTGCGCGATTACCTGACTGATTTGTTTCCAATTCTTGAGCTTGGCACCAGTGCCAAGATGCTCTCCATCGTTCCATTAATGAATGGTGGCGGCCTGTTCGAAACAGGAGCTGGTGGATCCGCTCCAAAACACGTACAGCAGTTCGAGAAGGAAAACCATTTACGATGGGATTCTCTTGGCGAGTTCCTCGCGCTCGGCGTTTCGCTTGAGCATCTCGCGGCTGTGTTTAATAATGGTAAGGCTCAAACACTCGCCGATACACTCGACGTGGCTAATACCAAGTTCCTTAAAGAGAACAAGTCGCCGTCTCGCAAGGTCAACGAACTCGACAACCGTGGCAGTCACTTCTACCTGGCACTATACTGGGCGCAGGCACTCGCGTCCCAAGATAAGGATGTAGAGTTGAAGGCACGTTTCGCACCTCTTGCTGATGCACTGAGTTCGAACGAAGCAAAGATCGTCGACGAGTTAACCGCGGTGCAAGGCGTGGCGATGGACATCGGTGGTTACTTCCGCCCGGACTTGGCTAAGGCTCAAGCAGCCATGCGTCCGAGCGCGTCCTTTAACGCCGCACTCGCCGCGTTGTAAGACTGCCATAACTTCTAATGCAAAGCCCGCGTCGCAAGACGGGGGTTTTTGTCGAAAAAATGAAATCGCTCAAATCTTTTTTTGGACGCTGGATACTTAATTACGTCTAAGCCTATATATAATCTTAGTAAGTAGTAACATTGTTTTTGTTTGATAAGAAGCGTCGTCCGATTGATCGGGTGGCGCTTTTTTTCGCCACTATGAGCGATCAATGCTGCAGTCCAACACAATGGGTTGTCTCGAGAATAATGGTGCTGAGTGAATTTTTAATACTGTAACCGAATATTCTCATGATCGTTTTAATATCGAAATTAAAAAATAACACTGAAAAAAGTGATTTGAGAAAATTGGAAGCAGAAAATAAGTTGAGCTTGATGATGAGTGATTCTTGCAGGTCAGCACAAAGACGTTATAGGTCATGTTTATATGAATATTTATCTTTTGCGCCATGCTGAAGCCGAGTCGAGCTACCCAGATAGTCAACGGATTCTCAGTACGAAAGGGCGAGGTGATGCCCAGCGGTTGGGTCAGTTTTTGCGCTTTAAGGGGTCGCCTCAGCCTGCAGTCTTATGGTGTAGTCCGTATCGCCGCGCTCAGGAGACCTCAGCAATTCTTTTGAATGCCTGGGGAGACAGGCTTGAACAGCGCCGAGACGAGGCATACTTGGAGCCTGACATGAATCCAGCGTCGGTGGCTGAAGGGTTATTAGAGTTAGAGCGAGATGTGCTCGTGGTTGGGCATAATCCCAATATTTCGATTTTAGCTTCGCTGCTTCTGAGTGCCGAGAGCGGGCGCACCCGGACCAACTTTAACACCTGTAATATGGCTTGCTTGGCGGTCGCCCCAATTCCGAATTTTGGTGAAGTAGGGCCGTGTCAGTTGAGTTGGCTGCTTGATCCGCGGATGTTGTAGCTTTTTATAGTTTTTTGAGTTAATTAAATAGTGTTATGAAAGATGCGCGTGGATTCTTGATTTTGTGGGCCCTGATTATCTTCGGTGCATGGATTGGACTATCCGTATCAAAATGGCAGAGTGGTGCCGATGAGAAAGGCATCACTACAGATACGTCTGCCGGCGAGGTGGTGATTAATTTCCCAGAGGCTCCTGATGAAATGCCTGCGACTTGGGACGTCGTTTTTCCTGAGGATGCAATTCCGGGCGAGATGGTGGTGCATTTTACCAATCGCAAAGATTATCAGGAGTATTTGAGAGCATTGATTCAGGCAGGTCTGGCTCCAATCGGGCAGATCGATGAGTTGTTGGTCGTGCGCATTGGTAAAGATGCGATGTCAGGACCGAGTCCCGGTTTGTTTGGCGGCGAGGGGAGTTTTTCGTATCGTGTTCAGCGCCCGTTACCGCCAGTTGCAGTCGCGCCAGAGCAGTACGCGCAGTTGCGTGCATTTGGTGAGTCCGCTCGATCTATTGTCGGCGGTCCAGTTGAAGGTGATGGTTCGGGGGTACTGGTTGGGATTCTAGATTCAGGCATCGAAACACATCCTCAATTTGATGATGTTTATATTGTGCACATTGATTTGGCTGGTGGCGGTGTAGCTGGACCTGGTGCGGCACATGGAACTGCCGTGGCTTCGATTATAGCAGGTTCAGAGGGGATTGCGCCTGCAGCAGAACTATTTGTGGTTCGAGTGTTAGATGATGAGGGAATGGGCAATAGCTTTCATGTAGCTGAGGGCATCGTTCAGGCGGTGGATCTCGGGGTCGATGTGCTGAATATGAGCCTGGGCGTGTATCAAGATACGCAGCTTATGCGCGAGGCGATTCGTTATGCAGAAGATCATGACGTGATCATGGTCGCTGCCGCTGGGAACGATGGTTACACGCAGATGCCATATCCTGCCGCATATCCGCAGGTGCTTTCGGTGACTGCCGTGGATAGGGTTGGGCGTCAGGCGCTCTTTCCGAATCAATCTAGTTCGATTGATTTCGCGGCGCCAGGCGTCGGTGTGCTGACTGCCAAAGAAAATGGTGGGACGATGTTGTTTTCCGGTACATCCGCTGCCGCTCCATTTGTGACTGGCACATTGGCTTCGATCCTTTCGTCGGAGACTGAGTGTAGTCACACGGAAGTGGTCGATTTAATGAGGCGCACTCTCGACGAGGCAGGTGCACCAGGTGTTGATCCAGTCTATGGCGCTGGTGTGGTCAATTGGGATCGATTACGCGAGCGTGAGACTTCCACGATTCTGGATGTGGCGCTCGCTGAAATATACTTGCCTGCTAATGCGTTACCCGGCACCACGATGCCGGTCGAGGTAATCGTGCAAAATCGTGGCACGTCTTGGCTGACGTCTTCCACGTTGACGGTTATTGTCGGCAAAGGAGAGCCAGTCGATTTCACCATCGGCACACTTGGTCCTGGGCAAACGACAACTCGAAAAGTTTATACTCAGGTGCCTTCGATTGACTCCTCAGACAGCTTGAACATTGCTGCTCGGGTCGTGTCGGAAGAGCCGCTGGACGATGTGCGCTTGGATAATAACACTAAAGCGGTCTTTTTTCGACCGATTCAGAAGTAGTCGGCGATGGCCGAGTGCTCATGTATTAATGGGTGGTCGCGAATGGCTGTGCCATCTACAAAAAACGGCTGGTAATCGATTTCGATTCCGTTTTGAGCTGCGGCCATTATGGTCGGTAGTTGATGGCTCAACAAACTACTAACAGTTCGTTTCAGGGCGCGCGTATTCGACCGTATGGAGAGCGCGGTTATTTGCTGGATCAGTTGAGCGAATCGAAGCGTTTGGCAATCGAGCAAGCGTTGTCAATGACTCCACCGGATGGTTTTGATGAATACGTCATAGGTGCTGACAATCTGTTGGTACTGTTTCAGCGGCCTAGATCTGAATGCGTGTTGTATGAATGGCTGTCTGGTTTGCAGAGTGAAATACTGGACAGTTCAAAGTATTCGCGACGGATCGAAGTTCCTGTCCGCTATGATGGCCCAGATCTAGCAATGGTGGCAGTCGCGACTGGTTTGAGTGAAGCGGAGGTCGTTGCGATTCATTCGGCTCCCGAGTACCGAGTGCGGATGATAGGGTTCACGCCGGGGTTTCCCTATTTGGATGGGCTGGATGAACGTTTGCACTTGATGCGCAAGGCTTCACCGCGTGATCAAATCGAGCCTGGGTCTGTTGCCATTGGTGGCAGCCATGCGGGGATTTATTCGGTAGCCAGTCCTGGAGGGTGGCACTTGTTGGGCCGCACTGATTTTCCGTTATTTCAAGCTGAAAAGGCGCGTGGCACCGTGAGTGATGCACGCGAGGTTTTTGCGCTGGCCGCTGGGGATACTGTTAAATTTGTTGTGATCTAGTATGGCTGTGATTGAAATTATATCCACGGGGGTTGGGCTTTCGGTTCAAGATTACGGTCGCCCTGGTTGGCGCCGGTTTGGCGTGCCTCCGGGCGGAGTGATGGATCGTAGCTCGGCTGCTGCGGCGAATCGATTACTTGGTAACCGTGCAGATGCACCTGTGCTGGAAGTTTTAATGCAAGGTGTGAAGCTTCGAGTGCTAGAAGATACTTGGATTGCTGTAGCGGGTGCTGATTTAGGTTGTGCGATAGCTGCGTGGACCGCGAGGAAAGTTGTTGCCGGTACGGTGCTAGCGTTTCCGATGAATCGAGCAGGCTTGTGGGCTTACGTTGCAGTGCCGGGAGGATTTGATGTAGATCGATGGTTCGGCAGTGCGTCGGTCGATGCACGTAATGGATTGGGCCAGCCCTTAGAGCGTGGAGTTCAATTGTCTGCACTGACATCAGCTGCTTCGTTTGGGTATGAACAAGTTGGGCGCCGCGTGCTCGTTGCTGAATTACAACGCGACTTTTCAAGGCCGATGGAGTTCGAGTTATTGCCGGGGCCACAGTTTGAGCTTTTTTCAGAGCGGGCACGTG
>DBBT01000068.1:1113-3836 GCA_002292345.1 Opitutia bacterium UBA977 | reverse complement strand
CGTGCTCCCAGACTGCGGCGTGCTTTGCGTAGGCGAAGGTGTGCTCCGTATAGAGCTGCAGTTCGTTGTAGCGCAGCAGCGCCAGCGCATCAATTAGTGTCTTCAGCCAGTCCATTGTCGGCACTCGGTTGCGACTGATATCCAGCATCAAGCCACGGCGTTCAAAGGCAGGGTGCGCCGGCGCATGATCAAAAATACTGCAAGTGGATGGGGCCATGCCTGCAAAGTGAAGGGAAGAGGAGCGCACATGTCGATTCCAACTGTTTGCTGGAATGCTTCGTTAAACCTGCTGATTCGCAGGTTCAAGCCGCTGGCGGCCAGCACCCATAAAAAAACGCCAACAAGTTGACGTTTTTAAATGGTCGGGCCGACAGGATTTGAACCTGCGACCCCTTCACCCCCAGCGAAGTGCGCTACCAGACTGCGCTACGGCCCGACTCAGAAAAGGCGAAAAATGCCCGAGCTGATGTATGGGTCAAGCCTTTATCGGATGCCTATGGCGTTTCAGAAACCTCGACGCGTAGGAACCCTTGCTCCGCTCCTGCTACGGCTTGGCTGCGGCGGTAGTTGAGGGTCTCGGTGCCGTCGCCATTGTCGGAGGGTATGGGGCTGTCGTCGGCGATTCCCGTCGAGTCGCTCGGCCAGCTGCTCAGATCTGCAGTCGTCAGTGGGGTGTAAGTGACTCCTTGCAGGTCTTTGGGGCGGGTGACGCTCAGTTCCAAGTAGCTGCTGCCGGCATCTTCGACCAGCGCGTGGGTGGGCAAGATACTGCGGTCGTTAATGTTGGGATTACCGCCGAGGGCAAATTCAAGCAGCTGAGCGATACCGTCACCGTCGGTGTCGGCGGTATTCAGCGCATCATTACCGCTGAGATTGTTATAAAGCTTCCAGTCCGCGTAATTGGTTTGGTCGACAACTTGTAATTGTAGAATGCGACCTGAAATCGGGCCCGATCCAAAGTTTGCGGTTTGAAGAATCGTAGAGAGCACTAAGCCCAGGGGGTTGGTGTCGGCCGAATAGGTTTGTCCGTTGAAGGTAACATTTCCAGTGGGGTCGGCGAGGTAAGTGGTGACCTGTGCGTTTTTTATCGCCTCTATAAAGTCGGTATTTTCGTCAGTAAAGAAGCCGCCTAGGAATTGCTGACCTGCCGATAGTGAAGCGACATCTAGGTAGACTGAAATTTCGTTATTTGCTGTCAGATTATTCTCAAATGGGGTGGCTGCGGTGATGCGCAAGAGGTCGTTGATACTGGCACTTGGCGCGGTGAAGTCGGGTGCTGAAGCTGCGCTAAATTCAAAATCGAAATCCAAGCCTCCACTCGGGTCCACCGCTGTGGTGGTGAGAATGCCTGGGCTGTTTCCGGGTGAGATCGTGCCAGTGCCTGCGATGGTGGGGACCATGCCAGTTCCTGAAAGCACCGCAGGTGAACCGAGGACTAGAGCCGAGGAGCTGGCGATGCTGCCTGTTACTTGCAGATTACCTGAGTGTGCCCAAGTGGCTCCGGTGTAGCTGGAGCTGCCGCTGAGTGTGAGCGCGCCGTCGCTCAGTGCTAAACTACCCGTACCGGAAATGTTTCCCGAGATGGTGGAGGCGCCTTCGCTGCCGAGTTCAAGCAGGTTGCCATTGGTATTCAAATTAACGATGGTGAGTCCCCCTATGCCAGCGTCCCAATATTGAGACGTGCCGAGCTGTAGGTTGGCAGTGAAGGCTTGTTGGTCGGCATCATAATTAGTAATGCCGCCTCGGCCAATTGTCAGCGTAGAGCTGCCCGAAAAGGTGAAGGGATTCGTCCCGGCAGAGGATTTAAAATAGAGGCCACGCAGCTCATAGTTCGAGTTTACATTGATGCTGCGGCTGGCTGCAGATACTGGATCAAAGAGGACATATTTATCACTGGAGGCTCCTGTGTTATTGGGGTTGCCGCCGAGGCCCCATGCGCTGTTTTTGGCGATTTCTGTGGAAGAGCTACCAACCCAAGTGTAGCTCGGGTTGCCTGTTACTCTAAGCGATCGTCCGTCATCATTCATAAATGACTGGAGCGCGGCCATAATTTGGTAAGTGCCTAGAAAGTTGTGTAAATTATAACCGTTTACTGTGTCGATCGCAGCGTGATTACCAATCAGTGCCAACTCGGAGTCGCCGTTGGGGTTTGTGTAATCTGCAAACACTGGGCTGCCTGAATCGAATGTCTGTAATTGCACGCCTGTCCTTGAGGTCAGGAAATACTCACCGCTATTAGGGTATCCAACATTGTATAGAAATGGAGCAGCTGCAACGCGGGTGCTGTTGGTAGCGTTCCCGCCGTGGCCGTAAATTAGAAGGTCAAGGTTCGCATAGTTATTGCTGTTAGTGGTACTGCTCGTATTCAGATCGAGGATCGCGTAGCGTTTAACGTTTTGCATGGCCTCGGTTAGAGTGCCGATCGACAAGTCTCCGGGTGCACCTTCACTCAGGGCGATGCCATAGCCAATGTTTTCGATAGATTGTTGATTCCCGGTCTGTAAGTTGGCGAATTGATCAAACGAGCGAATGGATGCGGCGCCGCCGAAATGCCGAGCAACCACGTAGTGATCCGGACTCAGTAAAGGAAAGCTTTTTTGCGAGTTACTGGCCGCCCAAGTCACCCCAGACCAGTCGTTATTGATACCGATAAAACCGGAATCGTTGTTATTCACTGGCGCCGCGGGATAGCCTGAGACGAAACGGTCGTTGGTTGTGCTGTC
>DBBT01000068.1:0-1019 GCA_002292345.1 Opitutia bacterium UBA977 | reverse complement strand
TAGATGAATGGGTTACTCTACTGATTGCTTGGAGTGCTTCAATTCTATAAAATTTAAGGAATTGTAAAACGTGCGGCGGCTCGGCACACAAAAACGGCCCGTCGATGCAGACGGGCCGTTGGTGCAAATTGATGCTGGTTGGGCTAGTCGCGGTTGCCGATCAGCATATAGAGTAACCAACCGAGGCTGGATACAAACGCGGCGACGTAGGTGTAGGCGGCGGCGTCGAGCGTCTTGTTGACGCCGATTATCTCATCTTGATCGACGATGCCTAGGCCGACGAGTTGGGCTTTCGCGCGTTTGCTGGCGTCGAATTCGACGGGCAGAGTGACCAGCTGGAAGACGGTGAGGATTAAATAGATGCCGATGCCGACATTAATCAGCATGGGACTGTGAAACAGCATGAAGCCACCGAGCATCACGTACGGTAGTGCTTGCGAGGCAATACTAGTGATCGGTACCAGTGCCATGCGCAAGTTGAGTGGCGCATATGCCTGCGCATGCTGAATAGCGTGGCCCGCTTCGTGGGCGGAGACGCCGAGTGCGGCGAGGCTGGAGCCGTGATAGTTGTCCTGGCTGAGCGCGAGGCGTTTATTAGTCGGATCGTAGTGATCGGTCAAGGTGCCGTGGCATTGGACGATCTCGACGTCGTAGATGCCCGCGCTTTCCATGACCGCCTGGGCGGCTTCGCGGCCGGTGATGCGTCCGCGCGAGGGCACTTGCACATATTTGCCGTAAGCGCTTTTGACTTTCATTTGCGCCCAAAGGCCGATGGCAATAGGAATGAGAATGAGTAGGATGAAGTTCATAGTTTAATAGATATAAAAGATCTAAGATCCATCAATAGCAATTTATGTTCCGTTAAATTGTTCGGCTGGATTAGACCTGCTAAATTTTAAATAAGCGCTGGAATAAAAGACCGAGTGCTGGTATCTTATCAGTCCAACCATTCAATATAAATACTATGAAATTTCAAAAAACACTCTCATTATTCTGTGTCGTTGTTCTCGGTCTAGCTG
>DBBT01000086.1 GCA_002292345.1 Opitutia bacterium UBA977 | reverse complement strand
CTTGTCGTCGCTTCGCTCCTCGGAACAGTTTTCAGATCTCTCTCCTCACCCTTCTCCATCAAGCCCCACTCACTTAAACTATAGCCACGCGCCAAGGCGCGTTGCCGCATCGCCACGTTATGATCCTTCGAGCCAGTAAAATGATGTAGGGCGAAGGCAAACTGCTCGGCTGGTACCACCCGTAAGTCAGCCTGCAAGCCCCCTTCGAAGCGCACACTCGACTTAGTCGCCCCATGCGCCGTCACTTCTGCAACGGCAGGCTGTGTGACAAACCAATCCATCACCGGCTGCGGATCAGCCGAAGCCACAATAAAATCCAAATCGCCAACCGTCTCGCGCAAGCGGCGTAAACTCCCCGCGACCTCAGCACGTTCAGTCTGAGGCAATCCACGCAGACCTTCGAGAATCGGCTGCGCCACTTCCCTAGCGGTCCACCAATGGTGCCGCTTCGCATAGGCCGCACGATTCGCGATCCCAGTCAAAATCTTCTCAGCAGACTTTTTGCCAAACCCTTTGAGCGCCTCAACTTCACCCGACTCACAAGCCGCCTTCAATGCTGCGATCGATTCCACCGCCAACGCATCGTGCAGTTTCTTAACCTTTTTACCGCCAAGCCCAGGGATATCCAACATCGCAATCAGGCCTGGCGCCACCGAGCCGCGCAGCTCTGTATAATAAGCCAACTCACCCGTGGCATGCAGTGTTTCAATCTTTTCAACAAGCGCCGAGCCGATGCCTTTCACCCCACTCAATTCCCCAGCTTCGATCAATTCGCCAAGGTCGGCTTCCATCGTTTCTAGCACTCGCGCACCGGTCGAATAGGCCCGAATTTTAAACGGGTTTTCCCCTTTGAGTTCGAGAAGGACGGCAATGTCCTCCAACACGTCAACGATGTCCGCTTTATTCATATGCGGATAAGCTGTGCCCTCTGGCCAAAAATGCAATGCTCGCTCGCACTACCCTTCGAGTTTTAGCATACTGTTGGCGATTAGCAACTCCATCAATTTACGATCCACCTTGCCGCGTTCATCCAGCGGTAAGATCGGCACCTGAATCATCTGCTTCGGGATCTTATAATTAGCTAAGTCTGCGCGCAGCTCCTCTTCCCACTTGCCCTCATGACTTTCCACTATCGACGGGACATAAAAAGCAACAAGCTTTTGCCCCCACTCAGAGTCAGGCCAACCAATCACCAACACCTGCTCCACGGCACCTGACTCGATAATTGCCCGCTCCACCTCTTGCGGGTCGACTTTTTCACCACCACTTACGATTAGGCGATCACTGCGTCCGACGATATGAAGCCGTCCAAGCGAATCGAAATAGCCTTCATCGTCGCTCAAAAAACCTAGCTTTGAAACACCTCCAGCACGGCCGTGGTAGCCCTCAAACAGCGAACGCGCATTGATCCGAATATGCCCAGTTTCGCCGACTGGACAGACGCTGCCATCATTACGAATCACTTTAATTAAAGCATGATTTAATGGTCTGCCGGCATTGGTATTCCCAGCAAGAAATTCATCTGGTGGCAATGCCGCGACCATCGCCGCAGTTTCAGTCATTCCATAGCTCAAGACCACCGGTAGGTTTAATTCCCGCGCGCGCTCCTCGACAGATCCTGGCAAAGGGGCACCGCCCACAAAAATAGCCCGCATCGTCATCAATCGATCCGCGATCCGCTTCTGCGCCATCAATCGCTGCAACTGTGTCGGCACCAGCGAAAGACACATTGAATTTGCCTCGAACGCGGGGAAATCCCCAGCCTGCAGGGCTTTAAATTTGGGAAATGCGATTTGCCCTTCGGACACAAACGAACGCACCAACTGCATTAATCCACTCACATGATATAAAGGCAGCACGCAGCAAGAATTGATTGGGCCAGGGCCGATGAACGAGCTCAAGCCTTCGCACGCAGCCTCCAAGGTGCTCCATTTGTGAATCGCAAACTTCACTCCCCCAGTGCTACCCCCAGTCGGAATCAGAATGGCTCCTGGCTTGGGGTGCTGAATGCCCGCCCGCGCTTGTTCAGAAATTGGCGACTGACCAAAAATCACTGCAGGGTTGACTAGCTTTACCACCCTCTCCCACTCGAGGCGTCGCCACTTCGGGTTTGCTAAGATCACTGGCACGCCCGAGTGCACCGACGCAAAAAAAGCCGCTGCAAAGCGTAGTGGATCGTGCTCCAGAATCATCACGCCGCGCGTCTGTGCTTGCTCGCCTGCCTGTTCGATTTGCGCAACGCGGCGTAGCGCCCGCCGAAATAAATTCTCCCCAGCGATCCCTCCGATCCAATAACGCTTCAACGCCTCTAGGTCAAATTTTGGAGCTGTTTCCATATCGTTTCAGGACTCAATCTGGTGCGTTCAACCGCACGAAGAATAGGCGCGGATTTCTGAGATGGTAGACTATCGGCAAACGCTGCTAAAGTATCAAACCCAATCGCTAGCGAATAATTAGGTAATTGATCGGCAATTCGCAGCGTATTTTCTAAGCCGACTGCTGTCTCAAACACCGAGGAGAGGACCACCTGCGACGCAACTGGCCGCAAGCGCTCAATCAGTGTACCAGCAGCGCCCATCAACGCAGGCTTCACAACCAACGGCCCCGACCATGCGCCCGCCTCGAACCAACGCAATCCGCCATGACTATGTAGCGACTCATCCAGAGCAATCGGCACAGACGAGGACTCTGCAAGCTGCGCCATTGCAGCTTCCTGACCGACTGCCAACGGTTGCTCCAAATACTCCACTTGCTTCGGGAATTGTTGTAAGACTCGCAACCAACTCTGCAACGTAGCCATCGAAAATCCGCCATTCGCATCCAACCGCAGCCGGCCGCCAACCGGCAGCAGCACCATCAATTCGCGAAAAATGGCCTGCTCCGCCACCACGGGTTCAACACCGATCTTCCATTTAAACGATTTGTATCCGGCAGATAATTTATCTGCCAAGGTTGAAAGCGCCGCGCGGCCGGCAGGTAATAGCGCTGCGACTGAATAATCACGTCTTCGTGCCGATGGCTCCACCGCCAGCGCCGCACTCACTCCGAAGGCACAACAAGGTAACGCCGCTAAAGCCGACGCATCTTCAGCCAAGCTAGAATCGATCCGCAAGCGCTGCAAATATGCTTCAGCCGCAATCAGCGTCTCGCTGCCAAACTGCGGAATTGGTGCAATCTCACCATATCCCAGCCCAGATTCATCCTCCACGCGGACAATAAAGCCTTCACGCACAGACCACTCGCCAAGCGCGGTGCAAAGCGGCTTAGCGAAGGTTCTCTGGTAAGATTTGAAAGAAAAGCGACGACCCATTTGCCCCAAACTGTCGTTTCTACTTGAGAAAAGACAATCTTTTGCTGAATTCAGTCTATGAAAGCACACGCAGCTACCAGTCTTGCAGAATTCTATCAGCCTGCCGATCAGTTCTTTTACAGGAGCTTACCGACCGGCTTAACCTACGACGACATCTCGCTAGCCACGCTCTACTCCGATGTGCTACCGCGACAGACCAATCTTGCGACCCGTATCTCCGATGCACTGGAATTGCAGATCCCCATCATCTCATCCGACATGGATACCGTGACCGAATCGAAGATGGCGATCCAGATGGCACTCAACGGCGGCCTTGGACTCATCCACTACAACATGACTGATGAGAAGCAGATTAAAGAAGTCGCCCGTGTGAAGAACCACATTCATGGCTTCATTCAAGAGCCGATCAAAGTCGGCCCAGACCAGGAGATCGGTGAAGTACTGGAATACATCGAATCTCGCGGCTTCGGGTTTAGCACCTTCCCAGTCGTTGATGCGGGCAACAAGCTCCTTGGCCTTCTACCTGGACGTGCGGTCAAACCACGATACGCCGACCGTCTGGTCTCCGAAGCCATGACGCCGCGCGAGCAAGTCTACTCGCTGACCGAAAAGGAAATGGGCCAAGACCCGATCAAGACCGCCGACGAATTTTTTACCAAGCACCTCGGCATTCACAAACTGCTCATCGTCGATGACAACGATTGCCTGCGTGGCCTCTTCACCCTGAGCGATATCGAACGTATCAGCGAAGAGTCCCATCAGTTGGTCAAGCCCGCCCGCGACAGCCACTTCCGCCTCATGTGTGGCGCTGCCATTTCGGCACACCGCAAGACTGACGGCTCGCTCGATAAAGATCGCATCATTTCCCACGTCGGTCAACTCGTTGACGAAGGTGCCGACGCTATCGCCGTCTCGACCGCACACGGATTCTCCAAAGGTGTGGGCGACTCCATTCGTATGTTACGCGAAGAATTTAAAGATCTGACCCTGATCGCGGGTAACGTTACCAGTGCCGAAGGCGTCGAATTCCTCGCAGATGCGGGTGCCAACTCGATTAAAATCGGTCAAGGCCCTGGCTCGATCTGTACCACCCGCATCGTCGCAGGTGTCGGGATCCCACAAATGACTGCGCTCTACGTCGCGTCAATCGCCGCTCGTAATAAAGGTGTCTCCATTCTTGCCGACGGTGGCATCACCAAATCAGGCGATATCGTCAAAGCCCTCACCCTTGCCGACGGCGTAATGTGCGGGAGCCTCCTCGCTGGTTGCAACGAAGCGCCAGGGCAGATCATCGAAATCAACGGCAAACTCTACAAGCAATACCGCGGCATGGGTAGTAGCGCAGCAATGAAAGACGGCTCCGCCGCCCGCTATGGGCACGACCGCAAGGACGTTGTCACCAAAGCCGCTGCCGAAGGTATTGAAGCACTTAAAGAATCCGCTGGCTCGCTGTCCGGAGTCCTCCGCGATCTCGTTGGCGGCGTCCAATCCGGTATGGGCTACCTCGGCGCCGCCACGCTCGCCGACCTTCGCGCCAACGCCCGCTACATTCGCGTCAGCCCAGCAGGCCAGAAGGAGTCCTCCCCACACGACGTCATCACCGTTAAAACCAGCGACCACGGCAACGACGGCGCCAAGTAGTCGCTTGGCCTTGTCGTCACTTCGCCGCTCGGAACAGCTTTTCAAACAACATGCTCACACCATTTTCCTCACAACTCATCGCCGATACTGGTATCTCCACTGGCGATGAAGGCAAAGGTCGCGTCATTCTTGAGATCGTTAACGAACTCCGTGACAGCACTGGCCGTCAAGACGCCGTAGCAGCCGTGATGAAAGTCAACGGTGGCTCGAATTCGGGGCACACTGTGGCTGGCCTCAAGCTCAACTTGCTACCAGGCGGCGTCGCCGATCCACACGTGCCGCATCTACCGATTGGTTGCGGTGTAGTCGCTGATCCACGCAAATTTCTTTGGGAAGTTGCCTATGCCGAGCAACACGGCCACGTCGCACTCAAGCGCCTCGCGATCGACGAGCGTTGCCTCGTTTCAGACGTCTGCCACCGCCTACTCGACCTCGCCTTTGAAGACTACCGTGTGCACGTCCTCAAAGACGACCCGCGTGGCTCTACTGGCCGCGGCATCACCCCCGCGTATCTCGACGAGGTCGGCCAATTCCAAATTTTCTACGCAGACTTCCGTGCGCCGAAAGAAATTTTCGCCGCCAAACTACATAAACGTGCCGACCGTGCGCTGCGTACGATCGAGCACGTTTGCCAAGTCGCTCCCGAGCGCTGGGCTGGACTCTTCGACACACTGACAGGAGCCGAAACCCGCGCCAACAAAGAGATTATCGACAGTGGTGCCTTCACCGAAGCGGAATTCGATTTCAGTCAATTTGCCGGAGCTGAGCCATTTACGCTCAACCTCGACGCACTGATCGAAGCTTACTGGAGCGCAGGCCAAGCGCTCGCAGCACAAGTCTGCGACGTGCGCGAACTAATCCTCCGCGCTCAAGACGAGGGCAACTACATCATCGGCGAGTTCGGCCAAGCTTACTGGCTCGATAAGCGCCACGGCTTCGCGCCCAACGTCACTGCCTCGCACACCTTTACGCCAGAGTTCTTCCAGTCCGCTGGCATTCCCGCGCAAGCGATTCACAACGTCGGTTGCTGCAAGGCCTACGACACTAAGGTCGGCACGCACGTATTCATTTCTGAAATTGAGCTCGACCACCCGCTTAGCAAACAGCTGCGCATGATCGAGTTTGGTGCAACCACTGGCCGTCAACGAATGGTTGGCTGGTATGACGCCGTCGAAAAAGGCGACGCTCTGCGCTACGGCGGATACCAAGACCTCGTACTCAATAAGCTCGATGCTCTCAGCCACAGTGGCGACTGGCAGGGCGATCTACAAATCTGTATTGGATATGAGGATACAGCAGGCAAAGTTGTCTACCACGTACCCCGCGACGACGTTTACCGTCGCACCCTCAAGCCCGTTTACAAAAGGGTGCCGGGTTGGAGTGAAGATATTTCCGGCGTGCGTAATTTTACCGACCTTCCCGAGGCCGCCAAAAACTATGTCGCATGGATGCTAAAGGCCCTAGTCGACGTCGCTAACCACGGCGATCAGAATAAAAATAAGATCCCGAATCTGCGCTACATCGGCGTCGGCCCAGAGCCGAGCCAGATCATCAAAGACGTGCCCGCAGTTGAAGACCTCCTGAAGCTCGCGCAATAATTTCTCCTATGAACGCAAAAATTACTGCGGCCTGCCAGGCCTTCTCTCTCGGGCAATCCGCCAAAGCGCTGCCCCTGATCGCTGACGAAGTCGAATGGCACATCGTGGGCGACCACAGCATCATCGGTAAAGCAGGCGTAGAAGATACCTGCGCGGAAGCCGAAGCCGAGGGTAACCCGAACTTCAAAAACCTACGCACCATTGAGAGCAAGTCTCACGTGATCGTCGAAGGCCACGACCTAGAGGGCGACATCCACTACTGCGATATCTACACGATCGAAGAGAATCTGATCTACGAGATCACCTCTTACTGCCTCGCTCGATTCGACGACGACGCAGAGTAATTAATGCCTGTTTCACCTCACTCTCCCTGATAGCTGAGAACGATGCAGCGACTGTGCGAACGCGCACGGTGTTCCCAAAGAAAGACGCCTTGCCACGTGCCGAGGCAGAGCCGTCCATCGACGAAAGGAATCACTTCCGCCGTGCGCGTCAGCGCCATCTTAATGTGGCTCGGCATGTCATCCGGCCCCTCGTAAGTATGGGTAAAGTCGGGGTCGTTCTCAGGAACAAGGCGATCAATGAAGCGCTCGAGATCACGGCGCGCGGACGGATCGGCATTTTCCATAATCACCAGGCTGCAACTAGTATGGCAGCAAAACACGGTGACCGTACCCTCACGCAGGCCAGACTCAAGCAAGCCCGCCTCGATGGCCGGAGTGAACTCTTCGGTCGATTTGCCTAGAGCGGAGACTTGTAGCTTTTTTGTGAAGGTCGGCATGGGTTGTGCGGTGCAGTTAAAAAGTAAGAGCTGTCAAAGCACTAAGAGTGTTTCAATACTTAGTATTTCTGAGGCTACGAATCGATTTGGACACATCTATTTGCACAAACAGAATCAGGTGTACTAACGAGCTTAAATCGACACTTCTGAGTCTGCAAGCGCATCATCCTTCTGAATATGGTCGAGCGTGTAGTGAAGACCGCGGCTTTCTTTGCGCTGTAAGGCGCACTCGACCACCAAACCGGCCACCAAGATCAAGTTGCGTAATTCCAACAAGCTTTCGTCAACTTTGAAATTCCAGTAGTAGTCGGTGATCTCTCGGTCAAGTGTTTGAATACGGGTGCGTGCGCGTTCGAGGCGTTTGGTTGAGCGTACGATGCCAACATAATCCCACATCGTGCGCTTCACTTCATCCCAATTGTGCAGGAGTACTACGCGCTCATCCGAATCGCGCACGTCGCCATCGACCCAAGTCGGCAATTCAATTGGGGCTGCGGTTGACGCCTGCAAATACTCGCCGACTGCCGCTGCCCCGCGATTTGCCATGACCACCGCTTCGAGCAACGAATTACTCGCTAAACGGTTCGCTCCATGCAACCCGGTGCAGGCCACTTCACCACAGGCATAGAGTCCCGCCAACGATGTCTCACCACTCAAATTGGTCTTCACGCCACCACACAAATAATGCGCTGCTGGCACCACTGGTATCATATCTTTTTCTAGTGCGATGCCCTGCTTTAGGCAGAAGTCGTAAATATTGGGAAAGTGATCGTGCAACTTTTTAAGCGGAATATCCCGCGTATCTAACCAGACATGGCGGGCGCCAGATTGCTTCATCTCCGAATCAATCGCGCGGGCGACAATGTCGCGCGGCGCGAGATCCTTGCGCTCGTCATAGCGCGCCATGAAAGCTTCCCCGGCAAGATTACGTAAGATGGCGCCTTCGCCGCGAACTGCTTCGCTAATCAAGAATCGATCCGAATCGCGTGAGTAAAATGCGGTTGGGTGAAACTGTATAAACTCCATGTTACGCACCTCGACTCCAGCACGATAGGCCATCGCAATGCCATCACCGGTCGCAATAAAAGGATTGGTCGTGTATTGATAGACCTGACCAATGCCACCAGTTGCGAGCAACACCACGCTGGATTGAAAAGTCTCCACCTGCTCGGTTTTCGTGTTGAGCGCATACAATCCGAGCACGCGATCTGCACCCGACTGATTAAGCTTCGCCGCGGTGATTAACTCGACCGCGAAATGATGTTCAAAGGTTTCGATGTTTGGCGAGGTTGCGATGCCATGCAGCAAGGCGTCTTCGATCGCCTTGCCCGTCACATCTTTGACGTGCAGAATGCGACGCTGTGAATGCCCACCCTCTTTGCCGAGCGAGACAGTGCCATCGTCCAGTTGCGTGAAATCTACGCCGCGCTGAGCTAACTCTTCGATACTCGCCGCGCCATCAGTCAAAATCTCACGCACCGCGGCCTCATCGCACAGTCCGTCGCCCGCGTCGAGGGTATCGGCCACGTGCATTTCGACGTTGTCCGTCTGCGAGGTGACTGCGGCGATGCCGCCCTGCGCGTAATTAGTATTCGATTCTGCGGAATTTTTTTTAGTGATAATCGCCACGCGTTGCCCCGTCTCGGCGACTTTAAGCGCAAAACTCAGGCCAGCGATTCCACTGCCGATAACGATGACATCGTAAGATTGTGACATAAATTGAGAAGATAGGTAGGTAAAAGGGAAAGCTAAGAAATTGTCCTAAAAAAACTAACTTCTAAATCCTCAATTTTTTTAAAGTGCGATATTATCGATTAGGCGAGTCTGCTCGAGCCACGCAGCAACACAGGCCATATGCTTACCTGGCTCGATCTCCCGACCGGCAGGCTTCATCGTCAGTCGATCCACGATTTCCACGTAAATCACGCGCACGGAGCGTGCGATCGATAGATGGTGAGTGATCTCGGCCACCACACGATCCACGCTACGAACCCCATCCTCCTGCACCATCTTCTGTGCGATCAAGAGCGCCTTGGAAATACTGAGCGCTTCTTCGTGTTGCGTATTGGTCAAATAGCGATTGCGAGAGCTAATCGCCAGACCGTCGTCGCCGCGCTTGGTTTCACCGATAATGACTTCGGCGGGAATGTTGAGGTCCGTCACCATTTTTTGGATGACCGCGCATTGCTGCGCATCTTTCTCGCCGAAAACCGCGAGATCCGGCCTAGTAATATTAAACAATTTCAGGCACACAGTGGTCACGCCGCGGAAGTGGTTTGGCCGCGAAATCCCGCACAGTCCAGCGCCAACGTCTTCCTCATTCACATAGGTCGAGAAGCCCTGCGGATACATTTCTGCAACGCTCGGGTTAAACACAATATCGGCGCCCCGCTCGGCACATTTCTCTAAATCCGCCTCCAATGACTTAGGGTAACGCTCAAAATCTTCATTGGGGCCAAACTGGGTGGGGTTGACAAAAATCGAAACAATGACCTTATCGGCACGCTCTTTCGCAATGTCGATCAACGATAGGTGCCCTTCGTGTAGACAGCCCATCGTCGGCACTAATCCGATCAAACGGCCACTAGAGCGTAGACCGATAGCGTGAGATTGCATTTCATTGACCGATTGAATTGTTTGCATAACAAATTTCCGGACAAACTAAGTCCGACTGCCACTTTATCACAATAATAATCACAACTTAACCATTTAACGAACAACTCAACTTTCGGCATGTCGCCAATATCCATTCACATTTAGTCATTAATCATGAGCGATTCATATATCCAAGAACTCTTCGCTGAGCGCATCGGCGGCAATCAATACGGCAAATCCACTGCCAT
>DBBT01000035.1 GCA_002292345.1 Opitutia bacterium UBA977 | reverse complement strand
TATGTGGTGCTGACCGCGGAGCACCATGACGGCTGGGCTAATTGGGATTCGGAGCTAACGCCGTGGAACGCTGTAGATAAGGGGCCAAAGCGCGACCTAGTTGGCGATCTTGGTAAGGCTGTTCGCAAACAGGGGCTCAAATATGCGCCGTCGTATCACCGCGAGCGCCACACAGGATTTTTTGCCAAGGATCAGTATGTGGTGTACAGCGAGCCCATTGACGATATCGCCGAGGAGATCAAACGTGACCCGCAGGCGGCGCTGTTATACGGCCCGGACTTCAGCTACAATAAGAACTATGTTGATGACTACGTCGCCCGCTGGAAGGAAATCCAGGAGAAGTATAACCCGGATATGCTGTGGATGGATGATTTCCCGATCTACACCCGTGACGGCAACAAAGTGCGCCAAGGGCAGGCAAAATCCGAGATTCAGTACTTCGACGATCAGCTTCGAGGCATGATCACTGGATTCATGAACCATGGTGCGGCGCGTGGCCAGGCGGTCTATGTCAACAACAAGGGAGGCCAGCGCAACTGGCCGGATGGCGTCGGCTGCCTCGAAAAAGACAATCTAAAGATGAAGGTGATTGGCCCGAAGTGGCAAAGCTGCACCACTTTTGGTACTTCGTTTGGATACTTGGAAGGTGACACCTACAAGAGCATTGAAAGCGTCATCCATGAGATGATCGAGGTGATCAGCCGTAACGGCAACTTCCTCGTCAATATCGGCCCGAAAGCCGACGGCACCATTCCTGCACCGCAGGTTCAGCGCCTGCGGGCGATGGGCGAGTGGCTCGCAATCAACGGCGCTGCCATCTATGGCAGTCGCTACTGGAAAGTCTGCGATCAGGCGAACGAACACCTCGCCTTTACCACCAAAGGCAAAATACTATACGCCATCAAACTGGCTAAGCCGACGGCGCCGTTTGTGATCGAAGCCACTGCGGGCTGGAACGCCGCGCAGATGACGTCGGTGGCGCTGCTCGGTTCAGCCGCGGACGTTAGCTGGAAAATGACTCCGGCCGGATTGCAAATTACACCGCCTGCTGACCTGGGCAAGAGCCAGCACGCCTGGTCGTTCGAGATCGTCACCGATCACGAACAGCATCACTCGAATGTAATTCAGAAAGATGCGGCCAAGGCCTTGCAAGGCACGAAAAAAGTCGATCTTGAAGGCCGATTCAGAAAATCGAATTAACACAGAATAGGATTTATTATGATCAGAATTATTTGTGCAGTTGTTATGAGTGCTGTGTCGCTGGCTAATGGGCTGGTGGCGTCTGAAGGGGACAAAAACTGGCGGATCGACACCGCGGAGGAGTGGAACGAAGCCGCCCGCCAGATTGATGGGCTGGCAGTCAACGACGACCTCCTAGTTACCGCTAAAAAACAGGGTATTTACCGCAGCGAGTTGCAGCGCTTTGAGTCAAAGCGCTCAGCGCAAACGCTGACGCTGACTGCATCGGCTCAGTGGGAAAATTGGCAACCGACCAAGAGCAAGGTGACTCCGCCGACGCTCAGCGACGCACCGATCATGCTCGTTAAGGGGCCCGGCGACTACTGGATCCTCGGTCGTAATAAAGCCCCGCGAAGCGCGAAGAACTTCAAGCCCGAAGCGGCGACCTTGGCAGGCTTTGCTGTGCCCTTACAGACGACGGCGTATCCGCATCTGTTCGATGCGCCCGGCGGTTTGAAGAGGAGCCTCGGCGGCTACCACGCTTGGCAGAGTCACGATATGGTCAACTGGGTGCATCATGGTCCAGTCACTCCAAAGTCTGCTAAATGGTCAACCACGGCCGAGTTCGTCGACGGCAAGGCCTACATTTATTACGACTTCCCCAATGATCAGGACCCACATCTCTATATCGACGACGATCTAACTGATGGCCAGCCTGGCGAACATATTGGACTCGCGTTCAAAGACCCTTCCGACGGCTCGGATTGTGTCATCATTCGCGACCTCGATGGCAAGTTTCACTTGATCTACGAGGACTGGAGCCCAATCGACGCCAGCAAGCATTCATGGGATTCACCCTTAGCCGGGCATGCCGTCAGTGACGATGGTAAGGGCGACTTCAAAATTCTAGCCCCTGCCGTAGATGAACGCACCCAGCCAACCGGCAAGTTTATAGAATATCCGCATCCGCACTGGCACAAAGAAGACCCTAAAAACTTCCCTGGAAAAGTCGCGACTAAGCATGTGGGCAAACATGGGATCAAAGCTGGGCAGACCGCGGCTTATGCCGAATACGAAATACACGCGCCCGAGCAGCATGCCTACGGCGACTGGGCAGGGATTGCGATTGGCGGCCAGTATTACCTTGTTGCCGATTACCATCCTGTGCATGAAGCCATTCGCATCGGGCTGTTTACCTCGCCGAGCTTGGATCAGAAATTCGAGTTCATCGGAGAACTCGGCAACGGCCACCCGGACCCAGACATTGGTTTTGCTGAGGGCCAATTCTATCTGATCAACCAAACCAAACACGACTACGTCAGCCCCGGCCCATGGGTCGAAACAGTCACCGCACGCGTTGGAGTAGATAGCAGCAACGATGGCAAAGCCGATATTTGGAGCGACTGGCAGGAGGTCAAAGAGCAGTATGACCACATCCAAGGTTTCTCCAAGCAGATCAAACGCATTCCCGCGTCGATGGATCTAAGCGAGTTGCCAGCAGGTTATGGCTTCTGCTTTGAGTTGAAGCTCGAAGATACCACAGCAAACCAATCCAAGCCGATGCTCGACAGCATCGAGATCCGTTTTAAATAATAAAAAGTGCCATAGAATATGAAAAAAATAGACAGAATCTGGCTCATTTTACTCTCGGCCGTCTTGGGCAGTGGTCTCGCGTTGCATGCACAGCCTCGTGCCGGCCAAACCTCAAACCTGAAATCCGATATCGTTTATAAGACAACGGCTCAAGGGGATCTGTATCTGGATCTCTACTATCCAGACTCCGGTCAATCGGGTCCACATCCCCTTGTGGTCTACACCCACGGGGGAGGCTGGGCGGCGGGCAACAAGAACCTTGGTGGTATGGGACCGGTGGTGCGCGGACTAACGGACAAGGGCTTTGCCGTGGTGTCGGTGAATTATCGCCTATGTAAAAGTGGAGGCACGATCTGCATGAAAGATTGCGTTATCGATTGCAAGGATGCGGTTCGCTACCTCGCTAAAAACCACGTTGAACTGAACTTGGATACGGATCAGGTCTTTACGTTTGGCGATTCAGCCGGAGGGCATCTTTGCCAAATGCTACTGCTTTCCTCGCCGCAAAGCTTTCCCGGCGCGAAAGAATTGGCCGACTATTCTTTCAAAATGATCGCTGGGGTTTCGTGGTACGGACCATGCGATTTTGAAAAGACGGATCTGTTTAACCACGATGACCGGAAGAAATTTCGCGACCGGTTCGGTGCACGTATTCTTAAGCCCGACTCAAAGCCCGAAGAAAAGCTGGCGCTCTACCGAGAAATGAGCCCGATCAATTATTTGCAGAAAAACAGCCCACCGCTATTGATGATTCAGGGCGATGGAGACACCACCATTCCCGTAAAGCATGCCTATTATATGAAAAAAAAGGCCGATGCTATTCACGCACCAGTGGAAATCATGATTATTAAAAACGCTGGCCACAACTGGCGCAAGGCCGATGGATCCACCCCCATTGAGCCTACTCGGAAGGAAGTGATCCAACGGACGGTGGACTTTATTGTGGATCATCTAAAATAACAGAGAAGGATGAAAAAACAGAACATCAAAATTATTCTGAGTGCAGCACTCTGCTTGTTGGCAGTGCATGCATCCGCAGAGACCTTGCGCCCGAACATCGTCCTCATCATGTGTGACGACCTCGGCTACGGCGACGTGCAATGCCTGAACCCGGAGAACGGTAAGATCAAAACCCCGCACGTCGACAAACTCGCGGACCAGGGCATGATTTTTACCGACGCCCATTCAGGATCCGCAGTCTGCACTCCTACGCGCTATGGCCTTCTGACCGGCCGCTACAGCTGGCGCACACGGCTGCAGAGTGGCGTGGCCACTGGCTTCAAACCCTGCCTGATTGCCCCAGACCGCCTCACCGTGGCGGGCTTACTCAAGAAACAAGGATACGCCACGGGGATCATTGGCAAATGGCATCTGGATTTCCAGTATCAGGATCCCAAGACAGGTGAGATCCTGCCCAAAAAGGGGCGCGCGCCAATCGGAGCCACCATCCCCGATGGACCAGTCCACCGCGGCTTTGACACCTTTCATGGCATCCATCACGCCGGGCATATGGATACCATCATTGAGAACGACAAGGTAATCGAACGTCTGGATGAAATTCATAACCTCCCTCGCCTGACGGAAAAATCTGTTGCCTTCATCAAAGCGCGCGCCAAGTCACCCGAGCAACCGTTCTTTCTGTATGTCCCGCTCGGCTCACCACACGCCCCGATTGTGCCCACTAAAGAATGGCAAGGCAAAAGCGGCTTGAACGCCCACGCTGACTTTGTCATGCAAACCGACGCCACTGTGGGTGTCATCATGGACGCTCTGGAAGAAAATGGCTTTGCAGATAACACTCTGTTCATCTTCACTAGTGACAACGGCACCTCGAGGGGAGCCAACATTCGCGAATTGCGCGAGCAAGGGCATTATGTCAGCGCCCATTATCGGGGCTCGAAAGCCGACCTCTGGGAGGGCGGGCATCGAGTGCCGTTTGTCGTTCGCTGGCCGGGCAAGGTTCAGCCCGATTCCCGTTGCGATCAACTGATCACCCTGGTGGACTTCTTCGCGACGGTTTCGGAGATCACCGGCGAGCAAGCACTGGATATGGGTGAAGACAGTGTGAGCTTTTTGCCGGCTCTTTCCGGACAGCCTATTGTTTCCACCCGCAAAGGTGTCATTCACCATTCGGTTTCCGGTCACTTTGGTTATCGTCAGGGCAAGTGGAAGCTGCTTCTTGCCCGGGGATCGGGCGGTTGGTCCGCCCCGACGGAACGCGGCGCGAATGCCGATGCGCCTCCAGCACAGCTCTACGACATGAAACGAGACCCCAGCGAGCAGAACAATCTGTATCTCACTCATCCTGAGGTGGCCGAAAGGTTGCTGGCAGATCTAACTTCGGATGTGGAGCGGGGGCGCAGCACCGACGGGCCGTACGCCAAAAATGATGTTGCGGAGATCAGGATCTGGAAGGGCAAAAGATCAGACGGAAAGAAGAAGCGCAGCAAGTAAAAGATCTAACAAGAAAAGACCAAAACAGCACTCACTCTATGATCAAGTATCTCACCATTACCCTCATAGCCACCTTGGCCGCAGGCAGCAGCCTCGCAGCAGCCCAAGCCTCCGAATCCAAGCCTAACATCCTCTTCATCATGGTGGATGACCTGGGCAAGGAATGGATCAGCTGCTACGGAGCGGAGGACATCGAAACTCCAAACATCGACGCACTCGCAGCGGGCGGAATGAAGTTTAACAATGCCTACTCGATGCCCTCATGTACCTCATCGCGCACCATGCTGCTCACTGGTCAATACCCTTGGCGCAACGGCTACGTCAGCCACTGGGACGTGCCACGCTGGGGAGTCGGCTACTTTGACTGGAAAAAGAAGGAGAACACCACCTTTGCCCGTCTGATGAAGAATCAAGGCTACGCCACCTGTGCCGCAGGTAAGTGGCAGATCAATGACTTCCGCATCGAACCGCAGGCGATGCAGAAACACGGCTTTGATGACTGGGCGATGTGGACCGGTGCAGAGACTGGCAACGAAGCCAGTGATCATCGATTCATTAAACCCTACATCAACACGCCAGAGGGCAGTAAGGTCTATACCGGAACGTTCGGCCCCGACGTGTATACTGACCACTTGATCAACTTCATGACCAAGCACAAAGAGGAACCGATGTGCCTCTATTACCCGATGGCTCTCGTGCACAGACCGTGGGTTGCTACACCAGATCATCCAAACGCAAAGACCCGCAACGAAAGACACGTAGCCATGGTTCACTACGTGGATAAGATGGTGGGCAAATTGATAAAATCGCTCAACGATCTAGGCATACGCGAACGCACCATCGTCATCTTCACCACCGACAATGGCACCACTGGCGGTAGAGTCGGATTCACAGCGATACGCAACGGAGTAGAAGTCGCAGGAGCTAAAGGGGAACTATCTGAAGCAGGGGTGTGCGCCCCCTTCATTGTCAACTGTCCAGAGACTGTTGCGGCAGGTGTCGAGACCGATGCGCTGACCGATTTTGCAGATTTACTCCCCACCTTAGTAGAACTCGGTGGCGGCAAGGTGCCTGAAGACCTCATCATCGACGGAACATCGATTGCATCCGTTATTCTGGGTAAAAACCAAGACAGCGAGCGCCCGTGGATCATGTCCCTTGGTGGCGGTCAGGGGAAAATCGTCGACGGTCGTGTAGTGGGCGCAAAAGTTTTTGGCGAGCGCGTCATCCGCGACAAGCAGTACAAAGTGTGGGTTTCCAAAGAAAAGAAAATTACTCGCCTACACGACCTCAAAAAAGATCCATGGGAGAAAACCAACCTACTTGATAGTGAACTCGCCGAGCACAAAGCTGCGACGCAGAAATTTCAAGCTGTCGTTGACTCACTTCCCGATCAGGATGCCACTCCTTTTTACGAACCTAGAGCGGCTAATGCATGGGACCGAAAGGAGCAGGCGAAAAAGCCGAAGGCCGAATAGACACAACTCAGCTAAGCAGGCCAGATCCTGAAATCTACGCCTGCAGAGTAACTCCCAAAAAATAAACTCACATACTAAATAACCTTGATGAATCGACGACAATTTTCCGCTTTTCGGTAAAAGACTGAGTCGTGCTTGCGTGAAGCACCCAAAGGGCATGGCACGCGCTAAATTTGATCAGGCCAAAGAATCGTTCAATTTAAGCCATGATGTCCCAGTTTGATTGAAGTGCAGAGCAATGCGTTGCTGTGTCACGTAAACACGTGATAGACAGTTTCTTTAAATTCGCTATCATTCTTAAATTTACATAAGAATTGATATGAGATTAAATGTATTTGGTCTGGCGGGATTAATAGGTATCGCGGCATGCGTGAACGCCGTGAATCAGCCGAATGTGGTATATATTTTTGCGGATGATATGGCATATGAGACGATCGCAGCGCATGGTATGCTGGATATCGACACGCCGAACCTGGATACGTTGGCTGAGCGTGGCGCCAGCTTTACGCACGCCTACAATATGGGCTCGTGGAGTGGTGCGGTCTGTATGGCCAGTCGTAAGATGCTTAACACTGGGCAGTTTGTTTGGCGGGCGGAAACTGCCGATCTGAAAACACTCGTTGCCGAAAATAAGATGTGGTCGCAACGGATGCAGCAGGCTGGCTATCGCACTTACATGACGGGAAAATGGCACGTAAGCACAAAGGCAGATAAGATTTTTAATGTGGCGCAAAATGTGCGTGCTGGTATGCCAAACCAGACACCGGAAGGCTACGATCGACCGAAGGATGCAGCGGATTACGCCACCGGCTGGAAGCCTTGGGATCCGCAGCACGGTGGCTATTGGAAAGGCGGAAAGCACTGGAGCGAAATAGTGGCTGACGATAGCGTCGCCTTCCTGGCTACTGCAGCGCAAGAAGATCAGCCGTTCTTTATGTATCTGGCATTTAACGCACCCCACGATCCGCGTCAGGCACCGAAGGAATACGTCGAACGCTATCCACTAGATCGGATTAAAATGCCCGAAAATTTCCTGCCCGAATATCCGCACGCCAGTGCCATTTGCGGCAAGCGCTTGCGCGATGAGAAGTTAATGCCGTACCCGCGCACGGAATTTTCGGTGAAGATCAACCGTCAGGAATATTTTGCAATTATCACGCACATGGACGATCAGATTGGTCGCATTCTTGCGGCGCTGGAAGCGACTGGCAAAGCGGACAATACCTACATCGTCTTTACCGCCGACCATGGTTTGGCGGTGGGGCATCACGGCTTGGTCGGGAAACAGAACATGTACGACCACAGTGTGCGAGTGCCCTTTTTAGTGGTTGGACCCAATGTGAAAGCGGGTTCAAAAATAGATGCTCCCATCTACTTGCAAGACGTCGTGCCTACCGTTCTGGAACTCGCGGGTGCACCCGTGGACGGAGTTGATTTCAAAAGCCTGATGCCGTTGTTGAACAATCAGCAAGGGGGGCATTACGATGCGATTTACGGTGCCTATTTAGATCGTCAGCGCATGGTCACCAAAGGGGATTGGAAACTAATTACTTACCCCAAGATTGGCGTTGAGCGTCTGTTCAATTTGAAGAAAGATCCGAATGAGATGAACGATTTGGTGAATAATCCGGAATACGCGCTCAAGCTGAGCGAACTGCGCGCTGCGCTGAGTGATGTGAGCCAAAGTATGGCCGACCCGTTGCTGGCTGAAGCCACTGCTAAACCGACTCGAAAGAGCCGGTAAGTGATCCGTATGAAATGTATCAATGCAGAGGACACGCGCACTATGAAAAAATACTTTTGTTTGGTATCGGTTGGCGGCTGTGCCTATCGCTACGCAGCTTAGATAGTTTATTGGAGGTATCAATCGAATGAAAATACGAAATTTTACAAAGTTAATCTGTGCCATCGGAATGATGGCGACCATGTCTCAGCTCGCCCTTGCCGAGGATTCAGGCAGCAATCCGAACAATGTTGTCGGTCTAACAAAGGACCTCGACGACGGAGCTATTGCGTTTCTCAATGCGGAATCGTATGTCGCTCCAGACCGCTTAGCCGCCAAGCAGCAGCAAAATCAACCCAATATCCTTTGGCTCACCAGCGAGGATAATGGCATATCATGGGTCAGTTGTTACGGCGGAAAGAACAGCAAGACACCGGCGATCGATCAGCTTGCCAAAGAGGGCTTCCGCTACACGCATTGTTTCGACAATGCAGCGGTATGTGCGCCGACTCGATCCACTTGGATTACTGGAATGTATGCCATCTCCAATGGGACCCAGCCCATGCGCAGTCGCAACAATATCCCACATGATGTCATTCAATACTACCCAGACCTACTGAGGCAGTCAGGCTACCACTGCATCAATCGAGGAAAGACCGATTACAATATCGGTGGTCGGCTGGATCGAGCCTGTTGGGACAAAGATAGTACTGACTGGCAGGGCAGGCAGCCGGGCCAACCCTTCTTTGCCGTCGTGAACTTCTCTAACAGCCACGAAAGTCGTGCGCACGGGGATGTGGAAAACACACGAAACGATCCCGCAAATATGACCTTGTATTCTTATCACCCAGACATTCCTGCTATCCGGAAAAATTACGCAAAATATGCTGATGCCGTTGAGCAAATGGACAGTGACGTACAGAAGACACTAGACGCCTTAAAGGAGGATGGTCTGTACGAGGACACCATCATTATCTACTGTTCAGATCATGGTGGCGTGATGCCCCGCAGTAAACGGTTTCTCTACTCGAGCGGAATTCACTGCCCCTTAATTATTCGCATTCCGGAAAAGTACAAACATCTCTGGCCGGCAGGGAAGCAACCCGGCGATACGGTCGATCGAATTGTAAGCTTTGTTGATATGCCAAAAACATGGTTGAGCCTTGCTGGGGTGAAGAATATCCCGGAAACCTTTCAAGGTTCAATCTTTCTTGGCAAACAGGTAGAACCGGAGCCGGAATATCATCTGAGTTTCCGTGAGCGGGCCGACGAGTGTTTTGATAATGTGCGTATGCTTAGAGATCGCCGATTCGCGTATTATAAGAACTACATGCCCTACGTGCCGTCCGGGCAGCAGCTTGGCTACCTTTGGAGAGCCGCGGCTGCTCCAGCGTGGGAGCAACACCACCGGGAGGGAAAAACAGACGAGATTACTGGTCGGTTCTTCAGGCCGCGCGCCTCGGAAGAGTTCTACGATACAGTTAATGACTTCGATAACGTGCATAACCTGATTAACGAAGCAACGCACCAGAAGAAGATTGCCGAGATGCGCAAAGCGATGCGTGCGAAGCAGCTAGAGCTATATGATTCAGGCTTACTCCCAGAAACCATGCGAGTTAGACGAGCCCAGGCAAACAGTATGACTATCTATGCAATGGTCCGCGACCCGAAGCTCTATCCCCTTGCAAGTTATTTGGATGCCGCTGACATGGCACTCGAACGTGACGCAAAAAACCTGAAAGGACTCGAACAATCAATGTCGCACGCAGACGAAGGGATCCGCTACTGGGCAGTTGTCGGACTTTTTCTACTTGGAAATGATGCGGCCTCCGCAGTGGATACTTTAGAGAAAGCTCTGCAGGATGATTCGCATGAGGTGAGGATGATGGCAGCATGGGCAATGGTCAAGCTGGGCCATAAGGACAAGGGTCTTGACTGCTTAGATACTGCTCAGCCGCTTACGAATATCGTGACAAAAAGGCCTATAAACTTAAAGGAAAACATCCGCAGATGGATGGGCAAAGATGCTTTGAGGTGAAGAAGCTTTAACGATAAACATGCTCGTTACAGGAAACGGGACGAAAAAATAGTACTTAATGTATAAGAGAATAGATCGCTAAAAATCATGAAAAACAAAACAAAACCCGTGATGTTAGCGCTTGCTTCCATCCTATTGTTCGGCATCGCCGAAGCGTCGAACGACTCGCCCAACATCATCGTGATCTTTAACGACGACCAGGGCTATCAGGATTTGGGATGCTTTGGCTCGCCCGATATTAAAACGCCGCAGATTGACCAGATGGCCGCTGAGGGCATGAGGTTTACCAGCTTCATGGTCGCCTCGCCAGTCTGCTCCGCCTCACGCGCCGCGCTGCTGACTGGATGTTATCCACACCGTGTGGGCGTACCAGGGGTGTTTTTCCCGAATACGGGGGCTCTGGGCTTAGCGCCGAAACACGTCACGATGGCTGAGGTGTTGAAGTCGGTTGGTTACAAAACCAAGGCGGTTGGGAAATGGCATTTGGGTGACCATTTACAGTTTTTGCCGACCAATCAGGGGTTCGACTCCTATTACGGAATTCCCTACAGCAACGATATGTTCCCGGCGAAGGGTATGCAGTACGCTGCGGACTGCTTGTTCCGAGAGGG
>DBBT01000031.1:439-15310 GCA_002292345.1 Opitutia bacterium UBA977 | reverse complement strand
TCGCAAGTCGGACTATAAAAGCTTCTCCGCCTTTCAGTCCGCCGCAATGGCCAGACCTACCACATTGAAACAAACAGTGCTGAGGTATCAATCATTGGGTGGAGACCAGTTGACGTTCTATGCCGACCAGTCCCGTCTGCCGAAAATCAACGGAACCGTCGTCGATTTGGCCCCGCAAAAGGTCTATGACAGCCCCTTCGTGCAGTCCGACTGGGACAGCGGCGTGGTCACGATCCAGTGTGGTGACGAGCAACGCATTTTAGATTTTAACGAGGAATAGTATGAAAATGAAAGATACTAGACGACGAGCCATTAGCCCTGTTGAACGAATTGAACAGATTCTGCAGGAGATTCATTTACGCATGAATGTGTTAAAGCAGCCGCTGGACGACTGGGAATTCCGCCAGGGCAGGCACCGCGCTCCGGGGAAATACGAGGTGTCTGATCCGTGGGTGGCCTATGAACCTGGCATGCAATGGGGCGGCGAGGATGTGACCGCTTGGTTCCGCAGTCAGATCGCCATTCCTGCCGAGATGGATGGATGCGAGGTACTGCTGCGGATTGCGCCCGGCGGCGAAGGGATTCTGCGGGTGAATCAACAGCCGGCGTTCGGGTTCGATTACAATCATCGCGAATATGTACTCGCTGCTCAGGCGAAGAAGGATGCATCCTTTGCGCTTGATTTGGAATGTTACTTCCGAGATGCCCCGGACGATGCCATTCGCAATGAGGTGCAGTTTTTTCACTGCTTTGAAGAAGCGGAACTGATCGTGAGAGACCGTGAGCTGGAAGGGCTCGGTTTTGATATCAGTGTGGCCTTGGAGCTGAGTGGCGCAACGGAGAGCTCGAATCCGGAACTGTCGGAACGGCTGCTTTACCAGCTGCAACAGGCCACTGCGTTACTGGATTTTCATACCGCGGATGCGGAGCGCTTCAATGAGGGGGTTCTGGCTGCACGCGAGCTGCTGGAACGGAAGCTTTATGACCATGGACACGACCGCCCGGCCGGCGCGCTGGACTTGGTTGGCCATTGCCATATCGATTTGTGCTACATCTGGCCTTATCGCGAAACCGTGCGCAAGAATCTGCGAACCACCCTGATCGCTTCCGAGCTGATGAAGGAATTTCCCGACTACATTTTCTCGCAGAGTCAGGCGAAACTCTATGCCGATTGTCAGCAGTATCATCCGGATGTGTTTGCAAAGGTGAAGGAGCTGGCAGCACAAAAACGGTTTGAACCGGTTGGCGATATGTGGGTCGAACCGGACGGCAATATTCCGTGCGGCGAGGCATTCATTCGACAAATTCTTTATGGGCGCCAGTTCTTTAAAAAAGAGTTTGGCAGTGAGTCATCGGTTTGCTGGATGCCGGACGTCTTCGGCGTGTGCGCTTCCTTGCCGCAGATTTTGGTGCAGAGTGGCTATAAGCTTTTCTACACCAACAAGCAGGCTGTTTGGAATGATACCAACGATTTCCCACATAGCACCTTCTGGTGGGAGGGGCTGGATGGCTCGCGAATCATGTCGCACATCCCTCCAACCCATTTTGTCGGAAAGATGGATCCGCAAGGTCTGATTCAGCAATGGGGCGAACACTCGCAGAAAAATGAATCTCCGCTCGTGATGTATACTTATGGCTTTGGCGACGGCGGCGGCGGACCAACGAAGCAAATGCTCGAAAGCGCCAAACGCTTGAAGCGGATGGATGGGATGCCGAACCTGCGTTTAAGTAGCGTAGAGGAATTTAGTCAGCGGATCGTCGCGAAGTCACAAAATTTACCAGTTTGGTCGGATGAACTCTATCTGGAGATGCATCGTGGGGCACAAACCACTAAAGGTAATTTGAAACGCTTGAATCGTCAGGCCGAATCCGCGCTGCGCAGCTCTGAAGCACTTTGCTCGGTTGCCGCCTTGGCGGGTGAGGGGACGGTGCCATCAGATAAGCTTGAGGCCGCATGGAAGATGCTTCTGGAGTGCCATTTTCACGATGCGGTGACGGGTACCCATTGTACCGAGGCTGGAATCGAAACCGAGCAGAGCTATAGAGACATCCTTCGGCTGACTGGTGAAATGGACCGTGAATCGATGCGCGTACTGATGGAGCCTGACTCCGTGCCCGATCAGCGAACACTGTTCAATTTCTCCGGAACATCGACACAGGGGCACATTATCTGGGAATCTGAAATCCCTGCAACCTTGCGCGTTGATGATCAACCCATGCTGACACAGTCAATGGGCGATGGCCGGCTGATCACCTATGTGGACAATATTCCAGCGTTTGGGCATCAATCCGTAGAGGTGGTCCCGCAGTCAAGCTCGGATGCCACTTCCTTCGTCATGGAAGACAATCGGATCGTATCGCCTCATTATGAAGTTTTATTTAATGAACACGGGCAGATTCAGAGTCTGATGGATCGAGATGAGGATCGGGAGATTTTTGCTGCCCCAGGCAACCAATTTAGGCTCTATGAAGATAAGCCTGGACGTTATGAGGCGTGGGATATTGCCAAAGACTATCAGCAGCATCCGGTGGATGCGGTTCGATTTATGGGAAGCGAACCCGGGCAGGACGGGGAGTTGATGTCCAGCCGAATTTTTCACTGGGCAATCGGTGAAAAATCTAAAATTACGCAGGAAATTATTTTGTATGCGCGCTCGCGCCGCATCGATTTTCAGACGGAAATTGACTGGCAGGAAGAGCGCAAAATGCTTCGCGTTGATTTCCCGCTGGCCTTGCGCGCACAGCGTGCCACCTATGAAATTGCATTCGGTGCCATTCAGCGCTCTGCGTGCCCGACCAATTCATACGAGCTCGCCAAATTTGAGGTTCCCTTCCATCGCTGGATGGATCTGAGCGAACATGGCTATGGCGTCGCCGTTTTGAATAACGGCAAATATGGCGGATGCGTGCGCGACGGCGTGGCCTCGCTGTCCTTGCTGAAAGCACCACGCTACCCAGATCCGCAAAGTGATATCGGAGTTCACCAGTTTACCTATTCACTGCTACCGCACGTTGATGACTGGCAGTCTTCCGGCGTTTTTCAGGAAGCAGTTTTGCTCAACACCCCGCTTCGGTTGAGCGAGGGTAAAGCCAAAGAATCGTGTCTGAATTACGTCGATGTTTCGGCTGATGGCGTTTCAATCGAATCATTCAAAAAGGCAGAAGATGGGGAGGGCTGGATTCTGCGATTGGTGGACTATTTCGGACAGCAACGCCGGGTTTCTGTAAGCCTTCCGTTTGCTCTGCAATCAGTGGAAAGCTGCACGGTGATGGAAGCCCCGAGCGATATCCCGATCGTTTCTGAAGCGTCTGGGTTTTCATTTGCCGTCCGTCCGTTTGGAATTCATTCCTTCCGACTGGAATTCTGATACAGGATTTAAAATATGATGACACTCAGAGAAAACAATAAGGGAAGTTATATGAAAAGACTTCCATACTTCATAGCGGTTGGGCTCGGTCTGATCTCACTGGTTCCCGTTGGACCTTCTGCATTCGCCGCGGATGCCAATAGGCCCAATATCGTCTGGATGTTTGCCGACGATCACGCCTACCAGGCCATCGGGGCATATGGTGGACGATTGGAAAAAGAGAACCTCACACCCAACATCGACCGCATTGCCAGAGATGGCATGCTCTTTGAGCGGGCTTACGTCGCCAACTCGATCTGTGCTCCGAGCCGCGCAACGCTCCTGACGGGCAAGCATAGTCACCTGAATGGTAAGTACGACAACAGGGACGACTTCAACCACGACCAGCAGCAATTTCAGAAGATTCTTCAAGACGCTGGCTACCAGACGGCAATGATCGGCAAGATTCACCTGGATGGAAAAATGCAGGGGTTCGACTACTGGGAGGTACTGCCGGGGCAAGGGGTATACAATAACCCAATCTTCATCACAGAAGAGGGGAAGACCCAGTATCAAGGCCATTCCACGGATATCGTTACGGACCGGGCACTCAACTGGCTGAAGCATGGCAAGGACGACTCAAAACCGTTTATGCTCATGGTTCATTATAAAGCACCGCACAGAGAATGGAATCCCGCGCCACGTTTTGAGGAAGCGTTCAAGAACAGGACATTCCCTGAGCCCGAAACCCTTTTCGATGACTACAGCGGCCGTGGCACCGCAGCGCAGCAGCAGGAGATGTCGATCCGGGAAACTCTGCGTATGATCGAGGACGTCAAATCGGATCGTCCAGATCGCGCGGCCTATCTAGAAAAATACAAGCCGCAAGGCGATGACTTAGTCCGCTGGAAATATCAGGCATACATGCAGGACTACCTTGCCTGTATTGCCGGAGTGGATGAAAATGTCGGGCGGATTCTGAAGTACCTCAAAGAGAATCATCTCGATCAGAATACGGTGGTGATGTATTCAGCCGATCAGGGTTTTTACCTCGGCGAGCACGGCTGGTTTGACAAGCGCTTCATGTATGAAGAGTCATTCCGAACACCACTTCTTGCGCGCTGGCCTGGTGAAATCAGTGCGGGTTCACGCAATCATGACCTGGTGCAGAACATCGACTTCGCAGAAACCTTTCTGGATCTTGCCGGAGCCCCCATTCCAGCTGATATGCAGGGCAAGAGCCTTGTTCCCCTGATGCGGGGCAAGACGCCGAAAGACTGGCGAAAGTCCCTCTATTACCATTACTATGAATATCCTGCTATCCATTCGGTTCGGAGGCACGAGGGGGTCGTAAACAAACAATATAAGCTGATTCGCTTCTACGGTCCAGACGTTCCGAACGGCGAAGAATGGGAACTCTATGATCGCGAGAGCGATCCACACGAGATGAAGAGCATCTACAACAGCCCCGAGCAGATGCATCGCATCGCGGAAATGAAGAGGGAACTGCAAAGACTACGGACGTTCTATAAAGTCCCTGCAGAGCAACAATAACAAGCCTCGGGTCGTGAAATAACCAGTCTGTTCTAGTCGGGGAAATGTATTGTCCAACGAGCGTTTGTTTGAAGGCAGTTGAAAATGAGATTAGCTAAAAAATGTAATGATAAATAAAAAAAATGATGAATTGGTATCAGTTCTATTAGTCGGCGGTTTCGGCCATGCGGTTTGTGTATTTGATGAATGGCTGCAGGAACATGCAGCCGTCCGTCTGGTGGGCGCGGTGCAAACACTGCCTGATGAGTCCTTGGATGGCTTTTTGGCGCATCCGTGGTCCGCGCAGTTCACGCCGACGATTTATCAGGACATTGACGAGGTCTTGCGCATCGAGCAACCGGACATCGTGGTGATCAGCACCCGTCCGGATTTAAACCCGGATCTGATTGAGAAGAGTCTGCGGGCCGGCAGCCATGTGATTGCGGAAAAGCCGATTGCGGTGGATGAAGCCGGTTTGCTCCGCTTGCACCAGGTCGTAAAGGATACTGGGAAATTCATTCTTCCGATGCTTGGCATGTCCGACTCGCTCGCCTTTGTTGAAGCACGTGAACTGATGGAGCAGGGGGTGATCGGTGAACCGCTGCTGGTGAATGCCCGCAAGTCGTATCAATGGGGCACGCGTGCTGAATGGTTTAAGCAGCGTGAGACCTATGGTGGTATCTGGGGCTGGGTCGGTATTAGCGCTTTTAGAATGGCCGAATATATCCTGGGGCGTCATGCAGTTAAGGTGGTCGCTGCTCAGGAGCGCAACGGCGCTCATCCCGAGTATGCGCCTGGCTGCCCGGACTGTTTGACAGGGCTCTTCCTGTTGGAGGGCGATGTGCAGATGACAGTGAGTGTCGATCTCTTGCGCCCCGACGGGCAGCCTGATTGGGCGGACGACTGGATCCGCATTGTCGGCACTGAAGGGTGTCTCGAAGCCAACCCCGCTCTAGGCACAATTCGTTTGATCCGCAAGGGGCAGGATGAAGAACTGCGCAAGGTGACTGCGGTGGCACCGCCACTCTACACCCCATTTTTGAGCGCCGTAACCGAGGGGGCAGACTTCTCGGAGCTGACGACACAGGGCTTCCAATTGACCGATAGTGCACTTTCAGCCAGTCGTGCATCGAACGAAGGTCACTACGGTCTTGAAGTGAATCCGAAGCGCTGGGCACTGCCGTTGCCGGAAACAAAGCAGGCTTGCGATCAATCCCGCTCAGCGCAAACGGTCAAAGGCTTTACCTTGATTGAATTGCTGACGGTGATCGCGATAATTGCGGTCTTGGCGGGTGTCTTATTGCCGGCGATTTCCAGGGTGCGTGCGTCTGCCACTAAAGCTGAGTGTGTGGCACGATTGCGTGCATTGGGCACGGCCGCGCATCTTTTTGCGACCGAGCACAAAAACCAATTCCCGACCAATGGTAAGTATAATTCATTTTCGAATTTGCCGGATGAAGACAACAAGGAGTATGGTCGAGCCTTCACGCTGCTCAAGCCGTTCCTGGATCGTGACAACACGAGCACGGGCGACCTGCGCAACACGAATTTATTCAACTGCCCAGTGCATGATGGTATCGAAGGCTTCGGTCAGGCGCATCACTATAGCTATAGTATTATGGTCGGTATGCGTAATGCAGATGGCTCAGGATTCAATAATCAAATACCAGTGCCGCTGCGACTGGCTGCTGCGACACATCCCGATTCGACGCCGTATCAATGGTGTGTTTCGGGGCAAGGCGGTGGGGTTGGCTATTTGCCGACGCCTGAAGCGGAAGGCTATGGCTGGCAGGGTCCAACCGCCGGCGGCGGCTTAGCACCGAATCATGGCTCGAATTGCATGGTGCTCTATCTGAGTGGACGCGTCGCGCCTTTGGATCTCTCGAACGATAATAACGAGATCTATCGTGATGGTTTGCCAACCAGCGTATGGGCGAAGGACTCCATGTTTGATCCGACTAAGTAGTGCTTTCAGCTCAATGGGTTGAAAATGGTTCAGAATAATGAAAGGAAGCAAAATGATGCAAAATAAACGCTTGTTCGGCTATCTATCACTGGTCTGCCTGCTGCTGTCACCTGTTTCTGCAAAAGAGATTCGAGTGAGTTCAGCCAGCCTGCGACCGGTGGGCCTTCTTGATGGCTCACATGCCCATAGCCGCCGCCGGGTAGCACGAGCATGCAGGCGAAGTTTTTTCCATCTTCTAAAAAGGAAGGGTAGAGGCGTGCTTTCGAGAGCACGGGATTACTCGGGTGTAAGAGCTGTGAAGGTTCGTTAAACATTGTAGTCTTCAGTTGGGGGGCGCAGTGCTTAGCGCACGGGTCCTTGAATGGCTGCTGGGTCGAGCAGCATGAGTGCAATGGAGATGCAGTAGAGCACTAGACCGATGCAAAGAATGATGCCGCCGGTTTTGTAGGCGGTAGTCTTTTGGTTGCGGCGATGCAGGGTTTCTTGCAGTGCATTTTCAGGGTTTTGGTCGAGGAAGACCGTGACCCAGCGCACGCGCATGACGCGCAGAAAGACCCAGATGGCACTACTCAACGAAACGAACAAACCAGCAACGAGAAAGAGTTGTGCCAGCGTGCTGCTGCCCGCGATGAGGCGACCTGAAAAGCCTGTGACCGTGACGACCATCCCTGCGAGGCTGAGCAATACCTGCGCACGAGTGTAGATCGTGTTGAGGTGCCGTTCGGCTATTTCGAGTGCGGCCTTCAAGTTGCCTTCGCAGAGTTGAAGGATGGCTTTGGCTTCGCTTTCGGTATTCATGGATTTACGTGGTTAATCGATAAAACGCCGTCGCTCCAGATGGATGCGACGGCGTGTAAGATACAACGATTCCTTGCGTTTACAAGCGTGGCATCGTCAGGCCGCCGTCGACCATGATGACTTGCCCAGTCGAGTAGGGGAAGTCACCAGTTGCCAGCGAGCCGACTGCTTTGCCGATATCATCGGGGAAGCCCCAGCGTTTCGTGACGCAGAGACCATCCTCGATGAGGGCATCATACTTGCCAGTCACACCGCTGGTCATATCTGTCATGATCACGCCAGGGCGGATCTCGTAAACCGGAATGCCATACTCGCCGAGTCGTGCAGCGAACAGCTGACTCATCATCGCGATGCCAGCTTTGGAGACGCAGTATTCACCGCGGTTGACGGAGACGACGGTTGCCGAGATAGATCCGACGTTGATGATGGCATAGAAGCCGTTGTCGATATCGGCAGTCTTTTGTTTGATCATCCAGTTGGCGGCAGCCTGCGAGAGGAAGTAAGGCCCCTTGACGTTGGTTCCGACTACGTAATCGAAGCTTTCTTCGGATGCTTCGAGGATGTCCTTGCGCTCTTTTGGAGCGACGCCGGCATTGTTGACCAGCACGTTGAGCTTGCCGAAGTGATCTTTGATCTTGGCCAGCATCGCAGCACGCGCATCAGCAGAACCGATGTCGCCTTGGCAATAGAGCACATCCGCGCCGAGTGCTTTTAAGGCTTCGATCGGTTCGCTTAATGCGGATTCGTCGCGCATGCCGTTGATGGCAACGTTGAATCCGAGTTTGGCGAGTTGTGACGCACAGCCGAAGCCGATGCCACGTGAGCCGCCTGTTACGAAGGCGACCGGTTTTTGTTTTGTTTCACTCATAGATTGTGTGATTGAGAGGTGGTGAACGTCGAACGCTGAACATTGAACGTTCAACTTTGAATCATCAGTCAGGCGGCGGAGCCGCAGAGAGAATTATTCAAAGTTCAGTGTTGGACGTTCAATGTTCGATGTTCCAGCGAAGCGCCTACGCCTTGAGCTCAGGCAGGTCGAGCCACTTGCGCTCGTCGGAGCTTTGGATGCCGAGTTCTGCGAGCTGCACGCCCTTGGCACCTTCGAGTAGGTTCCAGCGGAATGGTTCGTCGAGCACGACATGTCTCAGGAAGAGTTCCCATTGAATCTTGAATGCGTTGTCGTATTCCTCTTGTTCAGGCACTTTTTGCCAGCTGTCCATGAAGTCGATCGGCTGTTTGACATCCGGATTCCAGATCGGGCGTGGAGTATTGCCGTAGTGCTGTGTCCACACATCGCGCAGGCCAACGATAGCCGAGCCCTTGGTGCCGTCGACTTGCATGGTGAGTAGGTCGTCACGACGCACGCGCACATTCCAAGATGAGTTGAAGTGACAAACCACACCATTTTCGAGTTCGAAAGTGGAGTAGGCAGAGTCATCGGCGGTGCACTTGTAAGGCTTACCTTCTTCGTCGATACGCTCAGGGATGTGAGTGGCCGCGAGGCAGGACACGCTCTTGACTTTGCCGAAGAGATTGTCGATCACGTAGCGCCAGTGGCACAACATATCAACGATCATGCCGCCGCCGTCTTCTTTACGGTAGTTCCATGAAGGGCGTTGTGCTGGGATGGTGTGACCTTCGAATACCCAGTAGCCGAACTCGCCGCGCACAGAGAGGATTTCACCAAAGAAATCATTCTCAACCAAGCGTTGGAATTTCTGCATGCCAGGCAACCAAAGCTTGTCCTGCACCACACCGTTTTTCACACCGGCATCGCGACAGATCTTATAGAGTTCGTAAGCGTCCTCAGTCTTGATTGCAGTTGGTTTTTCGCAATACACGTGCTTGCCAGCCGCTGCAGCAGCTTTCACGGCCGCGAAGCGGCGAAGTGTGGTCTGCGCGTCGAAGTAGATCGGATACGCCGGGTCCGTCATGACGCTGTCGAGATCCGTGGTGTATTTTTCAACGCTGGTCTGTGCGATCAGTGCCTTGAGTTTGGTTTCATTGCGGCCGACAAGAATCGGGTCCGGCATGATGCACTCGGTCGGGCTGATCTTAACGCCGCCTTGTTTGATGATTGCGTCGATGGAACGAAGCAGATGCTGGTTAGTGCCCATGCGTCCTGTGACGCCGTTCATGATGATGCCTATTTTATGTGTTTTCATAATTTTTTGAGGTTGAATTAATTGTGATGCGTTGAAATCCGTAGAATGAAAATGGTTTGGGAAATATTCACACAGTCTTTTAGCCGTGCGGATACCACCCTAGTATTGCTCTATACAAACCTAGAATTGCCCTGATCGTCCTCTGGCTGCCTTAACCGCTAGAGGAGTAGCCCTATATATCTATTTTGGAAATTTTTTACGTGTCTCTTTTGGAAATGTAACTGAAAGTTGGATACGTAAGTGCGTGTTAAACGTGCAGCTTATATGCAGAGATGATTTTTTCGAGGTAGTCGTCTTGATCGGTTGCCCAGTGGCGTGTCGAGAACACTTCCACTTCGATCCAGTCGGCGAAGCCAGCAGCGGTTTCGACGAGTTGACGGATTCCGCGGTTGTCGATGCAGCCTTCGCCCATCAGGCCGCGGTCGTTGAGCATGTCGGCGGTCGGCGTCATCCAATCGCACACGTGAAAGCCGATGATGCGCTTGCCTGCGCGTTTGACTTCTTGTTCGAGAGTGGGGTCCCACCAGATGTGGTAGACGTCAGCGGCAATGCCGACCCATTCGTCGCCAATTCGGTCGAGCATGTCGTTGCATTGACCTATGGTGTTTACTGCGCTGCGGCAGTCGGCATACATGGGGTGGAGCGGTTCGATTGAAAGCTTAACGCCGACTTTACTCGCGTGATCGACAAGTGAGGCGATGCCTTCAGTAATGTGCTTGCGGTTCTCGACGAGGCTGAGTTCTGGCTTGGCGCCGCAAACGAGCACGACTTGTGGCGCGCCGACAGCAGCGGCTTCGTCGAGTGCCTTAATGTTGTCGTCAAACGCAGCATGTTTATCGGCGGGGTTCAAGTAGGGGTAGAAACCGCTGCGCACGAGTGAGACGGCTTTGAGACCGTGGTCGTCGAGGATTGTCTTCGACTCGGAAAGCGGACGGCCGTCGAGCCATTGACGCCAGAGTCCGACTCCGGGCACGCCAGCTGCGGCATATTTAGCGCAAGCTGTGGGCAGATCCAACGACTTGGTCGTCATTGTGTGGATGGCAAGTCTATCTAGGTTTTCCATAAAAAAATTGTTCGGTTTTCGGTTATCCTGTTTTCGATTTTAACTGGGAACTGGGTAAGCTTGCTTCCTAAAAGCGGTGTGTTTTTTCGAGGTGGAGGATGGTCATCTCACTGTCTTCAAGGATTTCGTAACTGTGGGGCAGAGCTGCATCGAACTTGAGTGCTTGCCCTGGCGTCAGTGTGTGTTGCTCGCGAGGGAGCGTGATGGTGATGCTACCTGTGCGTAGCCAGCAGATTTCGAATTCGTCGCCGTGCGCTTCGGGTTTGGACAGATTACCGCCGGCTTTGGCCTTCGCTTGAAAGCAATCGATCCCTTTGAAGCTGACTTTCTCGAAGCCGAAGGGGCCGGAGGTATAAGCTTCTGCTGTCTTGCAATGTGCGGAGCAGGATTCGGCGAGCTTGAGTAGGTCCGTGCCGGAAAGTCCAAACACGCGGGCGAGGCGATAGAGCGTATCCAACTCAATCATGTTCTGGTTGCGTTCTAACTTCGAAAGACCCGCGATCGAGACGCCAGATTTCTGCGAAACGTCGTCTAATGTCATGCCTGCACGCTTACGTAAATCACGCACAATGGAGAAATCTATAGTATGATCGATAGGACTCATGTAATTTTTTATTGCTTTGATGATAAAATTTGTCAATAAATTTATATTAGAATTAAAAAATGGAACTTTTTCACATAAATACAGCAATTGCAGCCTTGGGCTATGCATTGGCGGCGACGCTTTCTAAGCGTGCCCTGTCGCAGGGTGCTGGTATTTTACGACTCTCCTTTATTATGAATTGGGTATTCGTGCCTGTGTTCTCTATCGTGTTGCTGTCTCATAAAGGGAGTATTCCGTGGTCACAGCTGCAATTTCCTGTGCTGACGGGGCTACTGTTCTTTCTCGGCCAGGTCTTCACATTTGCCGCGATTCGTTTTGGTGACGTCAGTCTGCAGACACCGGTGATGGGGACGAAGGCTGTCTTTACGGTTTTGATTGCGGTATTGTTAGGCACAGAGGTTGTCTCAGTGCCGATTGCAATGGCATCGTTGTTATCGATGCTCGGCGTGGCTTTATTGGGTTTTTCTGGTGATGGTGTGGAGCGTGTCGGACGGTCGCTGTGCCTCGCCCTCGCGAGCTCATTCTTTTTTGCAGGTTCGGATACGATGGTCGGTTATTACGCTGGCGGGTTTGGTGTACCGATGTTCCTGTTTCTTACTATTTTGGTAAACGCATTGCTCTCCTGTCTACTAATACCGTTTTTTAGAGAACCGATCCGGCGTATGCCGTCTTCGGCTTGGTCTTCGATCATTGTCGCCAGTCTCTTCATGGCAGCGCAGGCGCTATTGTTGAATTATACTCTGGCACGTTACCAGCATGTGGCGGTGATTAATGTCATATATAGTACTCGCGGACTCTGGAGTGTGTTGCTGGGCGTGCTGGCGTTAGGATTCTTCGCCCAGTTAGGCAAAAATGCCGCTCCTCGACGTATTTTTATTCTCCGCATGTCGGGCGCACTACTGATGTGCCTGGGCATTATGATTCTTTTTTATCCATCTAAACCCATTTAATTTATTCAATCTATGAGCGCAACGACTACACACTTCAAGGAAGGCATCGATGCTATCCCTCAAGCCATTCTTGACCGTCTGACACGTGTCGATATGCCAGCAGTTCGTGGTATTGACGCTTCAGAGCAGACGCTAGATATCACCGGCGTGACTGTGCCGGTGTACACTTGTGAGTCTCTTGTCCTCGGTAGTGGTGCGGCTGGGATGCGTGCGACAGTCGAGTTGAAGCGTCGCGGCGTCGATGTGTTGGTGGCCAGTACGGGCTTGTTTGCGGGCACGTCTGCCTGCTCGGGCTCAGATAAACAGACGCTCTATACGGCTAGCACCGATTACAAAGGCGACAATTTTGTGAAATACGCGCAAAGTCTCTGCGGTGGCGGTGCGATGGATTTCTCGACTGCTTACGTTGAAGCGGTCGGATCGATCGATGCGATGGGGGGCTTGCAATATATGGGCTTACCTTTGCCGCACGATAATCAGGGCGCGATCCTTCGTTATCAAACCGATCATGATGAAGCAGGCCGTGCCACAAGTTGTGGCCCGCGCACTTCAAAGTTGATGGTGAAGGTGTTGTTCGAAGAAGCACTCACATTAGGGGTGCGTATCCTGCCGAGTTGCAGTGGTATTCAGATCGTCAAAGAAACGATCGATGGCGAAGAGCGTGTCTGCGGGGTGATCGCCTTGCATCGCGAGGAGAAGCGCAATGCCTATGGTCTCGTCTTCATCCGTTGTGAAAATTTGATCATCGCCACTGGCGGACCTGGTGAACTCTATCGGGATAGCGTGTATCCACATCATTGTCATGGTGGTCTAGGGCTCGCGCTCGAAGCGGGTGTCAAGCTGTGCAATATCACTGAGAGTCAGTTTGGAATCGGCACGCCACGCACGACTTTTCCGTGGAATTTATCGGGCACTTATGTGCAGGTCATGCCACGTATTTATTCGGTAGATGCGGATGGAAATGAGATTCATTTCTTGAAGCGCTTCTACCGCACGACGCGCGAAATGGTTTCGAATACCTTCCGCAAGGGCTATCAGTGGCCGTTTCATTCCACACGGATGTTGGATTACGGATCCAGTCTGTTGGATCTCGCAGTTTTTCTTGAGCAGCAGGCGGGTCGTAAGGTTTATCTCGACTTCTTGAACAACCCAGAGCCTGTCAACGAAGGAGATGTTTTTTCACTGGATAATCTCGACCCCGACGTGCGCGGATATCTTGAAAAAAATGAGGCGCTGCAGGATCTGCCGATTGATCGCTTGCGCCGTATGAATCCATTGGCGATCGAGCTCTACCGAATGCACGGCACCGATCTCGCGACTGAGCCTCTTGAGTTTGCGATGAACAACCAGCATATGAACGGTGGCATCTTAATCGACGACTGGGGTCGCACCAGTTTGCAGGGCTGTTACTCGATCGGTGAGGCTGCAGGCAGTCACGGTGTGACACGTCCCGGCGGCGCGGCGCTCAACTCCGGTCAAGTCTTTGGCAAACGCGTGGCAATCGCGATCAAGCGTTCACGTGATGAAAAGGCGGATACGGCATCGAATGCTACGGTTGAGCAAGCCGCACTTGCAGGTGCACTTAAAGACGCCGATGCATTTGTGAATGGCAGCGGTCGCAAGCCGAAGGAAGTGAAGACCGAGATTCAGGCACGTATGAGTGACTCTGCCGGTATCATTTGCACCGCTGATGAAGTGAAGTCTGCGCTTGAATCCGCGACGGCCTTGCGCCGCGAAGTTGAAGCGAATGGACTGAAGGTTAGCTCTGCATCGATGGTCGGGCAGGCTTTCCGTTGGCGTCATATGGCGTGGGTTTCGGAGGCGGTGTTGACGGCGCTCGATCATTATATCACTGAAGGTGGCGGCAGTCGCGGAGCCCGTGCAATTTGTTCGGACGCTGGCACGCGTTGCCCAGATGCGCGTAGTGAAGACCTTAGTCGTTTCCGATTTGTCGAAGAGCAAGCCAAAGACCGCGATGTGAAACTAGTTGTTCGGCGCGCCGTGGATGGGATTCAAGTCGCTCCCGTATCGGTCGACCTCACACCAGAGGTGCAGCGCGAGTTTTTCGAAAAAGGTTGGGGGAGTTATCTTATCAAGGAGGGATAGACGGCCTGTTGGTCCGATCTCGCAAGCGAGTCGGTCTTGTCGCAAGCTTGGAACTAATTTTGTAACGCCATCCTCATTGCTAGCGGTCGGGATGCTTTTCCGTTTTAGAAAAATAGAAATCGGTTCGTAATACCATCCCCGTCGGCCGACCAAAAAGAATAAGCTGCGAACTTCCCAAAGGTTCGCAGCTTTTTTATGCCTCGATTGCAACTGCCGCTAAAGCCCTTTGCTGTCGGGGCTTGGCCGCTTTTGATTTCGGGCAGGGTTCCTTTCATTAGGGATTTGGTTCTCCGAATCTGACGCGCATGGGCGGGGATTTGAAGGTTTGCTCTGCTCAAT
>DBBT01000031.1:0-366 GCA_002292345.1 Opitutia bacterium UBA977 | reverse complement strand
TGCCACTGATCAGTAGGGACGGGCAGGTTCAACGCTGTGCACGGACGTCTTTATTTTACACTCATAGGTTTTCTGGCGTGTCTCAATTGCTAATAAAGTATACGCAATTACGTATTTGCGTGGTGGGCACCGTTTGTTATAATTTACCATTCTCGCACCTACTATTCACACATCCATACCAGAAGATGAGTGAAGGTCCTTTAAAAAGCTATGATACCATTTCACAAAACTCGTTTGAAAGCAGTCCATGTTGGCTGCCTTTTCTTGGCGTCGTTGCCAGTATTACCTGCCGGGGCTGCCGCAGTCCATGACCGCGCGGATGATTCGATCACTCCCGTGGACTATGTCGATATGGTCGATCCGTAT
>DBBT01000115.1 GCA_002292345.1 Opitutia bacterium UBA977 | reverse complement strand
GGCCGTCGATATTGAGACGCGCCGGAAACTGCCCAGTCACCACGGCGGCACGACTCGGCGAGCATACACCACTGGCGACCGTGAAGCGCTGAAAGTCGGTGCCTTCGACCGCCAAGCGGTCGATGTTCGGCGTCTTAACATACGGATGCCCGTGACAGCTAAGGTCGCCCCAGCCCCAGTCATCGGTAAAGATGAAAAGTATATTCGGGCGCTCGGCCTGCGCAGGAATTGCCGCTAAATTCGGCACGCGGCTCATTGCGGTCAACGACTGCAAGGCGAGGACAGCACCGAGCAGCACGATGAGCCAAGATTTTTGTTTAACGATAGCTGTCATAGTCTGTTTGAGGTTGTAGCACCTTGACTCCGGTTGGGGGCTGCACCAGCGACTCGCCGCTGAGGATACCATGCTTGACTAGAAATTGATCCGACAACTCGACCGACCAGTAGAAAAACGGGTTATGAGAATTGCGGCCGTTGCACAAGCCATGCTTGCCACCCTTTCCTACGTAAAATTCTGACGCGCCCCCTTGCGCTTTCAGCGCTTCATGGAATTCAACCATGCTCTCGACTGTAATCGCCGGATCTTGGTCACCTAAAAAAGTAATAAACGGTGGTAAGCCTGCGCGCAGAAAGTTCGGCGGCGAGAGTGAGGCTTCACATTTGAAATAAGGATTATACAAAATCACTGCATTCGGCTCACATGAGATGGACAGATCGTAACAATCATCATTCGTTTCTGGGCTCGTTAAGGTCGCCATCGCCGCGGCGAGTTGCCCACCCGCGGAACCACCGGCGATCACTATCTTATCGGAAGCGACCTTAAGGCGACCCGCGTTGTTGCGCAAGAAACGCACCGCAGACTTAGCATCTTTCACGCATTCGAGTGGCACCTTCACGCCATCGCGCTGACTGAGGCGATAATCGACCGACACCGCAATCATCCCGCGGCTCGCCCAATACTCGCAATCTGGGTAATGCCAACTAGCTTCCCCGACGGCCCAACTGCCCCCGTGATACACCACAAAGGTCGGAAATGGTTCCGTGGAATTTGCATACCCTTCCGGCAAAAATACCGACAGCTGTAGCGCTTTGCCATCGACCTCTTTATAGGTCCACATCGCATCCGGTTGCCCCTTTACATGTTTCGCAGCATTCGTGACTGGCACCGATTGCTCCGGGCTGGGACGAGCAGCGCTCCAGTGTAAATCGTTGAATACTGGATCCGCGCCACGCCATGCACCGCCGAAGCTCACTGCTGGTTTGTTTTTACCACGTAGCGTTTCCTGCGGACTCAAGCGGAGTTCTTTGATGCCTTGAAAATCCTGCAATGGCTGACCGTCGGAGTTCTTGAAATCCGCTGCCGAGAGCTCGACCACTTCCCATGCAGAACCACCGACGAGTGGCACTTCAGCCGCCGAATCATCGATTTTGACTACGAGCTTGTTCGCTTCGGCGGAGGCAACCTGCAGCATTAGTTTGGCATCCGCCGGCGCCTGCCATTGTGGCTCATAGACCTTGTGCGTGCTACGTGCCCAGCCATCACGATAATTGTACCATTGTTTCTGCCAATCGTCTGCAAAAGTTTCGATCATCAGTGACGGCTTGAGCGTAGCGCGTGCGCCCGCTGCGACAAGATGCTCAGGCGGCACCATCTGCACCAGTGACGACAGCACGAATTGATCCGTCGTGCGCACCGCATAATAGTAACCAGCCGTAGACACAGGTTCCTCTAAGGCATAGGTGACATTGGCATAGACCCAGAGCGGTCGGTCGATGCTGGCCAGTGGTAAATCAAACGCCCATGCCCCATCCTGTTGTGTCGCGGAGGCATGTCGCCAAAAGCGACTTCCAGTGTTGTTGCGATCATCCTTGGCACCATCGGGCTGTCCCTGCTGGGTGTAATAGATATCGACGCTGCGGATTGGTTTGGACGAATCGACCTGCACCAGTGCTGTGGGCACCCCACCTGCTGCGCTTAGGTTTAACTGCAGTGCTGGGGTCTCGGGATACTGGAAGGTGCCTTTCAAATATTGATCAAACCAGAGCTGCGCCGCGACCTCATATTCGGCGGTGTCCTGGTGATTATGATGCGGTGCGCTAGTAATGCGCCAATCGGAGCTGCGGATTTCTTCGATCGCAGTGGGCAAGTCGTTGACCCGCCCGTGGAAATCATTCGCGGGCGAAAGAAATAGGATCGGGCATGTAATAGCGCTCAGGCTGGCTCCGTCTCCGACGGTATTGTTCTGCAGTGCATTTGCATTGTAGCGATCGCTAATACCACCACAGGAGGGCGCGGCTGCTTTGACACGCCCATCTGAGCCAGCGGTCAACACGGTTAATTTGCCGCCCATCGAGTGACCATACACGCCGAGCTTGTCGCCATCGACTTGCGGCTGCTGCTCCAAAAAGGTTAATGCCCGGCGCGCAGCCATGGTGCTCATAAACCAGCCACTGTTTCTGGGAGATGCCACCGAGTCTATGGTATGTTCGGACGGCGGGTTAAATGTGAAATTGCTACCAGGAAACCTGCAAGGCGCATGGTAGGCATCGAGTGCGCCCCAATCGGTGGTGAGTTTATAATTCGGATCGTCGATTTGATTCGCAAAAAACAGTTTCACTTCGGCAGGCGTGACGCGATAGTTCGGTGCGTTCAGGCGTCCTGCCCATGAGATAGAAATGGTCGCATAGCCGCGCTTGGCATTGGCGAGACATGCTTTGTAATCCGCGTATTGACCGCCACCATGGATCTGCACCAACCCGGGGAGATTTGCGCCGCCCTTGGGATAGCCATAGATCGCAGCGACCATGGCCTTCTCGCCCTTGAAGATGCCGACGCGGTAACGGAGCACCTGTAGCACGACGCCGTCTTCTTCCCATTCGTGCAGGATTTCGACATCGAGCGGTTCCGCACACGGATCAAAATTCGCCCACAGCTCAACTTGTGTCTGCGGCGCAGCATCATCAATTAGTGGCGGGAGCGTTTCTGATTGAGCTCCTTGAAGTCCGAAAAGACCGGCAAGGACGACGAAGAGTGACGTGCGATACTTTGATTGCATATTAAATTGCGGTGTGGGAATTCTGCCCCACGCAGGCGCTACTGAATGTTGAGGCTAAAGCTTCGTTCGTGGCTGCCTTTAGGGAAAACTAAAGAGAGCACTGCGGTCCATGTGCCCGTTTCTGGAACGTAAACTACTTGTGGTTGTGCTTCGACGCTGAAGCGCTCCCCAAGGGCAACTGACTTACCCTCGAATCGTTCTGCAAGCTCCCATGTCAAGGGATTCGGTAAGCCCGTCACACAAACTGTATCCATTTTAGAGTGACTACTGACGGTAAAGGTCTGTCGTTTCGCGGCAGCCAAGGCGTAGGTCGCGGGGAAACCCTGTACCTTATCATTGATACGGACTTGCTGATGCTGCGCTTCATACGCGGTGAGTTGCCAACTGTCAGGCGTCGCTTCGAGGCGCTTCCTGAGCGCGGCATCCGCACCAAAATATGCGTCTGCACTGAGAGGGAAAATATCCATTTCGACAGTCATCTCAATCGAGTCACCGGCCTTCAGTTGCTTAATCTCTGGCGGCAATACCAACTCGGCATTCAGCCGCTTCATCGTGCGTGCGGAAGCGATCCACGGCGCGTGATACACTTCCCCACCAAGCTCTGCGCGGTAGTCACGAATCACGAGACCACGCACAGCCCGTCCTTTTGCCTTTGGCTCAGGTGCATTGGCATGCAAACTCACCCATGGCTGCTCGCCAGACAATTGCACAGGTTCCATGACGGTGCCCCATTCAGCTGCGGCGGGCGAGGCCTCAGCAGATAGACCCCCCAGGTTGCCCCATGATATCTTGGTCGATTCCATTTCATTGTAGTAGTCATTACCGAGCTGAAACAATGCGAGTTCGTTAAAGGCGACATCTTCGAGCGCCTCCAATTTGACTTTAAAATAGGAACGATTGATCGAGTTACTACGGGGCAAGTAACTATCAATTTGTAGACGCATCCGATCCTGGTCGGAGCGTTCCGTCACGCGCACATGCGACAGGTTGGGACCGATCATCGCATATTCGCGAACGCTGCCCTGCCAAGTGATCAACTTACCCTGATCATCGACGATCTTGCCGATGTCGCCGCCGCCGACGTTTGAAGTCCAATCATACGGTAAACCGTTGCGGCCAATGACTTCGAACGGTCGCACATCGGTAATAAAAGCGCGACGCATCGTGCGACCGGCTTGAATACAAACACTCTCGCCCCAAGAGCCCAACGCCATCTCTGTCCAAAATCCATTATAGCCCCAGCCGACTAGACTGAGTTGCGCGGCGGACGATGCGGGCACCCCCTGCCACTGCGCATGCGCAACAATATACTCAAAATCGACATTCGCATTTGGAGCCAAGGTCAGGCGTGCCGTAATATTGAACCACACGCTCCAGTAGGGATACGGACGGAAGTCATGCCAGTTCTTACTATTCTGCAACGGCAGTCCTGTCTGTTTGCCCTCCGCATCGAGCAGCATCGGTACATAACCAGTGGCTGGATGATAGTCGTGCACAAATCGTAGACAGACATCACGCGGTGCATCCGTGGTGTTTGCCAATTTAAGATCATAATGCGAGATGCGGTCTAATAAGTCTGAGTTATATGCCGCCACATCTTTATTTGGCCAGTCCAGCTCAGGAAGGAGCACTTGCCAGGCATCATGCACAGCCGAATATTCAATCTTAGGCTGCCCTAGAGCGAATGTATCTGTAGCCACTGCGGTGATTTTTACTGACTGATCATCGGCAACAATCGGGCGAATCGACTCATCTGAAAAGTCCAGCCCGAGTTGCACCCGTGTGCCAGTGGCCTTAGCAGATTCGGCGGTCTTCAGTGACTGAGACTGCAGTCTGACTTGAAGCTCTAGGGGTGCGTCATTCTCAGGTTCGACGCACCATTCAAACAAGCAACGATCGCCCCACGCACGAATCTCTAACCATACCTTGGCAGGCAATTTCGCACCGTCGGCAGCTAGCAATTTTAAATCATAGATCGCCACATGTTGAAACCAGTCACCACTTTCCACGATATGAATCGGCGAATAACTGTAGTCATCCTCAAGAGGCGGAATCGGCCCAGCAACGGCATGGTAAACCTTACCATTTACCTCGGCACTCAGCTCCAATTTACTCTGCGCCCAGCGTTGCTGTATCTTTGAGAAGTCTAACAACTCCGCCACCACATCTGCAGTCTTGGTAACAGTCAGCCGCTCCATCGTCATCTGGCGCGGGTCGAGTAACATACCCCACTGCTCACTCCGAAATGCCAACACCGCAGCGTCTTCACGAAATCCAGCTAGATGTTGGTCGATCGAATTAAAGGCCTGCAACTGCGGCGGCCCTTTAACCCATGTGAGATGAATTGCATCGGCCTGCTGTGGCATTTGCCAGCCAAGTGCAGGCGCCTCGTTTTTTTGAGCGCATCCGACATGCAATACGCTGAATAAAGTGAGAACCGTAGCTAAACAGAGACCATGTTTACTTTGTGAAAATGACATATTTATTGCCTTAATGTGCAATCAGCTGATCACTTTTTAATGACCATTTATATTCCGTGGGTTGCTCGGCTTTCAAACTGAGTTCGACCGTAAACCACTTCGACGGCAATGACTGACCGTCGCCCATATCTGTGATTACAGGCTGCTTTGGCAGCTTCACCCGAATCGTCTGATCCCGCGCAGAAACAAAGTTTACCTTCACTTCAAAGGGCTCCAGTCGCCACTCCATATCGACCTTGACACTGGCGCGGGTGCGTATCCCGGAAATCTTGCCCGAACTCAGCTGCGCTGGCACGGCCGGCAGCAGCTTGATCACGCCGGGGCGAGACTGCACCAGCATTTCATAAACGGCGGCGGTTAAGCCCATGTTCGCATCGATTTGGAAAGGCGTCGAATAGCCGAACGACCAACCCATCGTCACGCCGGAATCGCGATAGTCATTGTGATAAGTGAAAAAGTTTTTGCCCACACAAGTTTGCATCAGTGTTTCAAGGCACTCATAGGCATGCGCACCATCCCCCATCCGCGCACGAATATTTGCCATGTGAGTCAGCGACCAGCCAGTCTGATCCTTCAACCCAACTGTGCCTCGTTTATCGACCGCATTTTGAAAAGCTTGGAACAACATCGGCTCCGCTTCTGAGGTGACTTCAAAGCCTGGAAAAACTGGATAAATATGCGACAAGTGGCGGTGTTCGTAATTATCCGAGAAACGAGGATCAAGCCATTCGCGAATCGCCCCATCTTCATTCACCTCATACGCAGGTAGGCCCTCGAGCATACACTCCCACTGCTCGTAGCATTCACCGTATAAATCAAATTCTCGTGAACTGCGAAGTAAATTGCCTAACAACTCGCGAGCCACAGCGACATCCATCGTCGCGTTCACCGTCAGACGTGGATTTCCAGAACTAGGCGAATCGATCTGACAGAACTCTTTCGGCCAATTTTCCGGTGAAGTCGAGGGAGCGATCACCACCTTGCCGGCGGCATCGTAGCAGAAATAATCTTCGTAAAAAAGCGCCACTTCACGCATAAACGGTAATAGATGATCCCGCAGGAAAATCTTGTCGTTGGTAAAGAGGTAATAATCGTAGAAAAGCTGACAGAGCCAACCGGCCCCTGAAATCCAGTTTACGATCCATGAGCCGCCGTGGGTCGAAAGTCCGGTCTCAGGCGAGGTTAAAGCCGGAATAAATATACCGCGGCAGCCGAATAGCTTGAGTGCATTTTCACGGTATTCCGCCAAGTGTGACTCATAGAAATTAAACACGCCGAGCACTTTCTCGCTCATGCCACCAGGCAAGGCCTGCCAATAATTCATCTCCAAGTTCTCGTTGATCATGAAGAAGCAATCCCAAGGCGGAGCATAATCACCATTCCAAATGCCCTGCAAGTTAGACGGCACTGAGCTATGATTGGAACTGCCCACCAAAAGATAGCGTCCGTAGGCCGTCATCTTTTGCAGCATCGCCACCGGCATGGTACCGTTGTAGGATTTCTCCAACAGAATTTCGTTGGTCGTATGGTTATCCGCACAATCCAAAAATTCAACGTGACAGGCATCGAACTGTAAGCGGTGTTTGGCTTCGTGACGCTGCAGCAAGATGTCATAATCAGACTCAAGCAAGCGCAGCTCGTCTTTCAGTCTGTCCACCGCAGTCTCGCTCGGCTCGTAAACAAACACCTTAGCGATCAGCAGCAGGCGTTGCGCATTGGCAACGATCAAGCCCTCGCCCGACTCGTTCGGCTCAACGCTGGCTCCAGCTGAAGTCATCACGCGCGCCACGACACCATATTGTGCGCCCTTATAATTCGGGTCGGTATAGCGGCCGATACCGATCAACCATTCACCATCCGCACTGGCGGTAAAATCGATCGCCGGTTGGAAGCGTTCACCCTCCTTGTAAATCGCGTCGATCAAGTCATGTAGTTCCAAGTTGACCACCCACTGTTGGTCAGAAAAGTTACTGCCGAGTTGCTCGACCACGATGCAGTCGTCCGCACGCGAAACAAAACTACGACGTATCTGCGGCGCATCGTCCCACTCCCAGCGAGTCAAGGTCTCGCCTGCAGCCATATCGAGAAAGCGCCGGTAATTTTTGAAGCGCCACTCTGAGGTGCTGCGCAAACAGAGATCCGCCGCTGGATGATAGACCGCGCATTTGCCTTCCTGGCCTGTCGATTTCAATGCGTCGTTGTACAGTTCATTGGCGGCTAGAAAATGGCCTTGCGCGATCAATCGACGACTTTTTTCCAGCAAGCCAGACAGATCCGGCAACTGCGGAACCACACCCTCATACCACAAGCGCTCGTGGTTGATTAGAATGCGCTCTGCGCAAATACGACCATAAGGCATCGCACCCAAGCTACCATTCCCAAGCGGAAAGCCATCACGCCACCAACCCGCAGGCTGCGACATTTCTAGTAGTGACTGCCGTTGCGGCCACTCGTTTAAATAGTTCTTTAAGTCCATTTGGTATTAAAATCCGCTGTCAACGATACGCTATAGTTAAGACTGAGCCTCTTCTTGCTTCGCATCTAATTGTTCAATTTCTTCCAGGAAGTCAGGTTGTGCGACGTCGTTCGCACAGTCCTGCCGAATACGACGAATCGTCCAAATAGTGCCCACCACAGCCACCACCATGAGTCCCAGGCCCAAATCGCGAGGCCCGAGCAGTAATTTACCCACACCAAACAAGCCTGAGAGCAATGTAACTAAGCCAATCGCCCAAGAGCACAAGGTGCGGCCGAGCGGCTCTTCTTCAACATACACAACAGTCATTTGACTGACCACTGGCTTCCAACCAAAAGCAAACGGACGCGCCCGCGCCGCAAACGCCTTCAAATGATCCATATCCTCCGCTTTAGTCAAAAGCGACCCCACTATACAAGCGATCCCCGAAGCGAGCACCATGATCAGCATACGAGCACCGACAAGGTCAGGATCATTGCTCAGGTGATGTAAGACTTCGCCTGTGACAGGGTCCGCTAAGCCGGTTCCAAACAATGAGTCTGTCCACGCATTATCGAACGCATTGACTATAATTAATAAGATGGTCATCACCCAACTTACAATCAAGGCACATAACTCACCCTTACCAGTCGTGCGCCACCAGAGCCAACGTAACACACCTGGAACTACGCCAGATGATCCAAGCACAAATGCCAAGGTTAAGAGCACTTGCATACTCTCAGCCCAAATCGAAATCACTGCCCCAGCGAACGCCATTAACACAGTCGCAACACGTGCGATGGTCACGTAGTTCTTCTCGGTCGCATTGGGATTAATAAACCTGCGATAAATATCGTTTACCAAATACGATGAGCCCCAATTAAAGAGCGTGCTAATCGTCGAAATAAACGCAGCCAACAGCGCCGCGACTAGTAAGCCCTTCAGGCCGATAGGCATGATCATTACAATCATCCTCGGATATGCCGCACTCTGATCTGCAACGCCGCCTAAATCAGGAATCAAAATCATCGAGCACAATCCGACCAAGATCCACGGCCAAGCCATCAATGCATAGTAAACGACAGTGTGCAGCAATTGCGCAAACGCCGCGTTCTTCGCGTCTTTACTCGCCAGCAAGCGCTGGGCTTGATAAGCGCCACAAAGACCCACGCCGATCCACAGAAATCCAAAATAACCGATTGCATTCCAAACGGACATTTCCCCATCTCCAGAGCCGATTCTTGGCGCAATGCTAAGCTCAGTGCCACCCCAATCTGGCAAGGCCCGAACTTTCTCAACCATCATATCTAAACCACCCACGGCTTTGACCGAAAGCACCGCCAGTAGTATCGTGCCCACGGTGGCCAAGATGAACTGAATGAAATCCGTATAGACCACCCCAAATAAACCCGACAGGCCACACATCAAAAGCGCCACTGTCACCACCGCGATCGTCACCATCACCTGAGACTCAGGCGGAAGCCCCACGGCCTCACGACCAATCGTCTCCATCGCCTTGATCACCCATGCTGAAATAAGCGGGCAAATAATAATCGCACCCCAAGCACCCGACCAACCACGCAGCGCCTTCGCCGGTGCACCACCATAGCGGGCTTCCATAAATTCAATATCCGTCACAAACGCCATACGGCGCCACTTACGCCCGAAATAGACAAATGCGAGCACGGAGCCAATCACCGGTGCCCAGAACTGCCAAATATAGTGCACCCCGTGGCTACGCACCAAGGCACTCACCCACAGCGGCGTGTCGGCGGCGAAACTCGTCGCGATCATTGAGGTGCCCCCAATATACCACGGTAAAGAGCGTCCTGAGACGAAGAACGAATCCATATCCTCGCCCCCTTTTTTGGTAAAATAAAGACCAACGCCGATCAGCGAGAGCATAATTACGGCAATTACTAGGTAATCAAGGGATTCAAGTGAATGCATAAACAATTATAGATGAGGATTTAAATGAGAAATGTAGCCGGTTGCCATACCTATAAAGACTAGCGCGTGGCTAAGCATAAAATACAGCGAATACAGGTGAGATAATTGGCGAGAGTTAATATTAACCTATAGCGAGTCAAGACGACATTAGTGAGCGCTCAAATAACGTAAATAGACACCCGATTCGGAGCACTTTGCGTGGTGAACATACAGCAACTGATTGCGATCCAGTCAGCCTACCGCTCAACATCAACCTGCTCTCGCTTCATCCAGGCTACCTGCGAGCGATTGACTGATACACGGATGAATATTGATATTTCCTTCATAGGGTAAGTGGGTTGATTATTTTATTTGTTGATAATCTGAACTCGCGATCAGCTCGCCGCTGTTGACATTGATAAACCACGCGGTCGTTGCAGCTGGCAGGTCTGCCGACGCCGTCCACACTGAGCCGTCATTCAACAACTGCGCGGGCGACTCCAGCCACTCACGCTCGCTACTCACACCATGATCCGTGGTGGACACCAAAACCGCACCATCCAAGGTCTTGCTGGCAAGAAAAGAAACTTGCGCATGATTCGACTGCATCGATGCGGCGGTCTGCACACACCAAGGCCCCGCGCCGTTCACTACCGAGTCGGCAAATGCATAACTCTCAGGACGATTCCATGGAGGCCCATGACCATGCCCCATCTTCGGCACCAGCGACACCATGTACTGTCCTGCGATCTTGCCATAATTAGTAGCCAAACAGTCCATTGGAAAATGGCTATCTTCCGGCCACGAGAACCACAGTGTCGGCATTTGCGCACGCTGCATTCGCAATAACGGATCCCAGACCTGCTTATAAGTTTCATTATTACCCAGCGACTTGCCATACTGATTTTCAGCCGTAGCCAATCCGCCACAACCATAGGTGGGAATCGCAAAGGCGAAACGATCATCGATGCCGATCACCGTGCTGGTGATCACCCCGCCCCAGGAAATCCCCATGATGCCGACTCGAGACGCATCCACGCCATCAATCGAACGGATCAACGAATTCGCCAGAATCGTATCGGCCACGGCGTGATACATCCACTGGTTCTGCAATGACTCAGCGGAATCATGATAAATACCATTGCGCTTAGGACCTGCCCACTCGTGCGACTGCCAAGCCTTGCCGACTCTGTTGTCGGTCTGCCCTTCCACCGCGATACTGATCGCCGCATAGCCGCGCGCGTTCCACTCCTGCACCCAATTCTTAAAGGCACTGCCACCGCCGCCATGTACAAGCACTACGGCCGGCACATCCTCGGTATATTCGTCTGGCATACCTAACCACGCAAACACCTTAGTCGGCTTGCCCTGCCAATCGAGCGCCTGGTAATAAATCGCCATTAAATTATCAGTCGAATCAAAGCCTTCGGCCCGATGCATGGCTGGCGCCGCGGTTAGATCCGACAATGCGACGACCGTCGCACGCTGGGCCGCAAAATTAACGGCGCCGCTTGAGCTCCTTTGGCTACTGCCGCTCGCAGAGCCTAAGATTTCATCCAGCGTGAGGCTTTGGTTTCGATCCTTATCCATATTTTCAAAATGCCCCTGTCGCATGGCTTGATCCTCCGCCAGCGTAATCTCGCCATCTTTATTTTTATCCGCAACCATCACAGATCCACCACACTCATCTACAGACAACCGGTCATCCTTATTCTTATCCTGACGATCAAAACTCTTCTCCCACAGATTCATAAATTCCGCTGCGGAGACGATCCCGTCTTGATTCACATCCATGCTACCATGTAAGCGTACGAGATGCGCACTTCCCCAAGCGGTGCCAACAGATAAGGCCAACGCCACGAAAGTTACTTTCAAGTGTTTCGTTGTCATTGTGAATGACTCAATAATTTTAAATTCGTTGGCTGCAGTTCCCTCGAACTACATCTCATCCAGCGTGAGCACTTCATCGCCATTCGCATCTCGGCGCTGAAACTGCTTACGATAAAAATCCTCATACTCCGCTGCAGTGAGTTGATTGTCATGATCCAAATCCGCATACGCGAAGGCTGCGGCTGAAAACTCATCTTTGCCCAACACGCCATCGGCATTCACATCAGCCGTGGAAAAATGAGTATTAAAGAACGCCACATACTCCGCTGGGCTAAGCTGCCCATCAGCATTCGCATCGATACGCTTGAACATTGCAACCTGCGGCTCTGCGTTGGTGCTAGGCTCCTCGGCCGACACCGCCTCTACCTTACCTGAAGCCTGCGCCTTATCCGAAGTCGGACCCTTCCATTCCTTGGC
>DBBT01000047.1:5383-10366 GCA_002292345.1 Opitutia bacterium UBA977 | reverse complement strand
GACCTCGAAAGCAGACAGTTGAGTTACATTCAAGCAGGGGCAAGACACGGCATTTATACGCCAGCAGACACAGCACAGCATTCTCGCATCTTTGACGGTAAACAAATCGGCCCCGCATTAGGCCTGCTTCCTGAAGCTAAATATGCCGAGGATTACATCCAGCTAAATTGCCAAGATGAAATCATTCTATATACCGATGGTGTGGTTGAGGCAGCGATGAACGAAGAAGAGTATAGCGAGGCACGATTACTCAGTTTTTTGGAAACACACCGGAACGATGATCTGCCCCAAATGATCGATGGCTTGATTGAGTCCGTCCAAAATTTCACAGATCATAAAGGTATGGAAGATGACGTCTGCCTAATCGGACTACGTGTACAATAAGCCAACTGGCAATCTCTCGTAGTCTATTATTGCGTTAACTAACGACTCGCGAAGCAGCATTCGATCATCTTAAGCCACCAGCGGTTGCTGGTGCACACGGTACGGGTTCTGTATTTGAATATTCGTTCCATGCAGCTGCCACAGGTAACTGGTAGTCGTTGACTCGCTCAACACACTCAACGTTCATCTCGCGCAACGCACCTCTGGATTAAATCGAAGCTCACTGCAGCGAAGCAAGAACGCACACGCGTCAGTTCGAAGCACTACACACTTTACTGATTAGCACGCTCAGAGTCACCATTCGATTAAGTAAGTGGGCGGCAGCTGCGTTTACGCACCACGCACCACTCGAAAAAGCTCACGCAGCTTTTCAGGGTCTTTGATCCCAGCAGCAGTCTCGACGCCACTATTGACGTCGATTCGACTGGCAGCGGAACGCACGAGGGCATCGGATACGTTCGACGGTGACAGTCCACCAGCAAGTATCCACTGCGTATCCTCAAAATGTAACTGCAGGCTCGCAAATCGCGCAAAATCACCAGTATGCCCGGTACCACCAACCTGATTCTTAGAATACGTATCGAGTAAAACTGTATCGGTATACTCCAACGCGAACTCTGGAAAGTCATCCGTCGGTGCGACACGCGGAGCCAGCCACAAACGATCGCGACGCACAATTTCAGACCACCGCGCTAACTTCTCCTCGGCAATCGGTAAGCTTGCGTGGATTTGAAATCGATCAAAGCCGGCATCGTGGTAGCGCAATAGATCATCTGGAGCCGTTTCCACATCGACGATCACACGTCGTCCCTCAGGCACTCGGGCAGCTAACTCCACCGCTTTTTCTAAGGTAATGCCCCTAGGCGATTGAGGATACACGATAAAACCGAGGAAATTTGCCCCCAAGGACAACGCCAATTCCACGTCTTCTTCACGCGTCATGCCACAAATTTTAATGTCAACAGGTTGATTCATCAATTCGAAGCTAAGCAAGTCTCTGCCTGTAGGCAAATTTTATACCATCTAAAAAAAGCTCAAAATTACACCGAATGGTGAATTGCTAAGTATTTTTTACAGATGCATGCTAGTTATAGAAGTCCAAAGAAATTAAAATATAAAATTCTAGCAGCTTTGGCTTGCATCATGATCACGCTTGAGTAGCTTCCTACACTATTTTTATTTAGTGGATTTCATTTCTAATTTTAAAATTCTCTCTCTTTTCATACTTATAGCAAAACCCATAATCGCTATATATTAATCCACCCCCCTAATTACAATGGCTCGTTCAAAAGCAAATAAAGGCATCAGTCGCATCGACTCCGGCTCAACTCACGGATGGTTCGTTCGCGGCTATCGTAATGGCAAAACATATTCAAAGCTTTTCAGCGACCGCAAATGTGGTGGTAAGGGCAAGGCTCAGAAACTTGCGAAAATATATCGCGACGAGCTCAACGAAGAACTTGAAGCTATTCCTAAAAAACCACGCCAGCGTCGGATTGTTATTTCGGATTCGCGTAACACCACTGGAGAACTCGGAGTTTCCCGCACAACTAAGATCGGCCCCAACGGCACGAAGCACGAATGCTACTCAGTGAGCTGGCGACCAGAGCCTGGAATGCAAAAATGCACTTCTTTCTCGATTAAAAAGTATGGCGAAAAGAAATCCTTCAAATTAGCTGTCGAGCATCGCCGTAAAATGATGCGCGAAATCCACGGGCCGAGCTTTTACAAGAAGCTCAACAAACAAATCAAAGCTCGCGATGTATCTTAAGCTTCGGCAACGATATAATTGCTATCTTAATTACTTTAACCAGAGCGCAGCTTCATTGCTGCGCTCTTTTTTTGCTTACTAGGCACATGCTATCATAGTAGCACTAAATTTATCACACTACAGCCCTTGAGCATTTAACGCAGTGTTCCACTGAGCGATGCGCTGCTGTTGTTCGCCAAAGAGTGCGTCCGTAGGGCCTAACACATCAATGCTATTGATCGTCGCACCTTGCTGAATCGAATCGACGACTGACTGCCCCTTCGTAACCTTACCAAAGATAGTATGCTTTCCGTCGAGCCATGACGTGGCATTATGCGTAATAAAGAACTGGCTACCGTTGGTATCGCGCCCAGCATTTGCCATCGACAACAAACCTGCCCGTGTATGCCGCAGCGCTGGATGAATCTCGTCCTCAAATTGATAGCCTGGCCCACCGCGACCTGTGCCTGTCGGATCGCCACCTTGAATCATGAAGTTAGCAATCACACGGTGAAAAGTCAGACCGTCGTAGTAACCACGCTTCGTCAGATTGAGAAAGTTTGCCACCGTCACCGGCGTCTTGGTCGCAAGCAATGTTGCCTCGATATCGCCTTTAGAGGTGTGCAGCACGATATCAATGTCTCGAACACGAGCAGGCTCCGGCTCGGCGACAACTTCAAGTACAACGACCTTCGCCGGCGTGGCGGCGACCACGACAGGAGCTTCGACCTCTACCGCGGCTTCGACTTTTGCCGGTATTGCTGCGACCACGACAGGAGCTTCGACCTTTGCCACTGCAGCAGGAATCGCGACCTTCGCCGCGGTGGCGGGAACCACTTCCGCGCTGGGCTTAACCGTTTCGGGTGTGGCGGTCTTAGTGGTGCTGCACGCAGCAAGCAACAGAATCGACAAAGCACATAATAGAATTGAGAGACGTGATTTAAGCATACCGTGTAGTTTCAAGATCTGACCACCAAACTCAAGCGTTCTTCTTCTCTAATAGCAAAACAGCCTCCACTGAGGGAAGCTGCTTGAATCAATCACACGACTTCGAATCGACTAACTACCGATTTTGATTAACTCGACATCGAAGACCAGCATACCGCCGGGCGCTCCACCTTGCGGACTGTCACCATAAGCGAGCTTGCCAGGGATCCAGAAACGGCGCTTTTCACCTGCGACCATCAATTGCACCCCCTCAGTCCAACCTGCAATGACTTGAAACAGGCCGAAACTAGTCGGCTCGCCACGTTGCACCGAGCTATCAAACAGCTGACCATCGAGTGTCCAACCACTATAGTGCACAGTGACCATACTCTCCTTGGTCGGATGCTCACTGCCTGTGCCAGCCGTTAATACACGGGAAGCCAATCCGCTATCACGCACTTCAGCACTATCAGGAATAGCTGCGACGTCTTCTGGCGTTTTCGGTGCCTCTGGCGCGGCCTGAATCTCAAGCAGTTCAACATCAAATACCAATAGACCGCTCGGGCGTCCACCAACCGCATTCTCACCATAAGCGAGCTCAGCAGGGATCCAGAAACGACGCTTCTCACCTGCGACCATCAGTTGCAGCCCTTCAGTCCAACCTTTGATCACACGATTGAGCGGAAAGCGACTAGATTGGCCGCGCTGCACAGAACTATCAAACAACTGCCCATCAGTGGTCCAACCACTATAATGCACCGTCACAGTATCGGCCGCCGCAGGCGACTCAGAACCAGTGCCCGCTTGAAGCACTTTCGAAGCGAGGCCGCTTGCTGTTATTTGAGCATCCTCAGGGATGGCATTTACGTCGTCTGGTGTTTCAATTTTCATGCGCCATGTATCCGCCAAATCACCATTTCGCGTCAATCGAAATTTAATCAATCCTGCATTTTAGGTCATTTTATTGAGACACCAATCATCCGTAAATCATACACAAAATGGCAACATCACTCATCAGTGGAATTGTACTGATCAGCGACCTACTGATTGTATCCTGTGCTTGAAAAGAGGACTCAGCTAATGGCTTTATCCTGCCCCTAGGCGATGCGAACCGCACTCAGCGTTTCGGACTCGATACAATGTAGCGCGACTCGACACCTCGACAACGCGGATAGCTACTGAAGATGTCGCGCAACTGACTCTTAAAAACACTGCCCGCCAAGGCACTGCCACTAAACGCCACGATACGATTCTCGTAGCCTGCCATCCGGAAAACTTTCGCGTATGGAAATTGCGCGCGCAGTGTCGCGTCTGTCATCGGCGGCAAATGCGCCACCTTTCGCGGTTCGATCATATTAAAGACCAGCATGCCACCGGGCTTAACCAACTTTGCCAAGTCCTGGCACCACTCCAAATCCAGCGGTGCACAGCGCACCGCAATCGCCTCTTCCTCCCCATACAGATCGTCAACAATCATATCAAACAGCACTCGATCCGGTTCGGCAGACTCTTCTTGCACCCACTCGACGGCATCCGCAGCAACCAGTTCACAACCTTCAGCACATTCAAAAAACCCATCTGCGATACTCAGGTGGATCGGATCCAAATCGATGCCGACAATCTGCTCAGGCTTCACCAGTTCACGTAGTTTACGTGCCACCGTGCCCGCACCAAACCCAAGCATCAACACACTTTGAATACTTCCTTTCGGCCGATACAGCGCCGGCAGTGCAATCAAATCCCAAATGCAACCAGACAATGGCCGGTTCGGATTCCACTGCGAATGGTTTACGCCATTGCGATAGAGACGCAGAGTCGCTCCAGCGGAACGCACTTCATAGTGATTTGCTTCGATTGTTTGACTCCAGATGATGGCCATACTTGCTTTGTGCCGATTGACCGGGAGACTTCAAGCCTGCAAC